>CASEAJ010000044.1 GCA_949285425.1 uncultured Porphyromonadaceae bacterium
GTCGGCGGTTGTTCCTGTCATGTAATAATAGCCATCTTCTCCGAGTGTGACCCATGTATCGCGCATCCAATGGTCGAATGCCGGTTTTACACTTGTCGGAATTTTCGTTTTCGGGTCGTTTGTGTCTGCTGCACCATAAGGTTGTTGTTCTTTTTTACATTGAGAGATAAGGATATAGCTTAGTAAAATTAAGATAAGATTTGTTTGTTTCATGTTTATTATGAATTTTATTTTTTGACAAAAGTATTTTATTTAATTTCATGGAAAATGGTGGAAATGTTTAAATATACAGGTAAGAATGTTTTTAACGCGAATTTGGAATAAAGGATTTAAGGATAAGATTAAGATACAGTATGTCAAATAAATGACAGATTTATTAAGCTCACAATTACATGCTACTATGGATTAAGTTTATATTAATTTTTCTTGTGATTTTATGTTGTTTTAGATTTTGTTGCCAGAACTTGTAAAATGCGTATGGGAAAGAAAGTGGATGGGCTTCTGAATAATCGGGCCGAAAACTGCGTTTTCATTTGTTTCTCCACTCACCTTTCACTATTTTTGTCTGCAAGTTTCTTGTATTCTGTAATTTTTAATGAGTCAGCATATGAAAAAAGATTTGTTTGTCATTGTGTCGTTTTCGTTGGGATTGTTGGTTTCGGGATGCCGCACGGTGAGCCACAGCGTAAAGGGAACGCCGTCTGAAACCGAGAAGAGCGAAACCGTAGAGACCGGAGCGGTACTGAAACCGCTGGTTATTGGCGAGCCTGGAGTGACGGGTCTTACAGCCGGAGCCAGTGCTGCCATCAGCCGTCGGATGGATGGTGTGGCTGCCCGAATGGCAGTACTTGATGGGGCGCAGGTCGACAGTTTTACTGATGCCAACGGACTGAAGGCCTTGCGGGTGATGTTACCGTCCGATGTCTTGTTCGAGGCAGGCAAGGATGTGCTTCGTGCGGATGCCGGGCAATTGCTGGCCGCTTTGGCCGAAGTGTTGAGGCAATATCCGGAAGTGAACATCATGGTGTTCGGTCATACGGATAATGTGGGAACACTTCAGGCCAACCAGAAAGTGTCGGGCGAACGTGCTGCGGCTGTAGTGCGCACGTTGCTTGCACAGGGAATTGAAGAAGGACGCATTACCGCCTCGGGCGGACGCAATTTTGCCGACCCGGTAGCGAGCAACGACACGGCGGACGGACAGGCGCAGAACCGTAGGGTCGACCTGTATTTGTATGCCGGCAAACGGATGATACAGACTGTGCAGCAATGAAAATACTGCTCGGAACACACATAAAGGAAGCCGACCGTTTTACCATGCTTTCGGAACCGATTGAGTCGGTCGCTCTGATGGAGCGGGCTTCCGAAGCCATAGCCTCGTGGCTGTGCCGCCGGGTGGACAGGCAACGTCCTTTGCTGTTTCTTATAGGCAAGGGCAACAACGGCGGCGATGGGCTGGCCGTGGCACGCATGATGAGTAAAAGAGGCTATCGGTGTGCTGTGTGTCTTTTTTGCGAGCCGCAGCACATGACAGAGGAGAGCCGTATTAACCTGTCCCGCCTGCCGCAGCAGGTAGAACGCATGACTCCTGACCGTTTGAAGCACATTGATGCCGGCATACTGCTTGTCGACGCTTTGCTGGGTACCGGAGTCAGTGGCAGGTTGAAAGAGCCTTTGGCAACGCTTGTGCAGCAGTTGAATGCTATGCCCAACCGGGTAGTTTCCATAGACATCCCCTCAGGCATGAAGACGGAGTGGGAGAATGATCCCAGCCAGGTGGTGCATGCCGATGTTACCTTGGCATTGGAGTTTCCCAAACTGTCCATGTTGTTGCCCGAAGCGGGTGGATGCTGTGGTGAACTGTGTGTGCTGCCCATTGGACTGTCGGCCGAATATCCCGGTTTCAGTGAAACTCCCTACAGTTTTCTCACGGCGGACGATGTACGTCCCATGTTGAAGTCGCGCGACAGTTTTTCCCATAAAGGTCATTACGGACATGCCTTGCTCGTGTGTGGCAGCAAGAACATGATGGGGGCCGCCCTGCTGGCTGCCGGAGGGGCGTTGCGCTCGGGCTGTGCGCTGGTCACGGCCCATGTACCGGCCGAAGGGGCAGTGGCATTGAACGTGTCGTGTCCGTCGGCCATGCTCAGTCCCGATTTGTCGGACTGTTTTTCTTCTGTGCCTGCCCGGCTCGACCGGTATAACGCGATAGGCATAGGGTGCGGGTTGGGTACCAGCGATGAAACCATGACTGCGTTTGCGCAGCTGTTGCAGGCGGTTTCCGTGCCTTTGGTGCTCGATGCCGATGCGTTGAACCTGCTTTCGCGCCGGCACGATTTGTGGCATTGTGTTCCGCCCGGTTCGGTGCTTACGCCCCACATAGGCGAATTGCGCCGGCTGACAGGCGCATGGAACGGAGAAGAGGACAAACTGGACCGGGTGCGCGAACTGGCCCGCCGCTTGCAGTCGGTTGTGGTGGTGAAAGGAGCGCATACCATGGTGATGATGCCCGACGGACGTGCCGTGTTCAACTCGACGGGAAATGCCGGCATGGCCAAAGGAGGATGCGGCGATGTGCTTACCGGGCTTGTTGCCGGGCTGCTTGCACGCGGATACACGGCCGAACAGGCCGCTTTGCTGGGCGTTTATTTCCACGGACAGGCCGGCGATGCTGGCGCCCGGAAATTCGGTATGGAGAGCATGAACAGCCGTGACCTGCTCGACCAGCTGGTTGTGGGGCGGTTACCGCTCACCGATGATGCTCGGTTGCTGTGACGAGCACGACGTCAAGATACTGCCCTTCGCGTCTGATCCAGTCCTTTAGCGTGGCCACCGTTTCGAAGCCGGCATTTTCAAACGCCCGCAGGCTTGCGGTGTTTGTGGCGGCAATGTGCGCATAGAGCTGGTGCAGTTGCAGGTGGCGGAAAGCGTAGGTCTGCAGGGCCCGGAGGCTTTCCGAGGCCAGTCCGGCTCCCTGGTAGGGCTTGTCAATCAGTATGCCCACGCCGGCCCGGCCGTTGAGCGGGTCGAAGTCGAACAGGTCGACGGCACCTACAGCCGCTCCGTCGCTTGTCCTTTCAATCATGAGGCGCATTTGGCGGCTTTCGTATATGTCTTGTCCCGATGCAAGGATGAACTGCTTCAGGGCGAAGCGCGAGTAGGGGGTGCGCAGTTCGCCGGCACACCAATAGTCGGCGTTGTTCTCCCAACGGTAGAGCAGCTCCAGGTCTTCGGGTTCGCAGGCACGCAGTCGTATCATAGGTCATACAGTTAAAGGCACGCAGTTCCGCGGTTCATGTGCTGCGGCGGACTGCGGCGGGGGTTACTTAAACCGTCCGAACAATCCTTTTTTCTTTTTCGGATACCCGCCGGTGAGGTCGCTGTCGGGCTGTTCGAAGCATTTTTTTTCAGCTATCATACGGTAGATGACGCCCCAGTCGGGCAGTCCGCCCAGGTTGCGGTCGTCGATGAAGAGGTCGGCATTGACCTTGCGCGACATGCCCGGCTCGAACTCTTCTTCGGGGTAGCTGGCGTTGACGGCATAGAACTCCAGTCCGCGGGCGCGACAGAACTCCACGGCTTCGTCGAGCTCTTTGCCGTCGCGCATGGTCCACAGGATGAGCTGGTGGTGAAACTCGCTTTGCAGGCGTTTCAACGTGTCGATGGCAAACGGTATTTCCTTTCCTATTTTCGGGTATTCGTGCGTGACGATGGTCCCGTCAAAATCTACGGCAATCAGCATGGTGTGACAATGAATGAGCCCCGACGGTTGGGTGTCCTTTTCCCAAGGGGGCGGACGCTTTGCCGCCGTCGGGGCGTATGGTGAATAATCGGTTGTTTTCTCAGCGGTCGGCCCGGGTTGTCGGGTCGTCGGGTGCGGCCAGTTCGCGTTCGGCCCTCACTTCGCCCGGCTTACAGAACACGAGGGCGATGGCGGCGATGGCAGCGCAGAAAATCATGGACTGCGACCCCATGAGGTAGAACAGCGTGATGCCAATGAGCAGGTTGGCGCCTATGACCACGAGCCGCCATACGGACAGCCGCATGTAGGCCTGTTCCTTTGCTTCGGCATCGGTGACGGCGGCCAGTTTCTTCACTTTGATGTTGAACAGTTTGAGGGCGAGCGGTATGCTTGCCACGAGGAGCACGATGTAGGCCGAGCTCAGCGCGATGCCGGCCGATGACTGTGCGTCAATCAGTGTCTGGCTTCCGGCCAGGAAACGGTATCCGCAGGCGGCCAGCGCAATGGCCAGCAGGTAGAATCCGTAGTACACGAGCGTCAGTCGGTTGATAATCTTTCTCATTTTTCTGTCTTATGTTTCCGTAAAATGTTTCCCGTTTTCCATTTTCCATTTACATCGTAGGGCCGATGCCCTACGCTATGGGCTTGCGGCCCTTCAGGCCTTGAAAAGGTCATTGTTCCTTGTTTTCCATTTTCAACTTTCAACTTTCCATTCTTCTATTGCTTGAACGAGCTGGTGAAGTCGACCCGGTTGAGGATGGACCGTCCGAGCGTGATTTCATCCGCATACTCCAGTTCGTCGCCAATGGCCACTCCGCGGGCGATGGTGGTGATGCGTATGTTGAGCGGCGCCAGCTTGCGGAAGATGTAGAAGTTGGTGGTGTCGCCCTCCATGGTGGTGCTCAGTGCGAGGATGACTTCCTTGACGTGTTCGCGGCTCACGCGTTCCACCAGGCTCTCTATTTCGAGGTCTTTCGGGCCCACGCCGTCCATGGGCGAGATGACTCCGCCCAACACGTGGTACAATCCGCGATACTGTTGCGTGTTTTCCACCGACATCACGTCCTTCACGTTCTCCACCACGCACACCGTCTCGCGGTCGCGTCCCGGGTTGGCGCATATGTGACACACCTCCGTGTCGGATATGTTGTGGCACACCTTGCAGTAGCGTATGTCGCGGCGCAGCTGTATGCACGTGTTGCCGAACAGTTCCACGTCCTCTTCGGGCTGTTTGAGCAGGTGCAGCACCAGCCGCAGGGCCGTCTTCCGGCCGATGCCCGGCAGCTTGGCGAACTCGTTGACCGCATTTTCGAGCAGGGTGGATGAAAATTGTTGTTGCATATCGATATTCGTTCCTGCAAATGTACAAAAAACTATTTACCGGACAAATCGGCCTGCCGTCTGTTTGGGAAGCGGTGTGCAGGCAGTCAGCAGGCCGTTTTTGAGGGGCATTTGGGCAAAAAACAATGCTGACATTTTCTTTGATAAAACACATACGTTTGTATTTATGCTACATACGTGTGTAGTGAAAATGCATACGCATGTGGAGAAAAAACGGCCCGCGTACGGAGTTTCAACGGCGTGCGCACGGAGTTGAAATTCCGCACGCACGGAGTTAAAAATGCGCGCGCACGCCGTTGGAACTCCGTGCGCACGCATTTTTTACAAACATATTACAGTATTTTCGGAAGGCCCAGCAGGCGGGGCCGACGGACCTGTCGGGCAAGTTTGCTATCTTTGCAGGAAAAATGGAATGACATGTCAGCGTATATCGTCTTGCTCGTTATAGGAGTTTATTTTTCGCTGCTTCTCGGCATATCGTTTGTGGCCGGGCGCCGCAACACGGACAACGATGCCTTTTTCCTTGCCAACCGTCGTTCGCCCTGGTGGGTGGTGGCCATCGGCATGGTGGGTTCGTCGCTGTCGGGGGTCAGCTTCGTGTCGGTGCCGGGCATGGTGCGTGACCTGGGTTTTACGTACATGCAGACCGTGCTCGGATTCTTCTTCGGCTACATGGTCATAGCGCATGTGCTGCTGCCGCTCTATTACCGGCGGCGGTTCACCACCATATATACTTATCTGGAGGAACGTTTCGGGCGTGTGTCGTACAAGACGGGGGCGGCTTTCTTCCTGGTGTCGAAAACGCTGGGGGCGGCGGCGCGCCTCTATGTGGTCGCGCTCATCCTGCAGTCGTTCGTGTTCGACTCGCTCGGGGTGCCCTTCGTGGCCACCGTGTGCGGCATCGTGGGGCTGATATGGCTCTATACGTTCCGCAGCGGCATACGGACGATTGTGTGGACGGACACGTTGCAGACGGTGGTCATGCTCGCCACCCTCGTGCTGATGATGGTGCAGACGGCCCGCCATCTGCACATGGACGCGGCCGAGCTGTCCGACGCCTTGTGGCACAGCGACCTTACGCGCCTGTTTGTGTTCGATGACTGGCACACGAAACAGAACTTCTTCAAGCAGTTTTTCAGCGGCATATTTATCGTCATTGTCATGACGGGGCTCGACCAGGACATGATGCAGAAGAACCTGACGTGCCGCAACCTGCGCGATGCGCAGAAGAACATGTATTGGTACGGCCTGTCGTTCATTCCGGTCAACCTGCTGTTCCTCGTGCTGGGGGCCATGCTGCTGTTGTTGGCCGGGCGCGAGGGACTGGCGCTTCCGGCGGCTTCGGACGACATTCTGCCGGTGTTTGCGGCCTCTCACTTGGGGCGGTCGGTGCTGGTGCTGTTTACCGTGGGCCTGGTGGCGGCGGCCTTCTCGAGTGCCGATTCGGCCCTGGCGGCCCTTACCACCTCGTTTGCGGTCGACATACTCGACATTGAACGTCTCCGTCCCGAACGTGCAAAACGGGCTCGGCTCATGATTCACCTGTGCCTGTCGGTGGTCTTTGTGGGGGTTATCCTGCTGTTCCGCGCGCTGAACAACACGAGTGTCATCGACGCCATCTTTACCATGGTGTCCTACACCTACGGTCCGCTGCTGGGGCTGTTTGCGTTCGGGCTGTTCACCCGCTGGCAGACGAACGACCGGGCTGTGCCCTGGGTAGCGGTTGCCGCTCCGCTTGTCTGTGCCGCCCTCAGTTGGACAAGCCGGCACTTCTGGGGCTATGCCTTCGGCTACGAACTGCTCATGCTTAACGGCCTGCTGACGTTTGCGGGGCTGTGGGGTTTCAGATGTCGGAATGCTTCAGCGGGGTTGAGTCGTCGGTGATGGCCGGCTGCCCATGCTGTTGCCTGGCTGTGTGGTCGATGTTGTTGGGAACTACGAGCAGCAACAAAGTGAGGAAACAGAACAGAAAACAGAATTGCCCGGTGATGAACATGTCGAATATCGACTGGTAGGCACTGAGACAGAGTATGAATAGCGCGAGCAGTTTCCGTTGGTTGTCGACAATGAAGCCGGGATATATGAGCAGGAACAGGAGCAGGCCTATTCCAAGTATGCCGAATTCCATAGTAATCTGCAGATATTGGTTATGACAGTCGATGAATCTTACTCGATGTACATCGTGCCACAGATATTTGAATTCGGGCGTTTCGTGCTCGTTGCGGCAGATATCATATTTTTCCTGTGCCCGGCTCATTCCGTTGCCTAAGGGTGAGCTGTTTTCTATCACTTCCACGGCGGCTTCCCACAAAAACAGACGGGGTTCGTTCTTTACCTGTTCTTCGGACAGGCGTTTATGCCCGCTTGCCAGGGCGACAAAAACAAAGGGTATCATGAGGGCCAGCATGAGCCCGAGGGTCTTTTTCCGTTTCCATATTTCAAAAAATATGAATGCGCACATGAGCATGATGCTGGCAAGGAATCCGCTCCGACCTTCCGATAGGTAGAGAATGAAGAAGATGAGAGTCATGGCTCCTATGTAAAGATACCGGTTCATGGTTCTTGTCTGTCGCCACGAACGTGAAATCATATACCAGATGCTTATGAGTGCAAGGTTCAGGTAGAAATTGAACATCATGTGGCTGTTGATGTGTTCTATTCTTTGGATTGTAAACAGGTAATCGCGTGTTGGACTGGTGATGAACTCACTCACTCCTACTTTGAACACAATCAGATACAGGATGGACAGGACGGAGGATATGATGATTGTGTTGAGGAAATAGTTCAGTTTGTATTTGCCGTTGACTCCGAGCAATCCGATGATGCCGATGCCGAGCAGGGGATAACGTTTTTCAAACAGGAGCTTGAAATAGGTGTCAGTGTCGAACGGACGGTACAACAGCGGTAGCAAGAAGAACAGCAACATACCGGTATAGTACAGGTTCTTTTTGTTCCATTGAAAGTTATTCCATCTTTTTTCAAGCACAATCTCCAGTATGTAGGAGGTGAAGAAAACATAATAACCTATTTCATGCACTCTGAAGTTATGGAAAATGGCGGTAAACACCAGGAACAGTGCACTGGCAAGATTTATATAGTTAACGATGGTTTTCATGATGAAGCCTTTTTTTGCATGATTCGTGCTAACTTGTATTTTAGGAATGACGATTTGGCCAAAGTGGTTGCGATAATCCAGCCGTAGTATCCATCGAGTATTCCTAATTTGAGTATATATGCCCTGAAGAAACGGAATCCGCCTTTTATGTAGGGTGTAATCGGTGCGATGAATGATTTCTTACGGGCAACAATTTCCGCATTCAACGTTGCATATTTTTTTTCTTTTATTTGATGTTCTTGTATGGTGGTACAAGTATAATGGTGCAATTCTCCTTTTAGTCGTTTGGGTTTTTCGTCGGGAATTAATTTTATGGATTCATGTACACTGCGAGGAATCCAATTTGTCTTTTCCTTGTTAAACAGGCGAATGTGTCTGTCCGGATACCATTCTCCATGTTTAATAGGTTTCCCGCAATAGATGTTCAGGATGTTTATGATATAATATGAACTGCAGAATTTATCCTGCTTTAGTTTCATTATGCTGTCATGCAGTTCTTTGGAAACTTCTTCATCGGCATCCAGCGAAAGGATATAGTCGTATTGCGCTTGTAGAGCGGCATACAATTTCTGTTCTCCGTACCCGTTGAAAGGATGTTGGAGGATACGTGCATGATATTTTTTACAAATATCTATTGTATTGTCGGTAGAAAACGAATCAACGATGAGAATCTCATCGGCTATACCATCAACCGAGCGTAAGCAACGTTCTATGTTACGCTCTTCATTATAAGTTATTATTGTAACAGATAGTTTCAAGGTGCTTTATTTTAAAAAAGTTTTTGTTAAAGGGCCTGTTATTCCTTTTCTATAATCCGAGATTCCTTTTAGCATGAACCTCAGTTTGACCCACTTGTTTCTGTTATCGTACAAAATTACTCTTTTAAATTGCTTTCGGAAACGGTGTCGGAATAATTTTTTGTATTTCGGATACAATTGAGCCATGTAGAGGGTATTGCGTGCAATATAATATCGCCGGATGGGATTGTGATCATCAAATGTTTTCTTTAGTCCGAGAATTCTTACAGGAACACAGGCATCGCCCAAATAGTGGTTCAGCAGGACTGTATTGACCATGACCACCAAAAAACCTTTTTCGTTGGCACGATAGCAGAATTCATCATCTACAAGGTCAATGAAAAATTCATCCCTGAACCGTCCGATTTGACGGTAAGCATCGAGCGAAAGCAGGTTGCCCGAGGTCATGACACTGTTTTCTTGTGTGTAATCTCCCTTCCATTTGCGTTTGTTCTTTGCTTCATTGTCATAATGATGCAGGGGTGAGAAGATGGCGGTTTTGTCAAAAAACTCATATGAATTTGCTTTTTCAACCAGTTCCGACACCCCGTTTTCGTTGAAATGACTGTCTTGGTCCATGGTCAGAACCCATTCGGCACCGTTTTCAATGGCAGATAAGCAACCTTGATTCAAGGCCGTGGCGATGCCCAGGTTTTTTTTGTTGGGCAAGTAAAGAATGTCGGCAGATGGAAAATGGCTCAACAAATGTGAATTGTCGGCGGAAGAATTGTCCACAATAATCAGTTTCTCAACCTCATAGATGTAGCTTTTGGTTGCATTTATGTTCTCTTGTGTCGGGTTGTACCACACAACGATGCCAAAGAGTTTTTCTTTTCGAATCATAGTGACTATTTTAAATAGATTTTCATGAGATGATTCATGATTTTCTCATCAGTAAAATTATCTGCAAAGTTCTTTCCTTGCGATATCATATGTTCTCTCAGTGCGGTATCTGTCAGGGTTCTTTTCAGTGCAGAGGCCAATTCTTCCGCATTTTGCGGGTTTACGTACAAAGAGTCGGGGCCGCCTGCTTCCCGGAAACAACTGCCGGAGGAGGTGATGACGGGAGTCCCGACACACAGAGCTTCTAAAATGGGAATTCCGAATCCTTCAAATATCGAAGGGTAGACAAAAACCGACGCCATGCTGTATATGGCGGGCAGGTCACAACTTGGGGCGTTGTGAATGAACAGAATCTGTTGGTTCAACTTCCATTTGTCTATGAGCGATTCCAGTTCTTTCTTGTAGTCGGTGGGAGAACCTATGATTACGAGAGGCATGTCAATGTTTCCGATGTGGAGTGCCTCGATGATTCTCCCTGCATTTTTCCGTTTCTCTATGGCTCCGACATTGAGTATGAAATTTTCCGGAAGCCGGTATTTGCTACGGACTTCTTCCTTTTGTTCTTGGCTGACGGGGTCTCTGAATATCTGGTTGCAGCCTTGATATACGATATCTATTTTCTGTTCATCCGCATGGAAGAACTCGACCAGGTCTTCCTTTGTCTGCCGGCTTATGGCGATAATTTTATCGGCGGTTTTGCAAGCATGGATGTTTTTCCGGATGAAAATGCTGCGGTAGGTTTTTGAATACAGTTGCGGATAGCGCATGAAGATGGCATCGTGCATGGTGACAATGCGCTGGACTTGGGTCTTTTCTATTCCCCAGGGCAGTTCTTGGCTCAGACCATGGTAAATGTCTATGTTCAGCGATTTTATTTCGGCACACATTCCGCGGCTTCTCCAAAGACTGGGGAAAAGCTTTCCGGCAAGACTGCGGGGAGTGACTTCGAGGTTGTTTGGCTGCATCGGGAACGCGATGTTGTTCCTGCTCTGCGGATTGAACAGGAAGTAGTTGTGTTCTGGATGGAACGTGTTGAACAGGCGGATGACATCGCGGCTGTAGTTCCCCAGTCCGCGGCTGTTGTGAAAGGCCCTTTTGGCATCAAAAGCGATATTCATCTCTTATTCGGTTATTTTGTTGATTCCATAAGGAGTGAATGCTCCGTCTCTTTTTTTGTTTTCTTCCACCAAGGCCATGTTGGGCTCGTACAGTGTGTCGAAGTGTTTGTGGAAGACGTGATATTGGGTGACCAGATGCTTTTTGCTGACGGGGTAAACACCCGTTTTTCTCAACCGGTTGTCCAAGTCGACATCTTCTCCGAATCCAGGATAGACGAAACGTTCGTCAAATCCGTTTACGGCCAGCAGGTCTTTCTTCCACAATGAAAAGTTGCATCCCCAAAACCCCCTTGTTTTGTCTTTGACAAACAGCCGGCGGATGATTTTGTTCCGTATGCGAATCATGTTTTCAATGTGTGTGGGTTGTTTGTCGAACAGCGTTTCCTTCAATAGCGGGAAAAAAGCCCTGTGGTCGAGATATCCGTTTTTTATGGTGGTTTTGTTCAGTTTTTGTGAAACTTTTTGGGTCAGCATGACTCTTCGTCCGCTGATGACCTGTTTTTCCTTCCGGTTTTCCAGATGTTCCTGTATGAATTTCGGATGCGGAATGCAGTCTCCATCGATGAAAATGAGGTAGTCGCATTCGGAGGCGGTTACGGCTTTATTCAGGATGGCGTTTTTCCTCCATCCTTTGTCTTCGTGCCACACATGTTTTATGGGGAACGGGTATTTCTCTTTCAGCTCGTTCAGTTTTGCGACGGTATCTTCGTTCGACCCGTCGTCCGCGACAATCACTTCAAAGTTTTTGCAGGTTTGCCGTTCCAGGGCTATGAAGATATATTCCAACAACTCTATTTTGTTGTAGAAGGATATGATGAGGCTGACGGTAGGCTTCATTAAAAACATGATTTTATTCGTTTGACAAACTGGTTCAGTTTTTCTGTGCCCGACAATGTTTTTTCGGGAATTCTTTCGGTTGCCTCGCTACCGATGTTCAGGTACTTCTTCATGAATGTTTTGGCCGAGATACCCCATTTAAGGGTAAAAGTCTTGTAGCCTTTGTTCTTCTTTATCCGTCCTGTCGACTTGCAACCGAAATGATAGACCAGACTGTCGCCCTTGCCCTTGAATATGCGGACACCCATTTCCCACAGTTTGCGCGATAGGTCCGGGTCCGAATACATGCCGGGCGAAAACTCAATGCTCATTCCTCCGACCAGGTCCCAGCAGTCCATGTGTACAATGTTGGGTGGCCAGGTGCTTCCGTTCCAGTCAGCCCGGAAAAGGGTGGAATAGTCTTTCAGCAGTTTGTCTTCCCGAAAACTTGACAGGTCGCTTCCGTAGTCGGCATGCACCACGGCCGGGTTGTTGCCGGCCGGTTCGACCATGGTCGCCGACAGCATGAATTCCTTGTGGCCGATTTTTTTTATTTCTTCCATGAGCGAACGGTCCCACCCGGGCAGGAAATACATGTCATCGTTGGCATAGACCATGTATTCGGTGTCTATCAACTTACGGCAGACATTCAGTGCGTAGCAGATGCCGATGTTTTTCGTTGAATGTACGTAGTCAATGTCCTGTTCGCCCGCGACCCATTCGGCGGTGCCATCGGTGCCTTCGTTGACGATGACGATAATCTGATGGCTGAAACTTGAATTCTGCCGTATGCTTTTAATGCAAAGCCGGAGATAATCCAGGTTGTTCCACGATGGGATAACTATGGAAAACTGGCGTTTTCGGTCAACGTCGGTGGTTCTTTTATGTGTACGGATACCTTCGAGCATGGGTGTGTCTTGTTTCTTTTTGTTTTACAAACGGTAGTTTTTTGAAAAGCCGGCTATGTATTTTTCTATCTCGTGCAATACCTTGTCTTTGTCTTCGTGCATTGCCGAGGCATATTCTGCCGCCAGTCTGCCGATGATGTCCTTGTTTTCGGATATGCGTTTGAAGTTTCTGTACCTTTGCCGGGCCGACAGTTGTTTTGAAAACCGGGCCCTGTTGATGTCGACAAGCATGAATTTGTACTGTTCTCCTTCCTGTTTTGTCAGAATGTTGCCCGGCGACAGGTCTTTCTGCAGAATGCCCTTCTTGTGCAGGTCGGCTACAAGCCGGGCGAGCGACCGGATAAAGACATCGTCCGCATCTTTGCCAAGCATTTGGCTGCGTATTTCAGAATAGTCCTTTTCGAAAATGGATACATAGTACGAACGGTTCAGCAGTCCTCCCTCTTTCTCTTCGATGTATGCTACAGGTTCGGGTGTCGGAATGCCGTTCCCGAGCATTTTCAAGGCATGTTTGTAGGACCGTTCGGCTTTGCTTGCCCGGAAGAATCCATAGATGATGCGGTTGATGAATATGGGTTTTCTGAAACTTTTCACTATAAGGTCCAGACCTTCCGTGTGGTAGGCTTTAAGTTCGTTGCGGGCTTTGTATATGGTTGTGCCCTGTCGTTCGAACACTTCCGGCAGGGAGCGTACGAACGGTTCGAGCGATTTGTACTTGTCTTGTATAACGTATGTGTGGTGTCCCGTCTGCATTGTATCTTTTTTGCAAACATACGCAAAAAAGGAGAAGTAAGCAAGAAAATGCTTCCGAACCCTTTCCGGCTGTCCGGCCGCTTGCGGAGGGGTCGTAATGAACGGATTTTTTCTCGGTCGTATGCTTTTGTTTCCCGTCTTTACCGTCAGGGAAAACGTATTATAACATGTGGCAATGAACGCTCAAAAGAACAAACGATAACTCCTGTTTCTCAATTGAATTGTTTGGCTAAGTGGCTCAATATAAGGTACATTTTTCTCCGCCTTTTCCGGTGAGCCGGAAAATCGGCCTGTAGAAGCCGCCCGAAGGCCTGTTGTGTGAGCGAAGCGAGTTCAGGCATTCAGGCTTCGCAAGGACGGGTTTTTCCGTGCGAAGCGGGCACAGCGGCGGCGTTCTTTGCTTCGTTTCTTTCGCTGCAGAAAGAAATGAAGTCGGGGTCGCAGGGGCGGACAGCCCCTTTGCAGTCTGCCTTATTCGTCAAAAGGTATGTTTTATGATGCGTTTTCCCCGTCTTTACCGCACAGGTTTGTGTCTTTGGCAGCAGATGTTTTACGACCCACGGTGGTGGGTTGTATAACTCACCACCGTGGGTTATATAACTCATGGTCTTGGGTCGTACGACTCACCACCGTGGGTCGTAGAATTTGTGCGGGAAAAAAGCAAAACATGCGCTTGCGGAATGGTGAAATATTCCGCAAATGCAGAAAAAACAGGTTGAAGGTTACCGCAGGAGGGTGTGTTCAGCGCAGCCGGTCGCCTCGCGAGGCATCCAGGCGCAGCAGGATGAACAGCAGCACCGTGAAGGCCCAAAGCGATGAGCCTCCATAGCTGAAGAACGGCAGCGGAATGCCGATGACAGGCATCAGCCCGATGACCATGCCGATGTTGACCATGAGGTGGAAAAAGAAGATGGAGACGACGCAGTAGCCGTAAATGCGGTTGAACGCATCGCGCTGACGTTCGGCAATGTGTATGAGCCTTAGCAGCAGGGTGGCATACAGGCACAGCAGTCCGGCCGCTCCCACAAATCCGAACTCCTCGCCCACGGTGCAGAAAATGAAGTCGGTGTCTTGTTCGGGCACGTATTTCAGTTTCGTCTGTGTGCCGTTGAGGAATCCTTTGCCGGCAAATCCTCCCGAGCCGATGGCTATTTTTGACTGGGCTACGTTGTAGCCGGCTCCGCTAGGGTCGTCCTCCATGTTCAGCACGATTTTGATGCGGGTTTGCTGGTGTGGTTTCAGCACGGCGTTGAACAGGTAGTCGGCCGCGAAGCAGAACATCAGTGCCGCGGCGATGAACAGGGTTATGTTGCGCGTTATCTTCGAATGGCGTATATAGGCGATGATCGCCCAGTACACACAGCTTGCAGCGACGAATGCGCCCAGCACGTAGTTGTAGCTCACCGTCTTCCACAGGTTGATGGCGAATGTGCCCAGTGCGGTGACGGCCAGTGCGGCAAGGAACCAGAGCGTCTCTCGCTTGAACTTGCGGAGGAAGAAGGCATGGTACAGCTCGATGAGCAGCAGGATGGTCAGTGCCGTGAGCATGCCCAGGTCGCTGGCACCCTCTTGCAGGGGCACCGTGCCGAAGCGGACGATGATGATGAACAGCAGTACGGCCAGCACGCCCGAAAGCAGTACCAGCCCGCTCATGCCTTCGCGGTAGAACACCAGCAGGAAGGCGGCGAACACCAGTGCCGAGCCGGTTTCCTTTTGCAGGATGATGAGGCAGAAGGGGACGAACAGCAGCAACATGGCCGGAATCATGTCGCGTCCGTCGAAGGCTTTCCGGTGTACCGACAGGTAGCGCGACACGGCCAGCGCAGTGGCTATTTTGGCCAGTTCGGCCGGCTGGAAACTGACCGGTCCGAGCACAATCCACGACCGCGAGCCCTTGATGTCGGGCACGAAAGGCAGGTTGGCAATCCCCCCTACGATGGTGATGACCAGCAGCAGCATGACCGCTATGTAGATGAAGTTGCTGATGAGGCTGTCGTATATCTTGTAGTCGGTCAGCAGAATGGTGCCGGCCAGCATGAACGCGGTGAGTATCCACACAAACTGTTTTCCGGCACGGTTGTCGAAGCTGAAAATGGATGACTGGTCGAAGTCGTAGCTGGCTCCGTATATGCTGAGCCAACCGCATATCACCAGTACGAGGTACATGATGACGGCGGGCCAGTCAATGCCTTTGCGTATGTCAGTCTCTCTTGATAACATCTTGGTTGGTGACGGTATTGACCACGTGGTCGAACAGGGTTGTCCGCTTTATGGTGTTGAATAAGTATTGTTCTGTCATAAGTGTGGCTATGGGCATGGCGTAGCTTGCTCCGAAGCCTGCGTTTTCCACGACCACGGCAATGGCTATCTGCGGGTTTTCAAGGGGTGCGAAGCCGAAAAACAGTGCGTGGTCCTTGCCGTGCGGGTTTTGCACCGTTCCTGTCTTGCCGCCCATTTCAAGTTCGGGCACCCGGTAGTATTTTCCGGTGACCGTGTTTTCGAGCACCCGCTTCATGCCCTCTTTCACCACGGGGAAATGTTCGGGAGCCACATCCACCCGGTGTGTGCGCAGGGCCAGCGAGTCGGCCTTGTTCAGGTGGGGGGTGACGTAGTATCCTTCGTTGGCAATGGTTGCGGCCACATTGGCCAGCTGCAGGGGAGTGACCAGCAGTTCGCCTTGTCCGATGGAGAGCGAGCGGACGGTGAGTGCCCTCCAGCTGTCTTTCCCGTATATTTTGTTGTAAAGGCCTTGCGAGGGAACATATCCGCTCAGTTGTTCGTAAATGTCGGTGTCGGGTATTTTGCTGCCCAGACCGAAGCTGCGCACCTTGTTTTCCCACGTGCTGTATTTCTGCTTGAACGTTTCGTTGTTTGCTCCGTATCCGTCCAGCTCGAGTGTGTTGCGGTAGGCTTGCCAGAAGTAGGGATTGCAGCTTTGCTCTATGGCATCGTACACATCGGCAGGGCTTTTGTGGGTGTGCGTGCACTTGATGGGACGCGATTCGCGCCCCTGGCATGAGAACAGGGTGTGCGGGGTGATGCCTCCCATGTCCAGGCAAATGAGGGCCTGTATGATTTTGAAGGTCGACCCCGGTGAGTATTGTGCTTGTGTGGCCCGGTTGAGCAGAGGTTTCAGGGTGTCGCCTGCCAGTTGCGAATAGCTTTTCGAGCGTTCGCGTCCGACCAGCAGGCCGGGGTCGAAGGTCGGGCTCGACACCATGGCCAGTATTTCGCCGGTTGCGGGTTCTATGGCTACGATGCTGCCCATTTTGCCGGTCATTAGGGTTTCTCCCAGCCTTTGCAGGTTGATGTCGAGCGAGAGGGTAATGTTCTTTCCGGCTTTGGGGGCAATGTCCTTTTCCCCATCTTCGTATTTCCCTTTGATGCGTCCGCGTGCATCGCGCAGCAGAATTTCAGTTCCTTTTTCTCCCCGCAGTTCTTTTTCGTAGACGTATTCAATGCCGTCGCGTCCGGAATAATCTCCCTGCTTGTAGAAATTGTCTTCTTCCAGCTGCCGTGCCGACACTTCGCCGATGCTGCCCAGCACGTGTGCCGCGTTCGGGTAGGTGTATTCGCGGAGGGTGCGGTTTTGTACGTAGAATCCAGGGAACTTATAGCTTGACTGCATGAACGAGGCCACATCCTGCATTTCGAGTTGCGACATGAACGTTTGCGGCGTGTATGAGGAATATCCCCGGTTCTTGCGCCGGTTTTTTATGTCTTTCATGCGTGTGTCGAAATAGGCTTTGTCAATGCCCAGCGTGCGGCACAGTTCGAGGGTGTCGAGTTGTCTCACTTCGCGCATGATGACCGTAATGTCGTATGCCGGCTTGTTGTATACGAGCAGCTGGCCGTTGCGGTCGTATATGAGTCCGCGTGGAGCAAAAAGCGTTTTGCGCAGCAGGGCGTTGTTTTCGGCCCCTTCCTTGTATTTTGTTTCAATGACCTGCAGTGAAAACAGCCGGATGATGTAGATGAATATGATGGCAACCACAATGGCTCCAACGACATATTTTCTGTTTTGATACGGATCGTTCAGCATGTTTTCTCAGTGTTTTTTTAGCAGTTGTATGCCGAGTATGAACAGGGTGCTGATGGCAGTGCTGGCAACGGCACGGAACAGCGTACCTGTAAAGTTAGTGAAACTGAACGCATCAAAAAAGAATATGGTCATGTGGTGCACCAGCGTGAGCATGACGACATATTTCACGTACATGCTTGCTCCGAAGGTGGTAAATGAAGGTGTGGCACCTGGGTTTTCTTCTGTTGCGGAAAGCAATTTGATGAGCGGATCGCGCAGGAACCCTGTCAGCACGCAGGCAAAAGCATGCAGGCCCAGGGTGTCGGCAAACGAATCGACCGTGATTCCCAAAGCAAACGAAAGCAGCAGTATAATCCAGCGGTCTGTCTTTACCGGCAGGGAAAGAATGAACAGGATATATATGTAGGGGTTGATGAATCCGAGAAACTGGATGTGGTTCAGCACCAGTACTTGCACAAGCACCAGTACGATGAAGCGGATAATGTTTTGAATGATGGTCTGCAGCATGTTCTTTACAGTTTGTTGTCCCCCGGCTGATGGTCGGTTGCCGTTGGAAACGCTATCTTGTTTCGTCTGATTCGTTCAGGTTCTCCAGCATACGCTGTTCATCACGGTTTTTGTAGTTGATAATGTTGACATTCGAAATGCTTCGGAAGTCAGTTGCCAGTTTCACCTGTATGGAGTAGAACGCATCTCCTTCGTTCAGCATAAAATTTTCAATGACCCCTACCGGTATTCCTTCGGGAAATGTGGTGGTCAGTCCGCTGGTCACTATGGTGTCGCCTATATACAGGCTGACGTGGCGGGGTATGTCGGTGAGCTGTGCATAGCGGTAGTCTTTGCCGTTCCAGCGAAGCAGTCCGTTGTAGTTGTTTCGTTTGATTTTGCAGTTCACCTGCATAATCGGGTTCAGCAGGGAAATGACCGTGGAGAAACGTTCGGACGTGCTTCTCACTATACCTACCACACCTTGCGGCCCTACCACACCCATGTCGGGGCGTATGCCGTCCGATGCACCACGGTTGAGCGTAATGTAATTGCGCATCCGGTTGGTAGTGTTGTGGATGATGCGTGCGGAAACGAAGGTCGTTTCTTTTTCTGGATTGACAAAACGCGTTGTATCTGCCAGTCCGGCCTGTTCAAGTGCCAGCCGGTTTTCCAATAGGGTGATGCGGTTTTTCAGCCGCGCGTTTTCTTCGCAGAGTTCCTGGTTGTTCGAGCGTAGTTTGAAAAAGTCGGTAACGTGGCTGCTTATGCTGTACAGACCCGAAATGACGGCATTGCCCGATGAGAAGAAAACGCTTTTCGGATATCGCTCGTTACCCACAAATAAAGCAAAGGAGACTATTTCCAAAAGCAGAAACAGTCCCACTATGCTGTAACGGGTAAGGAATATGAGCAGTTTGCGCATATGTGCGGTCAAAAGAAGAGTAGGTGTGGCATGATGCAAGATTACCCCATTGGCACATGTGCCCCAAACCGGAAGGCAAAGGCACCGATGGCCTGTTATGACACACCGTATCCGTAACTGAAAATTATCTTATCAGGAATGAATACTTGTCGACATTCTTCAATGCAATACCGGTGCCTCGGGCTACGGCATGCAAAGGATCCTCGGCAATGTGGAACTGGATGTTCAGCTTGTTGCTCAACCGCTTGTCCAGTCCGCGGAGCAGTGCCCCACCGCCGGCCAGATAGATACCTCGTTGTACAATATCGCTGTACAGTTCGGGAGGTGTCTGTTCCAATGCGCTCAAAATGGCGGTTTCTATTTTGGAAATGGACTTTTCAAGGCAATGGGCTATTTCCTGGTAGGATACCGGAACCTCCATGGGGAGAGCCGTCATTCGGTTGGGTCCCCGCACGATGTATTCATCCGGAGCATCATCTTCCAGATCTGTCAAAGCCGATCCGACGTTTATTTTTATCAGTTCGGCTGTGCGTTCGCCTACTTTGATGTTGTGCATGTGTCCCATGTACTCCATAATGTCCTGAGTGAGGTCGTCGCCTGCAATGCGGATGGACTTGTTAGAAACAATGCCACCCAGTGAGATGACGGCGATTTCGGTCGTGCCCCCTCCTATGTCAACAATCATGCAGCCTGCGGGTGCCTCCACATCGATGCCGATGCCGATGGCTGCCGCCATGGGTTCGTAAATCATGTACACTTCGCGTCCTCCGGCATGTTCCGACGAGTCGCGCACGGCACGGATTTCAACTTCCGTACTGCCCGAGGGGATACATACCACCATTTTCAGGCTTGGCATGAACAGGCGGTTCTTGTTCGGAATCATTTTTATCATGCCGCGTATCATCAGTTCAGCCGCATAAAAGTCGGCAATCACCCCATCGCGCAACGGACGAACGGTGCGAATGCCTTCGTTTTCTTTCCCCTGCATTTGGCGTGCCTTTTCGCCGATGGCAAGCAGTTTGTCGGAACGTCTGTCAAGGGCGACTACCGATGGTTCGTCAACGACTATTTTGCCATTGTGTATGATAATCGTGTTGGCCGTGCCTAAGTCAATGGCTATTTCTTGTGTGAAGGAAAACAATCCCATGAGAAATATACTTTGGCCGCCCCGACGCCTTTTTGGAAAGCGTTGGAGCGGCAGGTTGTTTTTTTAGTGTTTGAAATGTCTGAATCCGGTAGAAACCATGGCTACACCGTTTTTGTTGCAGCAGTCAACCGATTCCTGGTCCTTGATGGAACCGCCCGGTTGAATGACGGCGGTAATGCCGGCTTCGTGGGCAATCTGTACACAGTCGGGGAACGGGAAGAACGCATCCGATGCCATGACAGCCCCTTGCAGGTCGAAGTCGAACGAACGGGCTTTCTCTATGGCATGTTCCAATGCGTCTACACGCGAGGTTTGCCCTACACCGCTGGCACACATCTGTTTGTTCTTGGCCAGGACGATGGCATTTGACTTGCTGTGTTTTACAATCTTGTTGGCAAACAACAGGTCTTCCACTTCGCGTTCTGTCGGCGTCTTTTCCGTCATGGCTTTCAGTTCGGCAGGTACTTCGGTGTGCAGGTCTCTGTCTTGTACCAGTACGCCGTTGAGCAACGAACGGAACTGTACCTTTCTGACTTTGTTTTCTTTCAATATCAGGATAATGCGGTTCTTCTTCTGTCCGAGTATTTCCAGAGCGTCCACGTCGTAGTCCGGAGCAATGATGACTTCGAAGAATATCTTGGTTATTTCTTCGGCAGCAGCCTTGTCAATAACGGCATTGGTCACCAGCACTCCTCCGAATGCCGATACCGGGTCGCCGGCCAGTGCATCTTTCCATGCTTCCAGCACAGTGGGGCGCGAAGCGATGCCGCAGGCATTGTTGTGCTTCAGAATGGCGAACGTAATGTCATCGAAGTCGTTGATCAGATTGATGGCGGCATCAATGTCGAGCAGGTTGTTGTAGGATATTTCCTTTCCTTGTATTTGTTCGAACATGTCGTTGAAGCGTCCGAAGAAGAAACCGCGTTGGTGCGGGTTTTCGCCGTAACGCAACACCTTGGCGTTGTTTTCGCTGCAACGGAATGCGCTTGGGTTTTCACCGTCGAAATAGTTGAATATGGCGCTGTCGTAGTGCGATGATACGGCAAAGGCTTCTTTGGCAAACCAGCGGCGTTCTTCCAGCGTGCTTTCTGCACCTTTTTCGTTGAGCAGGTTGAGCAAAGGCTCATACTGCGCCTGCGATGCCACGATGATGACATCGTTGTAGTTTTTCGCGGCGGCGCGGATGAGCGAAATGCCGCCTATATCTATTTTTTCTATAATATCAGCTTCACAGGCACCCGAGGCTACTGTTTCTTCAAAAGGATACAGGTCGACAATGACGAGGTCTATGCCCGGTATTTCGTATTGGGCGGTCTGTGCCTGGTCCTGTTCGTTTTCGCGGCGGTTCAGTATGCCTCCGAAAATCTTCGGGTGCAAGGTTTTGACCCGTCCGCCCAAAATGGAGGGATAGCCTGTGAGGTCTTCCACCGCTTCGCACGGAATGCCGAGCGATTCAATGAACGATTTTGTACCTCCGGTAGAGATGAACTCTACTCCTTCTGCATGCAGTTTTCGAATGATTTCGTCTAATTTTTCCTTGTGATAGACTGATACTAAAGCTTTTCTGATTTGTTTTTTGTCCATAACTCCCCTGTTGTTTTAAGATTTGCAAATGTAAAAAAAACAATTCGTTTATCAATGTGTTTCAGTCATTTTATGTGTGAGTTTGATATAAGAATATAAGCATGTCATCGGATATGAATAGCGTAACGATAAACTGTCGGATGTATGCTGATACATTCATGTGAATGCATACAGAGAAAATTCACCAGCAGTCTGGTATCTGGCCGGAAACAAGTTCAAGGAAAAGGGCCATGTCATCGGTCCGTCTGCATGATGTCGTGTGTTTATGCCTTTAAAGTTCTCTTTTCACCTATGTGAAAAGAACGTCTCACGTATGTGATACACGTGTTCCATATACGTGATACACGTGTATCACCTATGTGAGACGATAACTTTGACGGCATAAAAAGGAAACATCATATTGCAGACTGCACAAAACCTTTATTCCGCATTCGTGTATTTTATAAAAACAGGAGACGTTTCGGCATAAAATTCAAGCAAGTTTGATTTTCTGCGCTCGACTTTCATTATTTTTGCACCAAACTTATGTGATGTTATGCGAATAGATATCATTTCAGCCGTACCCGAACTGCTTGACAGTCCGTTGAACCATTCCATTGTGAAGCGCGCCAGAGACAAGGGACTGGTCGAAGTTGTCGTGCACAACTTGCGCGACTATTCCACCGACAAGCATCGTCACGTGGATGATTATGCGTTTGGTTTCAGTGCGGGCATGGTGCTTCAGATAGAACCGGTCGACAGGGTCATTACCTTGTTGCGTTCGCAACGTGACTATGATGAGGTCATTTACACTTCACCCGATGGTGAGCGCTTCAATCAGCGTATGGCCAACCGTTATTCCATGTACGAGAATCTCATCATCCTGTGCGGTCACTACAAGGGAATAGACCACCGCATACGCGAGCATTTCATCACGAAGGAAATTTCCATCGGCGATTTTGTGCTTACGGGAGGAGAACTCCCCGCGGCCATGATGGCCGATGCCATCGTGCGGCTTATACCGGGGGCTATCGGCGATGAAACATCGGCCCTTTCCGACTCCTTTCAGGACAATCTGCTTGCACCGCCCGTATACACCCGTCCGGCCGACTATAAAGGTTGGAAGGTACCCGATATCCTGCTTTCCGGTCATCAGGCCAAAATAGAGGAATGGCTTCACCAGCAGTCGCTGGAACGGACCCGGCTGTTGCGTCCCGATTTGCTCGATGAACAGGAATAGCTTGTAGGTACATGCAGTCATACTGGTTCTTGTTCTATCTGTTGTTCATCAATCTGGCCGGTGCTTGTGTGTTTGTGGCCGACAAACGTTTGGCCAGGCAGGGCCGCGAGCGGGTCGCCGAACGTACGCTGCATCTGCTCGAAGCGCTCGGAGGCTGTTTCTCCATCCTTCCGTTGGTCTATATCATCCGTCACAAGAACCGCAAGCCCTCTTATTTTCTTTGGACGTGGGCTTTTGCTTTCATGTATGTCGCGGTGCTGTACTGGTTGCTCAAAACTGTCGAACAGTAGGTCCGTTCCGCTTTTGAATCATTTATTGTGTACTTACCTTTCACTGTTTTTAGATAAAATAGGCTGCGTCTTAGCATAAAATTCAAACAAGTTTGATTTTCTGCTTTCGACTTTCACTATTTTTGCACGCTGAAAAAGAAATAAAACAAACTTAGTAAAAATGAAAAATGTGAAGACTCCCGGACACATTGCGCTTTTTGCAGCCAATGTCATATTCGGGTTCAATACGCCTATTTCCCGGTCGTTGATACCGGATGTGGTCGACCCGCTTGTGCTCACGTATTTCCGCATGGGAGGGGCCATGGTGCTGTTCTGGTGCGTGTCTTTGTTTACAAAGAAGGAGCATGTGCCGGCAAAGGATGTGCTGATGCTTTTCTTTGCCTCGGTGTTTGCACTGGTGCTGAACCAGATGCCGTTCATTTCGGGACTGGCCATGACATCGCCTATCGATGCGTCCATTGTCATCACCTTGCTGCCTATCGTGAGCATGTTCCTGGCCGCGCTCATCATCAAGGAACCGATTACACTGAAGAAAGTGCTCGGGGTGATTGTGGGGGCTTCGGGCGCCCTGCTCCTCATTTTGAGTCATGCCAGGGGTGCCAACGGCGAAAGCAACCTGTGGGGCAATCTCATTGTTTTTGTGGGGGTAGTTTCCTATTCGCTTTACCTCACGTTGTTCAAGGATCTGATTTCACGCTATACGCCGGTGACGCTGATGAAATGGATGTTTCTTTTTGCCAGTATCCTTTGTTTGCCGGTGTGCTATTCCTCCATTGCCGCAACCGACTTTGCATCGCTTGAGTTCAACGCTTGGCTGCGTATAGCCTATGTGGTTTGTATGGCCACCTTCACAACCTATCTGCTGATTCCCATCGGGCAGAAAGTGTTGCGTCCGACAACCATCAGCATGTACAATTATGTCCAGCCGGTGGTGGCTGCACTGGTGGCCGTTGCTTTGGGGCAGGACACGTTCGGCTGGCAGAACATTTTGTCGGCTTTGCTTGTGTTTGTCGGGGTTTATCTGGTGACCATCAGCAAGTCGAAAGCGCAACTCGATGCCGAGAAGGCCCGTTCGTAGTCTTTGTCTTATTTAGGGAGTCAGTTCCAGTGCCTTGCATTTTACCTGTTCCGGTACACTTTGCCGGAAAATGAGGTATGATGCATTTTTATAACCCATCCAGTTACAATGTAGAAACAGCTTTGATTTTTTCGCCGCGGCGAAAAAATCAAAGCTGTTTCTAACAAGTTGTTTGTAAAAATCAAGTCCGTTTCTTATTCATACACCAGCCAGGTTGTGGCTTGGGTGTCGGTATCTGTACTGAAACGTATCCAGCGGGCCTGGAACGGTTTTTCGAACATGAATGCCGAACGTTCTCCGGGTTCGACGGTGACGTGGGTGTATGTTTGCCATTTCCCGTTTCCGGTGGGGTCAATCTCTATGGTGAAAGTCACAGCCTTGTCTGCCGAATGAGACAGGAACAGTGTTTTCCGGTCATAGAACCCGATGAGGTAAGGGTCTGATTTTTCGCCGGCCTTGACAGCGGTTTCTTTCCAGGGGCCACCTTGGCCTGTCGGTTTGCCCATGTGCCACAAATCGTCTATGGTACCGGCCCACACGGCCGCTTTCCCGTCATCCGATACGATGATATGTTCATTGTCATCGATTTCTGTCGTGTCTATGCCGGTCATAATCAGCATGCCCCGATACGATGCGTAATCGTTGATGCGGAAACGGTGTGAGGCAACGGGACGGATTTTTGCGTATCCATCGGCATTTTCGGCCGGCAGTTCATAGAACGTCCCGTGACAGTTGAACAAGTCGCGTTCGGTCACCACTTCCCTGCAGATGCGCAGCATGTTTTTGTTTGTCAGTCCGGTATAGGTATCGTCGCCCAGCGGCAGACGCCAGCGGCGGTGCTGGTCGTCGACCATCAATACGGACGAAGCGTCGATGGTAACAACCTGGTGTGGTATCGCCATTTTTTCGCGGATGAAATCGGCGGTTTCACCCCATTCCTTGCGTACGAGTGTCAGGCTGTCGTACATTTCATAATAGCCGTTTTCAGTCATTTCGTCGTTTTCATTCAGGGTGAAGGACAGCAGTCCCATGGCGTGGCGGTCCTGGCCCAGTCCGTATATAAGACCACCCAGGCTGTTTCTGTCGCAAACATCAGACAAGCCGCTAAACATGGCGTCTGGCGAGCAGGGACGGTCATCGGCTCCGGTATAGACGAAGCTGGCGGAAAAAATGCCGCTCTTGTCTGCTTTTATACGAATCCATTCGCCCTTTTCATCGGCGGAAAAAGGAACATAAAGCGACTGGCCGGGCGCGGTCGTTTTTGTGGTCAGCGTTTCCCAGTTTCCGTTGCCGTTCCGGTCCACTTCGAAGGTGAAGTCCACGTTTTCCGGTCCATCGTTCTGCAACCAGCAGCAACGTTCTTCCCATCCTGCAAACAGGTAGGGTTCAGAACAGGTGCCGGCGGGCACCGCTTCTTTTTGCCACACGGCTCCATCGGCCGTTGTCGGTCCCAGTTCATCGGGCTTTTCGAGTGTTGTGAACCATAGGTTCGAGTTCGACTGTCCGGGTCCGACGATATCGCCTTTGGCCTTCCGTTTGTTCAGAAACTCTTTTTGTGCGGAGTCATCGCAGCCGAACACCAGGCGGTTGTTCCAGCGGCAGAAATCGCCGATGACTTTCAGGTAGCTGCTGCGGGGCCGTATGCCGGCCGTCTGTCCGACCGCGAACGTTTCGGGAAAATGCCAGAACATGCCGTGCATGGTCATCAGGTATTCGGGTTCCTGCTGTGTGCCTACATTGCGTATGCGCGGCCATTCGGTGTTCCAGCCGTGTGCACCGTCGTAGCTGTGGCTGGCTTTGGGCAGGCGGTAGAAGCTCCAGCCTTTTTCCGTGTCGCGCACTCCGAGCAGCACCGACTTGTGGTCCCATCCGGTAGCCCAAATGGGGTCGGTTTCCGGTTGTGGGTTTCCTTCGATGCCGCCGGGGCCGGTGACTTCCGTAAACTGGTTGCGGCGTATCACCTTCCAGTCCGTCCCGTTCCATTCGGCCAATACGCCGGCCTGTATGTCGAACCGTTCCAAGGCTTCATCCGTACCTTCGCCGTTGTTGCTGAACACCAGTACGCCTTGTCCCGAATACAGCCCCTTGCCGTGCACGCCGGGCAGCATGTTACCGGTAGGGGCATATCCTTCGGTGGTTTTCTTTTGCATGTTGCCGTCTTTGTACAGTTCTTTTACGGCCAGGGTGTTCACATCCACTTCATAAATGCCTTCCTCCATGGTGCCGTAATACAGTTTGTCGGCGGGTTCGGTCAGGTGCCGTGCATTGCCGGTGTGTCTTCCCGGCATGACGGAGTAGGGGATGGTCCGTACACTTCCTGTGTGGTCTATTGCGTAGGGACCGATGAAAAGCTGGTTGCTCTCCTTGTGTATCATGCGGTTGGCCGGTGTTCCGCCGATGCTTTCGCTTCGCACGATTTGTCGGTAGTCGGGGGTTATTTCATACAGTTTGTCGGAAGAGCCGAGGGGCAGGTGGGGGCCGTAGGTGATGACCCACAGGCGGCCGGCCCAAGGCACGACGGCTCCGGTGCCGCATTCTCCCTCATGGTTGTAATAGGCCAGTTGCGGATAAATGCCCGAAATGCAGTTCTCGGTTTCCTGCCGTGATGTGCTGCAGGCCGTGAGCGCAAGCATCAGCAGGGCTGTGTATAAAGTTTTCATGTTCTGTTTTCGGTTTATGTGTATGATAAAGGGTGCATAGTGTACTATTGCTCATTTTCCGGCAAGGTGTGTCAGAATGGGTAAGATGCAAGGCGCTGAGACTGAGGCTAAGGAAACATACTGACGTATGTGACCGAAGCCGAATGTCGAAAGCAACACAGCAGATTACCCATTCTGATACACCGTTTTCTTTGTTTGGGTATTTATTTGCCGCATTTCTCTTTCAGCCATGCGATGTGGGCTGCCCATTGTTCGGGATAGGTCCAGTGTCCTGTTTCGAGGAACAGGTGCAGTTCTTTTTCGCCCGGCATGACGTTGTATGCAGCATAAGTGGATGTAGGTGCGCAGGTCACGTCATTGTATCCCCAAGAGTACCAGCCCGGCACGTTGACTCGACGGGCGAAGTTCACCACATCGAAATAGGCCAGTGTTTCCACTTCGTTCGGGCCCGGTTTGGCGTTGCGGAAATAATGCGGCCAGCCACCGGCACGTCCGTGAATGTAGCCTGCATAGTCGCACAAGGCCGGATAGAAAGCCGCCAGAAATTTGATGCGTTTGTCCAGTCCGGCAGTCACGATGGAGAGTGCGCCTCCCTGGCTTCCTCCGGTGACACCGATGGTTTCGCCGTCAAATTCGGGCAGGGTGAACAGAAAGTCAACGGCACGCACGCAGCCGACATACACCCGTTTGTAGTAGTGGCGGTCGCGGTCGTCCTTATTGATAAAGTAGTAGTCGCGCAAGGCTCCGTTCAGCAGGTTGTCATACAGTTCCTGTGGCAGATTGACCGGTATGCCGTGTATGCCGATTTGCAGACTGATGATGTCATCGGCCACTTGTGTACCTCCATACGGTCGCACGCCGGCTCCCGGCACGTGCAGTATGGCAGGATATTTGCCGGCCTTTTTCGGTACGGTGAGCATGCCGTATATGCGCGAACCCCATTCCCGGTCGTTGCGGAAGCTGACATGATACACGTTCTGCGTAGCCGTGCATTTTCCCGGAACCAGCGTCATGTGCGGGTCGAGCGACACTTTGCGTGCTTCGGCTATGGCGTTGCTCCAGAATGCATCGAAGTCTTTCGGCTCGGCGGTCATGGGTTGTATTTTGTCCACGTCAAAGCCGGCGGTAGCCATGCCTTCATAGCGGCGGCCATCCACTTTGGCCGTGACTTTGCAGCGCAGGAATCCCGGCTCTTTCAGCGAGGCTTTCAGTGTGGTTTTGCCGTTGGAAAGCACCACATCTTTCTTGATGACAGTAGGAAAGGCTTCGGGCCCCAGTTCATAGTCTACGGTCACATCCTTCAACAGGTTCTCGTTCTTCAGCACCTGCACGGTGAAGGTCACTTCTTCCTTGGCCTTGTACTGCCAGTCGGTGCGGTCGGGCGATACGATAACGGTGACTAACTTTTGTGCCGGTTGTGCGGCCACATACACATTGCCTCCCCACAACGAAGTGAGGAAAAGGGTAAGAAACAATAATTTCTTCATGATAGAATAAAAAAATAGTTAGCAGTTAATAGTTAGTAGTGACAAGTGACAAGTGACAAGTGACAAGTGACAAGTAACAAGTAACAAGTGACAAATGACACTTAATCATTAATAATTAATCATTGAACATTAAATTCGCTCTCCCGTCCGGCTTCTAAATTTGTGTGATGCTTGTCAGCCGTCCGTTTTCGAACATGATACTTGACCTCGGGATATCTTTTTTGTAATCACGGTCATAGGTCCAGTTTTCATGTGTGACACCTCCCATGGGCAATACGCTTACGGCATCCGGTTTCCCCATGAGCTGTTCCACCGATTCCTTGTCCATACCCATGTATAGCGTGACCGTTCCCTTTCTGCTTTTTATTTCGAAACGTTGGGAGCGGTCAAGGTCCTGTTCTTTTGTTTCGGAGCGTGTTTTGCGCTGGGTTTGTGTGGCGGTGGGGGCAGTCGTTTGGGAACTTGTGGCCGGCCGGCCGACGGCATCCTTGACTTGCTGCATGTCCTTTCTCAGCTGTTCGATGAGGGTGTTCATCCGCCGCAATTCCTTTTCTGTCTGCAACTGGTTGGATGTGCCTGTTGCGGGATTGGCTTTCGGGCTGTCTGTTTCTTCGTATATATATACGGTGTCGGCCATATATACGGTATCGGCAGGGAGCGCTTCTTCAGGTTTTGTCTTGCCCAGGTCGGTGATGTCGATTCCGTATGCAGCGTAGAGCAGCATCATGCCCAAGGCGCCTGTAATGAGACCGGCTAAAAATTTCATGATGTTTGTCTTTTAATGGTTTGTCGGACAAAGGTATATAATATTTCTTGGATGATGTGCGCGCACACCCTTTCGCTTGCCGACTCCGTCTCTGTGTTTTATGAAAAATTAACGGGTGACGGAAGGAGGTTCGGGTTAATGTTAAGTAGTGAGGAGCGAGAAGCGGGTAGACCATTCGGATTACCCCGTAGTTAATGTTTAATGATTAGCTGTCAACTGTCACTTGTCACTATTAACTGAAAACTGCGTTTTCATTTGCTTTTCCGCTCATCATTCACTACTTTTGTGGTACCGTTGCATGCGGTTTTTCCCCGGTCGGTTTTCCTTTGTTTTTTCCTCTCCCTCTCAAGCGAAATGATACACTTCCTATAGTTTCTTGTCCCACTTCCTATAGCAGATTCTTTAACACTTGTTCTTTTTGTCTTCTTATGTGCTGTCGTTCAGTGTACTATCTGTTACACTGAATGGCAAAACCAACTATAGTACGTTGGGCAACTACCTATAGTTAGTTGGACCACTTCCTATAGTTAGTTGGATGACTTCCTATAGGTGGTTGGCGAATGCTGAAAGCAACGAGCAGATGGCTTGTTGTGATACATCTTTTGGTTCTGTGCCGGCAGGGAAGTGTGCAATATGCATTCTGTGTTCGTTTTATGCGGTCATTTCATTGATTTTCCTTAAGTTTGCAAGCGTAATTCATTCAAACAGATGGTTTATGTCGAAAATAAAAGTAGGAGTTATCGGAGGGGCCGGTTACACGGCCGGTGAATTGTTGCGCATTCTGGTTTTTCATCCGCAGGTTGAGGTGGTGTTTGTCAACAGCACGAGCAACGCGGGCAATGCGGTGGGCGATGTGCATGAAGGCTTGTGGGGTGATACCGATTTGCGGTTTACCGATGCGTTGCCGTTTGATGCGGTCGATGTGCTGTTTCTTTGTTCGGCACATGGCGACAGCCGCAAGTTTATGGAGTCGCACGATGTGCCCGAACGGTTGAAAATCGTCGACCTGTCCACCGACTACCGGGCCAAGAGTGCCGAGCACACGTTTGTGTATGGTTTGCCCGAACTGAACCGGGAAGCCATCCGCCGGGCTTCGCGCATAGCCAACCCCGGATGTTTCGCCACCGCCATACAGCTGGCCCTGTTGCCACTCGCAGCCAAGGGACTGCTGACCGACGAGGTACATGTGAATGCCATTACCGGTTCGACCGGAGCCGGCGTGAAGCCGTCGGCCACGTCACATTTCAGCTGGCGCAACAACAACCTGTCGGTGTACAAGGTGTTTTCCCATCAGCATTTGCAGGAAATAGGCCAGTCGCTCCGTCAGCTGCAGCCGGGGTTTGACCGGGCGGTGAACTTCATCCCCGTGCGGGGCGATTTTGCACGCGGCATATTTGCCACGGCCTATACCGCTTGTCCGTTGTCGGGCGAAGAGGCGGTTGCTCTGTATCGTGACTATTATAAGGATGCCGCGTTTACGCACGTGGTCGACGGAAACCCGGACATGAAGCAGGTGGTCAACACGAACAAGGCCATTCTTCATGTGGAAAAACACGGCGACAAGCTGTTCGTCGTTTCCACCATCGACAACCTGCTGAAAGGGGCTTCCGGCCAGGCGGTGCAGAACATGAACCTCATGTTCGGACTTGACGAGGCTGAGGGCTTGCGCCTGAAACCGGTAGGATTTTAAAACCTGCCCATGAAAAGATGAATCGAAGACCAACAAGCAATACAATGAAAAAGAAATGGTATGTGTGGAGTGTGGCGGCCGTGTTGCTGGCCACAGCCTGCTCCGATACGAAGCGGAGTTCGGCTTGCAGTGAGTCCCGCCCGGTGACTCCTCCCGTCATGGGATGGAGTTCGTGGAACGCTTTCCGGGTGAATATTGACGAGGAACTGGTGAAACGGCAGGCCGACTTGCTGGTGGAACTGGGCTTGAAAGATGCGGGATACCGCAACATCCACATAGACGATGGCTTCTTTGGCGGACGGGATGCCGCCGGGAACATGCAACCTCACCCGCAACGCTTCCCCAACGGTCTGAAGCCGGTGGTGGAGCACATCCACGGCCTGGGCCTGAATGCGGGCATTTACAGCGATGCGGGCAACAACACCTGCGGCTCGATGTGGGATGCCGATGAGGCCGGAATCGGTTCGGGACTCTATGGACACGAACGGCAGGATGCGCAGCTTTATTTCGGTGAATGGGATTTTGACTTCATCAAGATAGACTATTGCGGAGGCGACTACCTCGGTCTGGACGAATGTGAACGTTATACGTACATTCGGCAGTGCATCGATTCGGTGAAACCGGGTGTGTCGCTCAATATATGCCGTTGGGCTTTTCCCGGCACATGGGCCGCTGATGTGGCCACCTCGTGGAGAATCAGCGGAGACATCAGTGCCAGCTGGAACTCGTTGAAATATGTGGTGCGGAAAAACCTCTATCTCTCGGCTTATGCCCGGAACGGTCGTTACAACGACATGGACATGATGGTCATTGGCTTTGACAAGCACAACAGCCGGGTAGGCGGCGAGGGGCTTACACCTGACGAAGAATTGGCTCATTTCGGGCTGTGGTGCATTATGAGTTCGCCTTTGCTCATAGGATGCAACTTGGAAGAAATGCCCGAATCATCGCTCGAATTGTTGAAAAACCGTGAACTCATAGCCTTGAACCAGGACCCCCTGGGACTGCAGGCCTATGTGGCGCAGCATGTGAATGACGGATATGTGCTGGTGAAGGATGTGGAACAGAAGCGCGGACGGGTGCGGGCCGTGGCATTGTACAATCCGGCCGACACGGCATGCCGCTTTTCGGTGCCTTTCGAGTCGCTGGAACTGGCCGGACAGGTGAACGTGCGTGACCTGGCGGAACGGGCCGATTTGGGTTGTTTCACCGGCCGCTTTGAACGGGAACTGCCGGCACACAGTGCCATGTTTCTGCGCATGGAGGCGGAAACACGCATGGAACCCGTGCTGTATGAGGCCGAATGGGCCTATCTGCCCATGTTCAATGATTTGGGAAAAAATCCCAAGAACGTGACTTACATGGCCGATGAACAGGCTTCCGGTAAAATGAAGGTGGGCTACCTGGGAGGCCGTTCCGGAAACTATGCCGAATGGACCGAAGTGTACAGCGAGCGGGGAGGCGACTACGACCTCACCGTGCATTATTCATACGGCAAAGGGCGGCAGCTGGAACTGACGGTCAACGGCCTCACGGTGCGCATTGACAAGCTGGTCGTTGATGACGGACCGGGCCGCGTCACCGTGCCTGTAACGTTGCAGCCCGGCTACAACGTGGTGCGTATGGGCAACAGCCACAATTGGGCTCCCGACATAGATTGTTTTACTTTAAAGATGAAATGATGCAAAAAGCCGGATACATACTCCTCTGCTTTTCCCTTGTGTCCGGACTGTGGACGGCGCAGGCTTCCTTGCACGACGGGGAAACCGTGACCGACAGCATAGCCCCGGTCAGAATAGAACAGGTGTTTTATGATGCCGACAGTGTGCCGCTGGGTACCTATTATTATACGAATACGGCCCTTGACTCGACCGTTTACTTCCGGCCGAACGGCAGACGGATGGCTGTGCGTTTTGAAATGCCCGAATACGAAGGAGGATATGATTCCCTGCGGGTTTTCTTTGATGAGAAGTTCAGTCAGATTGAGGGGAAAGCCGAGAATATGAATGCCCTTGCACTGGTGTACATATTGCTGGAAAACGGAAAAGTTACCCGTGTCCATATCGGCGACCGCATAGCCTACAATAATCGTGAACTGAACTATGACCGGGAGATAAAGAAGATTTTGTTTCAGACGAAGGACAAGTGGATTGTGCCGGAAGAGGATAAGTCCGAACCGCGCTTGTTTGTCTATCTTTTCACGCTCAATTAAGCCTTCCGTGTTTATGCTTTTTAATTCCGAACCGTCGACTGTTGCATGATGAAACGGATGTCAGTGCTGCCCTATTGGAAGTCGCTTCTGGTGACAATGGTTATCCTGTTGCTTTCGTTTGCCCCGTCATCGGCGTTTCATTCGGTTCCGGTGGTACCTCATGCCGACAAACTGGTACATGCCGCCATGTATTTCGGGCTGACTGTCGTGTTGTTGCATGAGTATGTCTGCCGGCATCGGGAGTTTCGTTTCCGTTTTCGTATTGTATTGTTGTGTCTGCTCTATCCGGCCGTGCTGGGTGGAGGGGTCGAAATCATGCAAGGTCTGTTCTTCAAGCCGCGTACGGCCGACTGGTTCGACTGGCTGGCCGATGTGGCGGGGGTGTTGCTTGCCTGGATTCTTGTGTGCGGGTGGAGAAGGAGAATGAAAAACATAACCTGCTCGCCGGAAAAGCAACATCACCGATAAAGCATTTTGTAGAACCCACCTAAAAAAAGGAATGTATGACAGATAACGGGTTGTTATATAAAATAGGGATTACCTGCATAAAAGGCATTGGACCAATGCTGGCCAAGAACCTGATTGCCTATACGGGTTCGCCCGAAAACATTTTCAAGGAAAAACGCGGCGTGCTGGAGCGGATACCCGGTATCGGTACCGTGCTGGCGGAAGAGATTGTGAAACAACGCGACGAGGCTTTGAAGCGTGCCTCACAGGAACTGGAGTTTATCGACCGTCAGGGCATACGGACCTGCTATTTTACCGACAAAGATTACCCTTACCGTTTGAAAGAGTGTGCCGATGCTCCCTTGGTGCTGTTTGGAAAAGGGATGCCCGACCTGAATGCTGCCCGTTTCATTGCTGTGGTAGGTACCCGCAAGGCCACCGATGCCGGGCGTGAAAACTGCCGCAGGCTGATAGAGGACATCGCCCGTGCCTTGCCTGGTGCGGTCATTGTCAGCGGCCTGGCCTACGGCATCGATGTGTGTGCCCATAAGGCGGCTTTGGAGTTTGGACTGCCTACGGTTGCTGTGCTGGCTCATGGTCTGGACATGATATACCCGGCCTTGCATCGTTCGGTGGCGGGAAATATCCTGGCTCACGGTGGCGGATTACTGACCGAGTACATGAGTGCGACAAGGCCCGACAAACCCAATTTTGTACAGCGCAACCGCATTGTGGCCGGCATGTGCGATGCGTTGGTTGTGGTGGAGTCGGCCCGCAAGGGTGGGGCGTTGATTACCGCTCACCTGGCCTGTGATTATAACCGGGATGTGTTTGCCTTTCCCGGCCGTGTGACAGATGAAACTTCGGCCGGTTGCCATGAACTGATAAAATGCAACCTGGCGGCACTCATTGAGTCGGCCGATGACTTGCTTGATGCCATGAACTGGTTGCCGAAGGAAAAAAATGCTGCGGAACATCCGCTTCAACAGACACTTTTTGATGTATGCCCGGAGGAAGAAGATGACTTCTTGCGGATGTTGCGTACCCATCCGGACGGTTTGTCGGCCAACGAATTGGTGGAACTCACCATGCAACCCTTCAGTCAGGTTTCTTCGCGGTTGCTTGAGATGGAACTGAACGGGTTGGTCAAGCGCATGCCCGGCAATGTGTATAAGATGAAAAAGTGAACAAAAGCCTCCTTTTAAATGTTTATTGAATAACAGGCCGATTATTACAGAAACACTGGTCACCGTATATGTACAGCAAAGAAGAATTGCGACAATTGAAAAAAGAGTTTTGGGAAGGTTATGGCAGCTTTTGCCGTGATTTGCCTGAAATGGCAGGACGCAAAGACAATTTCCTGCTCAATACGAAAATGAAAGGAGTGGAATTCAAATACGATGCCACACGCGAAGGCGCGGCAGTCATCCTGGAAATCAATTTGCGCGATGAAAACGAGCGTTTTCGCAAGTATGAACAGTTTGAACGCTACAAAGCCATTATGGAGGCGGGCTTCCCCGATGGACTGGTATGGGATTTTGCCTATGTGCGCGAATGTGGTACCGAGGTGTGCCGCATTTATTCGCAACACAAGGGAATTGACATACACCGCCGCAGCGACTGGCTTGCCTTTTACCGTTTCATGTCCACCGAAATGCTGAAGTTGGAAGAGGCTTTTCTCGATGTGCGTGATGCGATAGAGTAATCATGGACCTGACTTGACAGTTTAACTTTATAAAATGAAAACAATGAAAAAGACAACAAAAATTTTAAGCCTTGCATGCACATTATTCCTGATGACAGGTGCTGCTTTGCAGGCACAGACAGTGAATGGTGTATGGAACGGTTCCATAGCCGAATCTTTTGCCGCTGGCAGTGGAACGGTGGATGACCCTTATCAAATCAGCAACGGCGCCGAACTTGCCAAATTGGCTCAGGATGTGAACGGCGGGACAAATTATGCGGGCAATTACTTCAAACTTACCGCCAATATTGTTTTAAATGATACGGCCAACTGGACAAGTTGGGATGAGCATACTGCAGGATTGAACGTCTGGACACCGATAGGTAATTTCAACGAATCATTTGCCGGTATCTTGGACGGGCAAGGACATGTAGTATGTGGTATTTATGTCAGCAACAATAATGGTCATCAAGGTCTGGTGGGGTATCTCGACAAAGGAGGAGCTATATAGAACCTTGGGGTGGAGGCAAGCTACATCAAAGGTATGTGGTATATTGGCGGCGTGTGCGGATTCAACTACGGCATGGTGACGAACTGTTATAACACCGGAAGCGTGGCAGGCATAAACTATGTTGGCGGCGTGTGCGGAACTAGTTATGACAGAATCAGCGGCTGTTACAACACCGGTAACATAACAGGCAGTGATTATGTTGGCGGGTTGTGTGGATTTAACGCAAGTACTTTGAGTAATAATTATAATACCGGCAAAGTGACAGGTCGCGATAGTGTTGGCGGTCTATGTGGATTTAACGGAGGTACTTTGACTAATAATTATAATGTCGGTGACGTAATTGCTAACGATGGTGTTGGAGGCGTATGTGGATTCAACGGAAGCATTTTGACTAACAATTATAATGTCGGTGATGTAACCGCTAACGATGGTGTTGGAGGTGTCTGCGGATTCAATGGAAGTGTTCTGAGTGACAGTTATAATGTCGGTATGGTAACGGGTAACAGCTATATTGGCGGTGTAATCGGTGAAAACGGCACAAGTGATGTAAATGATGAAAATCAAGTCTCTGTGACTAATTGTTATTACCTGGCGGAAACTGCGGCTGGTGGCATAAACGGCAATGATGTCGCCGGGCAGGCAGAAGTCAAAACCGAAGCCCAGTTCAAGGGTGGCAACGTAGCCTGGTTGTTGCAAAACGGACAGGAAGAAGATGTATGGGGACAGACCATTGACATGGATAACGCCCCTATATGGCAAACCGGAGCAAATAAAATATATAAAATCTCACTTCAAATTGAAGGAGAAGAAACAAATGAAATTTATGCCAATAGCGGAGCATTCAGTTTACCTGTGCCGGCAGACCGCGAAGGTTATACTTTTGTAGGTTGGTTCACAGCCCAGACAGAGGGTGAACAGATAGAAGACAATGCCGTTCTGACTGCCGACATGATGCTGTATGCACAGTGGAAAGAGAATGATGCGACAGGTTTTTCTATGCAGGAAAACGCATCATGGCAGGTTTATTGTAAAGATGGCGTGTTGCACATTGTAGGTACGGATGCTGAAACTTCGTTCTATGACCTGTCCGGTTCATTAATCTATCGAGGCAATGCCCGCATGATTTATCTGCCAGCCGGTGTGTATATCGCCAACGCAGAAGGACAGGTACAGAAAGTTGTAGTGAGATAAAAACAGTCGGTTATGTCCATTCTCAATGAAACAAGATCTACTCGCTTGAAAAGCAAAATGCCGATAAAGCTATTAATAGAATCCATTTATAATATGAAATAAAGGACAAAAGGCCAACCCAAAGGTCATTTTGAGCTGGCCTTTTTCTTTTTTCAAATCAGAAAATCCTGTTGGAATTTTAAAAGGAAGTTATTCCAATTCTTATTGTTTGATTGTTTTAAAGGTGTGTGAAACTCCGTCTTGGCTGATGCGAATGAGCAATAACCCTTCAACCGGTGTGTTGATGGAAACATTGCCGCATGCATTTGGTTTGCTCAAGAGCTGGCGTCCCATGCTGTCGTAGACTTTTATGTCACATCCCGTTAGTGAACCAAGTTGTACTTCCACCTGATTTCCTTTTGTCAGTATCATGCAGTTGTCGGTGATGATGTTGCAAATACCGGTTTCTTTGCTCTTGCCTGTGAAGTGAAGCACGATTTTCTCGTTTTTCGCTCCGGAAGCATTTTGGAACGTTCCGGCCGGAATGATAAAGCTATAGTCTTGTCCGGGTTCGAGGGTGAAAGGTTGGTTGAATCCATCATAGTCTTGTCCTACAATGCCAACCGTATTCGCTTCTTCTTCGAATGCAAGCCAATGGCTGTCGGGTTCAATCGGTTCGCCGGTGAGCTCGTTACCTTTGAACAGTTGGGCTGCCGGTTGGTTATTAATAATGGTTACGGCTTCGGGGAATGTGATCAGCACTTTTTCAAGAACTTCCAATGTGGCTCCATCTGCCGGGTTGAATGATGTTGGTACGAACACTGCAGCTTCATTGTCTACTATGGAACTGAAATAATCCGTCCAACCGGCTTCACTTTCATAGGCATCTATGGTACCTTGTGGTACGCTGAGTACGGCTTCGCTGCTGATGCCGTAGAACGGATGGTCGTATCCTTCATAATAGTTGAGCACAGGGGGTACGCTTCCTAAGCAGTGTACATTCGTCAGGGCCGAACAATTGTTGAATGCATAGTAGTCTATGTCTGTTACAGAACTCGGTATGGTGACCGATACAAGTTTTTTACAACCGGCCAAGAGTCCTTCGCTGATGAGAGTCAGGTTTTCCGGCAATACCACTTCTGTCAGTTGTGTGGCAGACAGGGCTTGCGGTCCCATGAATACCAAAGAAGAGGGGAAGTTGATTTCGCTTAATTGCGATTCGCTGAATGCAAACTGGTCGAATGCACGCATACCTTCGGGTAATTTCACTTTTTGAACGTTGCTGCCGTTGAAAGCCCCGCCGCTAATACCTCTACAACCTTCGGCAACCGTTAGTTCGGTCGTGGCTGATTTTGGAGGGAAGGCATAGAGCAATACTTTGTCTGCGCTGTACACTGCTTCGTTGATGATGGTCAGTTTTGTGTTTCCTGCGGCCAGTTTGAAAGAGGATACATTGGTTTTGCCGAAAGCGGCATTGCCTATGCTCTCTACATTTTGAGGCAGAGTAATTTCGCCTGAAAGGGCAGTTTCCAAAAACAGATAGGTAGGCAATGTTTTCAGTTGTTGTGCATCGCTCAGGTTGACATCGGTCAACTTATGGCATTCGCGGAACACGCCTTCGCCAAGTATACGGATAGCTGGATTGAGCACCACCTTTTGCAAGCCTTCGCAACTTTGGAACACGTTGTTTCCTGTGCTGTCGCAAGCAGCCGGAAACGAGAATTCTGTCAGTTTGTCGCAACCGTAAAAGGCACCGCTTCCAATGGTCTGAGCCGTTGAGGGAATATTAACGGATTCCAACGATATGCAGGAGGCAAAGCAACTGGCAGGTATTTGTGTAATACCTTCCGGTAAAGTTATAGTTTTAAGACTGTCGCAATAGGCGAAAGCAAAATCGCCGAGCGTGCGCAGGTTTTCTGACACAACGATTTCTTTTACGGCTTCTGCTCCATACATTCCAGAATATTCAATTTCAGTGATGGTACTGGGCATTACAACTCGTGTGGTAGAGTCGTTCCAATTGAAGGCATCTTCCAGAATGCTGGTAACCGTATAGTTTTTACTTTCGTAGGATACGTTTTCCGGAATGTTGGCTTCCAGTGCGGCTACTTTGCTCAGTCCGACCGTTGTTTCGCTTGTGACGGTAAATTCCAGTCCGTCTTGCATGAATACAATGGGATCTGTTTGTGCGTTCGCACAGAAAAATGCTGCCGAAGCAAGCACAATAAGTAACATTTTTCTCATAATAAAACTTTTTTGATGAATTAATTTTGAGTTTGCAAATATATTGCAAAATTTTTGATAGAAACAAAAAGCCCTTTTCAACTTGTTTTCAAAAAGGGATATTTTCAATTCATAAGTTCAGTTTGGTCAGCCACCGGTTCATTTCTTCTGTTGTTTTGCCGCGTCTGCGGGCATAGTCTTCCACTTGGCAAACATCCGCTTTCCCTACCATGAAATATCGGGAGAGCGGATGGGCAAAGTACAGGCCACAGACCGATGAAGCGGGTTTCATGGCCCCGTTTTCGGTCAGTGTTATTCCTATTTCATCAAGTTTCATAATGGCGTTGAGGTCGAAAATGATGGATTGGTCGGGCAGCGAAGGATAGCCAACGGCCGGACGTATGCCGGGGTAGGCTCCGCGGCGCAGATTGTCCGGGTCGAACGGTTCATGAGGGTGGTATCCCCAATACCGGGTGCGTGTCTGGTAGTGCAGCCATTCCGATGCGGCTTCAGCCAGCCGGTCAGCCAGAGTTTGTACCAGCATGGCACCGTATGGGTCATTTTCCTTATGCAAACGTAGCACCCGTTGTTCGGCACCTTGTACTGAACAGGCAAAAATGCCGATGAAATCGCCTTTTGGATTAATGAAATCGGCCAGGGAGTAACAACACCCGTCGGCGGCAGGCTGCTGTTGCCGTAACATGGGCAGTACCGTTTCTTTTCCTTGTTGGATTATCACTATATCTTCTCCCGTAGAACGGGCCGGGAATATCTGCACCATTGCACGGATGTTGAGTGCCTTTTCGTCGCGGAACGAGCGGAGCATGGCTTGTGCATCGCGAAAAAGAGTCAGTGCTTCTTCGGCTTTGCGGCGTTCATCGTTTGAAAACCGCTGGAGCCAGACGCTCCGACAGGCCGTGCAATCGCAAGTAGTTTCGATTCCATCGTATTTTCCGGACATTTTCCAGGCACGGAAAAAATAAGTCCAGTTGATAAGCGGCAATACCTCTTCAAACTTGATGTCTATGATTGTTTTTCCTTGCTGCATGTTCTTTTCCAAAGAAGGTGCATCACGTGCAATTTGATATCCCCCACATTTTAAATGACCAGCAGGCTCACGGCCATGACTGCCATTCCTCCCACAAATCCGGCTATAGAGTAGTGATGCTCGCCATAATGTTCGGCTGCAGGAATCAGTTCGTCAACCGAAATAAACACCATGATACCCGCAACTGCCGCCAACACCAGTCCCAGGGAGAACGGAGTGATAAACGGCATCAGCAGGAAGTAGCCGACCAGTCCTCCTACCGGCTCGGCCATACCCGATGAAAGCGAGTACCAGAAGGATTTTTTCCGGTTTCCCGTTGCATAGAATATGGGGATGGAAACGGCAATTCCTTCCGGGATGTTGTGGATGGCAATGGCCACCGCAATAGGAATGGCAATGGTTGGGTCGATATACGCAGTGGTAAAGGTGGCTATGCCTTCGGGAAAGTTGTGAATGCCAATGGCCAAAGCCATGAGTATGCCGGTCCGTTTCAAGCGGTGCATGTGATTGCCGTCTTTCATTTCTTCTACCCGGTGCATTTCGTGAGGATTCTCTGCCGATGGTATTACCATGTCTATGAAGAAGATGAAAGCGATGCCGACGAAAAATGCCAGCACGACACTCAGTTCGGGCATGCTTGCACCACCTGCTGCAACTTGTTCAAGTGCTTGTGGAAACAGTTCGACAAACGATACGTAAATCATCACCCCCGCCGAAAAACCCAGTGCAGTGGAAAGCATCTTGGTATTGGTACGGCGGGCAAAAACGGCGATGGCGCTCCCTATGCCGGTACTCAGTCCGGCGAGCAGGGTCAGTATAAGTGCTAATGTGAAGTTTGATTCCATATTTGTCAAATGATTTTTGGCGGCTAACTGATAAATCTGCCTTGTGTTTTTTTACAACACAAAAATAGTTCGAATTGTTTAGTGGACATTCCCTTTGAACAGGTATTTTTTTTCTGATTGTTTTCGAAAGTCCGTTCTGTGCAGGGTACAAAAAAGAGGTTATGCCGCGGTAAAAGCGGCATAACCTCATATCATGGACTTGTTTTATGTTACTTGCAGATTTGCTGCAATTATTATCTTGTCGGAATCAGCAATACGGCATCGGCCACGCTTGGGTGTTCCCCTTGCGTACTGGCAATTTCAATGTAGCCCTGTTTCCCGGTGCTGAGGTCATATTTTCCTAAAAAGACCCATTCGCCTGATGTCTGTCCTTCCACCCGGATGTCTTCGGGGGCAATGGTGAGTTCGTGTTCCTGCTCGCCATCAAACACGGTCACTTGTACCCGTCCGTTTCCTTCTTTCAACAAGGGGCGGTAGGTGTATATGTCATACGTTCCGTCTTGACTCAGTTGTGGGGTATATCTGACCGTTTTGGGTTGTTTTCCGTTCGAGCGGTCGGCCAGGAATGTGGCTCCATAGGCAGCCCGTGAGTTTGGCACTTCTTCCCATTCACCTTTCGTGCTCACTTGGGTGGGGTGGTCGTTGTCAATCAGTATTTCGGGTTGGCTGCCATCGGCCAGCGGGTTTTCGGCCAGTTCTTTTTGCAGTTGGGCTACATCGACATCCTGCACACATGCCTTTCCGTCGATAGCCATGCAGGCAGCGACTGCGGCCGACTGTGCCAGCACCATGAACACCGGTTCCATTCGGATGGAGCCATAGGCTATGTGCGAGGCCGACAGACATACGGGTACCAGCAGGTTGGTTGCTTCGGCACGTTTGGGAACAATGGACCGGTAGGAGATGGGATAAGGTGGAAATCCGCCAATTTCCACGTTGCCTTCGTTTTTCACCATGCCGTTTATGACGTGGCGGTCGCAGTTGTGCGAGTCCATGGTGTAGGCAGCCCAGCCAATTGCGTCGGAAACCACTTCTTCGCCCTGGCAGTGGTGCTGTGTCATCACCACATCGCTCACCATGCGGCGCGATTCGCGTATGTACAGTTGGGGTGTCCAGTGATTGTTGTCAACGTATTCATCTTTCGGATATCCCCAGCGCAGCATTTCCGTTCGGATGAATTCGGGGATACGTGTGTCGTGTCCTATGAAATAGAGCAGTCCTTTGGTGTAGTCCTCGTGTGCCTTTATGATGCGGGCCCGTTCGTCATAGTCGGCTTCGGGGTAGTTCCAGTTCATGCCAATCATGTCTGTCGAGAATCCTCCACGGTTGTTTATGTCGGTTTTCCGGTTGGGCATCATGCTCCATATGAACACGTCCGACAGCGATTTCCACGGTGCCTTTTCTTTCAGACGTATCAGCAGTTCGTATCGGCTCGGGTCGTAATTTTCCGGTTGGGTTATTTCGATGCGGTTGGCCGGGTCGTCGGTCAGGCATATGCGGTAGTTGTAGGCCTGCACTTTGAGGTCTCCGCTTCCGTTGGCTTCCGGAGCTTCCGGCGAAATGCCCCACAGCAGTCCGCTTTCAGGCACTCCCTTTTCCACATACGGGTCGATTCCATCGGGGAACTGGTGTCCTTTCATCACCTGCACACCATTGTAGTCTTCCCCGTATTGGTCGTTGGATTCCCGCCCTACCGTGTAGCTTACACCTGCTTTTGCCATCAGGTCTCCTTCGTAGGTACAGTCAATGAACATGCCGGCCTTTACTGTGTGGCGTTCAGTTGTTCCGGGCCGGTTGTCTTCCACCGTGATGCTTTTGATGTGTGCGCCCTGCTTTTCTACTGCCGACAGTTGTTTCCGGTACCACACTTCAATTTTTCCCCGTTCTATATACAGGTTGAACACCGAGTCGGCTACCGAGGGTTCGAAAATCCATTGTTCCAGTTTTCCGTAGTGGTTGCCCAGCCGGCGATAGAAATCCCTGGCCAGTCCGGTCACCACGTATTTGTTTCCTATGTCGGTATACCCCAGTCCGCCGGTAGTCATACCGCCCGTATGTTGGCTCGGTTCAATGAGCAATACCTTTTTCCCCGACATGCTGGCCGTGTATGCGGCAATGATTCCGGCCGATGTTCCGCCGTAAATGCACACGTCGACGGTCTTTTCCGGTTTTGGTTGGCACGATGTAAATATGCAGCTGGCTATAATGAACCAGTGCATCATGAACTTGTGGATTCTTGTTCTTTTCATGAATCTTATTTTTATGGTTTGTATTTGTAGTTGTTTGGGAATGTGTCAAAATGCGATTTTCGTCCATTCCTCTACAAGGTGCGTCAGAATGGGCAAGATGCCAGGCGCTGATACGGCCTCCCCAGCCCCTCCCAGGGAGGGGCTTAGTCTCCCCTTTTGGGGGAGGTTGGAGGGGGCTTCCGAATGTCAAAAGCAACGCAGCAGATTGCCTGTTCTGACACACCGCCTTTGTAGGCGGTTACATCCTTTCCGGCACCTCAATACCGAGCAGTCCCATACCGGTTTTCACCACACGGGCAATGGTTTCCGAAAGGGCGAGGCGGAAGCGTTTCAAGGCTTCGTTTTCTTCGCGCAGGATGGAGTAGTCGTGGTAGAACTGGTTGTATTCTTTCACCAGGTCATACACATAGTTGGCTATCAGTGCCGGGCTGAAAGCTTCTCCCGCTTCTTTCACCACTCCTTCAAAGTCGGCCAGCAACTGTATCAGTGCGCTTTCCTTGTCGGATATTTCCAGATGTGTGTCAAGTGCCGAGTGGAAGTCAATGCCCTGTTCGTCGGCCTTGCGCAGTACCGACTTGATACGGGCATGCGTATATTGTATGAAAGGTCCGGTATTACCGTTGAAATCGATGGATTCTTTCGGGTTGAACAGCATGTTTTTGCGCGGGTCCACTTTCAGTATGAAGTATTTCAAGGCCCCCAGTCCCACGATGCGTGCCACCTCTTCCAGTTCGCCGGGGTTGTTTTCATCGACCTTGCCCAGTTCAATGGCCGTTTCACGGGCCGTGGCAATCATTTCGGCCACCAGGTCATCGGCATCAACCACCGTGCCTTCGCGGCTTTTCATTTTTCCTTCGGGCAGTTCCACCATGCCGTACGAGAAGTGTACCAGGCTCTTGCCCCATTCAAATCCCAGTCGGTCGAGCAGGATGGAGAGTACCTGGAAGTGGTAGTTTTGTTCGTTGCCTACTACGTACACCATTTTGTTGATGGGGTAATCGTCATAACGCAGTTTGGCAGTACCTATGTCTTGTGTCATGTACACCGAAGTTCCGTCTGTACGCAGCAACAGTTTTTCGTCGAGTCCATCTTTGGTGAGGTCGGCCCATACCGAGCCATCCGCACGCCGGTAGAACACCCCTTTGGCCAGACCTTCCTCTACTTTGGCCTTGCCTTCGAGGTACGTTTCCGATTCGTAGTAAATTTTGTCGAAGTCCACGCCCAGTTTCCGGTAGGTTTCGTCAAACCCGGCATAGACCCATCCGTTCATCGTAGCCCACAGCTTGCGCACTTCCGGGTCGTTGTTTTCCCAGGCCAGCAACATGCGCTGTGCTTCCTGTATGAGGGGGGCGTTGCGTTTTGCGTCTTCTTCGCTCATGCCCTGTGCCATGAGTTCTTTCACTTCGGCCTTGTAGTGCTGGTCGAATATGACGTAGTATTTTCCCACCAGGTGGTCGCCTTTCATGCCCGAGCTTTCGGGGGTTTCACCGTTTCCGAAGCGTTTCCATGCCAGCATCGATTTGCAGATGTGAATGCCCCGGTCGTTGACAATGTTCGTTTTGATGACTTTCCATCCGCAGGCTTTCTGTATTTCCGAAATGCTGTATCCCAGCAGGTTGTTGCGTATATGTCCCAGGTGCAGGGGCTTGTTGGTATTGGGCGATGAATATTCAATCATCATCAGCGGGGCATCTTCACCGGCCGGTGTGATGCCGTAGTTGACATCGGCGTGCATGCGGTTCAGTTCGCCAATCCAGTATCCCTTGTCTATGACGAGGTTGAGAAATCCCTTGATTACGTTGAATGAGGCAATGAACGTGTGGTTTGCCTGCAGATATTCGCCTATTTCCGCACCGGTTTGTTCGGGCGACTTGCGTGCAGCTTTTACAAAGGGGAACACGACGACGGTGAGGTCGCCTTCAAATTCTTTTTTCGTTTTCTGTACCTGTACCTGTGCCGCTTCGGTGTCCTGTCCGTAGAGTTTCTTTACAGCTTCGGCAACTGCAGTTCCAATGGTTAAGTCGATATTCATTTTCAACGGATTTATGTTTTAAAGTGCAAAGATAATGCAAATGAGTGCAAAACCATCAAGCTTGCTTGAATTGTTTTGCCGAGTGCAGCTTATTTAATATTAATAGTAGCGGGGAGAGCGTCGTTAATGATTAATGTTAAGGAGCGAGTAGGTCATTCGGATTACTCCGTAGTTAATGATTAACTGTCAACTGTCAACTGTCACTTGTCACTTTCAATTCTCCATTTTCAACTAAGCCGTTACTCGTCATTCTCAACATGCATCGTGCATGCAACAGCAAGTTTTTCTTTTTTCACATAGGTGAAACATATTTTTCACATAGGTGAAACGTATTTTTCACATAGGTGAAAAAAGCTTTTCACATAGGTGAAAAAAGAAAAGTAACGGTCATGATGCACGACATTACGGGCTTGAGTCAATGACGGATACTTTTTCCCCTTTTCAAAAGATATTTCAATTTTCATCTGCCTGACTTGAATTGATTTTCGCGAGTTGCTTGGAACTCATGTTTTTGTTACTTCATTTGCATCGCATTGGTTCTTCCCTTTGCAATTTTTTTGAAATATAATAGCTCAATCACTGTCCGAATCACCACCTCGGAAAATGAAGCGGGCTATCTGCAATTCCTGTTGGGAGATGCGTTATTGGCGCAGACTTTCCCATAAGGAATTGTGGCTTGTGGTGAGCCAGGACAGTGTATGGAGATGGTCTGTGCTTTTTTTTGTTTGTACGCGAAAATCTCTGTATGGGTTGCCTTGCACACATTGTTAATTTTTTTTATCATATTTTTCGAAAAAGTATTATATTTGCAGACTTTACCATTTGCAGCGTTTGCTTTTAATTTGCTGTAAATGTAAGCTTTTTGGAATCTGTTAATTCAATGTAAGTTTTTGTAACTGCTTAAAACATTGTGTTTTACGTGTGTTTTAAGGAGCCATAGATGTACCCGTCAGATTGGTTTTCAGTATGACACAAGCGGAAATCAAAGAGCAGCAAGTGTGGTATGCCATGAGTGCCACCTACCGGAGGGAACTCAAGGCAAAGGCTTTGCTTGAAGCACAGGCGATAGCTTGTTTTGTGCCTATGCGTTATGCCGTTTGTTCTGTTGGCAGACAGCATGATTCCCGTCTGAAACTCGTTCCGGCCGTACATAATCTGATTTTCGTGCGGGCAACTCCTTCGGCACTCAAGCGTGCCAAGCAGACCATTCCCTACCTCCAGTACATCATGCAGACCTGTTCAGGCAAAAGAATGCCCGTCATTGTGCCCGATGCCCAGATGAAGCGTTTCATCGATGTGTGCCAGACTTACGATGAGCATCTGCATTATTTCAAGGGCGATGATCTGAATCTGTCTCAAGGTGCCTATGTACGCATACATGGAGGACCGTTTGATGGACAGGAAGGGGTGTTTGTGAAGGTGGCAGGCTATCGGAACAAGCGTGTCGTTGTCTTGATAAAGGGCATTGTGGCTGTGGCCATCACTCCTTCGGCCTCGTGTGTGATAGAAGAACTGGAAAAAGAATATAAACTGTAAACTGATATACGTATGACTTTTTGGACTTGGAACATTACCCTTTCTTTTCTGATAAGTGTGGCATTTACGGGGGTCCTCATTCCTCAGATTCTGTTGATTTCGTTTCGTAAGGAACTGTTTGACAAACCCGATGCGCGTAAAATCCATCAAGGGGTGGTGCCCCGTTTGGGAGGCATTGCTTTCATGCCGGTCATAGTGTTTACCATCGGGTTGCTGCTCGGTGTGAGTTTGCTGTTGGGAAGAAGTGAAATTCATGACGGGTTGGACAGAGAGGTGCTCGAGTTTTCGTTGGGGTTGTGCAGCATCATTCTGCTCTATCTGGTGGGCATGGCCGATGACCTCATCGGGGTGCAATACCGGGCCAAGTTCATGGTTCAGATTATTTGTGCTGTGTTCCTGGTTGCATCGGGTGTGTGGATTGACAACCTGTACGGTATTTTCGGCATTCACGAACTGCCCCGGTTCATAGCCTGGCCGCTCACGGTGTTTGTGGTGGTGTTCATTATCAATGCCATCAACCTCATTGACGGCATCGACGGATTGGCTTCGGGGCTGAGCGGGGTGGCCCTTATGTTCTACGGCTTTGTCTTCATAAGCATAGGGCGCTATATGCATGCCATGCTGGCATTTGTCACCTTGGGTGCGTTGGTTTCGTTTTTCTACTACAACGTGTTCGGCAATGCGGAAAAACACAAGAAAATCTTCATGGGCGATACCGGTTCGCTCACCATTGGCATTATATTGAGTTTTCTGTGTGTTTCGCTGCTTCATGCCGGCAGCAGTGCTTCGGGGGCTCATTTGCAGGTACGTGCCATTGTGTTTGCCTTTGTGCCGCTCATTGTGCCTTGTTTCGATGTGGTGCGGGTGGTCATTCATCGCGGGCGCAACCATGCCCCGCTGTTCTTGCCCGACAAGAACCACATTCATCACAAACTGTTGCGGGCAGGCATTCCCCAGCGTCGGGCCATGATGTTGATATTGTTGTCCAGTGTTGTGCTTGTGGCCGGCAATGTGCTGTTGTGCCGGGTGGTGAACGTGAATGTGTTGTTGCTGGTCGATGTGGTGCTGTGGACTTCCGCCAACATGTTGCTTTCCCGTTTCATCCGGAAAAAGGAGAGCGGGGTGAACAGTTGACAGTGATGAGTGACAAGTTAACAGCTAACAATGGAAAATTGAAAACGGCTGATAATTAATAATTAACAATTGATAATTGGTTTCGTACTCCAACTTCACCTCTTCCCCTTCTCCCCGGGGCGAGGGGGAAGGTCGGAAAATACGAAATATTTTTTGTAGGGGTATGAAAAAGACAAAGAAAAGAGATATGTTTGGATACGCTGAATAGTGTATTTTCACTGATAACAACAATATAATATTGATATGCATAGAAAAAGACAGGCGATGTGGTTTGCCGTGCTTTCGTTTTTGTTGGCATCGTGCGGCACAGCCAAACAGGTTACCTATTTTCAGGACATCAGGCCCGGAAGCGACGATACCATCCGGGTTGTTTCCGAAATGCGTCTCATGCCCGACGACAAACTCTCGATTGTGGTGAGCAGCAAGAACCAGGAACTGGCTCTGCTGTTCAATTTGCCTACGGTGAGCTACCGCATGGGGCAGGCCAGTACTACCAGTACCAACACGAACGGACAAGTGTCGGCCTATACCGTCGATTCGGACGGTGAAATCGATTTCCCCGTGTTGGGCAAAATCAAGGTGGCAGGCATGACCCGTGAAGAAGTGGCCCGTTATGTGAAGGGCGAACTGATCAGCAACAACCTGCTGAAAGATCCGGTGGTTACGGTCGATTTTCTCAACCTCTATGTTTCGGTGCTGGGCGAAGTGAGCCGTCCGGGGCGTTATGCGCTCGACCGCGACAAGATGACGGTGCTCGATGTGTTGAGCCTGGCCGGCGACCTCACCATCCAGGGGCAGCGCGAACATGTGTATGTGTTGCGCGGGCAGGGCGGCAAACAAACCAGTTACGAACTGAATCTCTGTTCGCTGGAAGAACTCTATGCCTCGCCGGTCTACTACATGCAGCAGGGCGATGTAGTCTATGTGAGTCCTATCCCCATGCGTAAACGGCAGACCACGGTAAACGGCAACAACGTGCTTTCCATCTCGTTCTGGATGTCGGTAGCATCGCTGGCCATGTCCGTGGCCACATTCCTGGGATTACGGTATGCCAATTGAACCGCAAACCGATGGCAGCCTTTCTCTTTTTATTAAATACAGCACATAAGTAACCATTTTTACGATTTACTTATTGATCGTTCTTTGATTTTTCACGCTATGACAAGCAAAGTAAAACCGACAGAAGATTTCATGCGGATACAGGATCTTGTGCAATTGTGTCTCGCCAAGTGGTATTGGTTTCCGGTGTCCTTAGCCATTACGTTGGGTGTAGCCATGCTTTATGTCAAACGCACCCCTTCCGTGTACACCCGCACCGCTTCCATCCTGGTAAAAGATGAAAGCAGCGGCAAATCCCTTTCTTCCGAAGGGGCTTCCCTATCGGAGTTCGGCCTGTTTCAGACCAACACCAATGTGAACAACGAAATCATTACGTTGCAGTCGCCGGCCCTCATGCAGCATGTGGTCAAGCGGCTGCATCTCGATGTCGACTACAGGGTAGAAGGCCGCCTGCACGAGGTGGTGTTGTACGGCAATACGCTGCCGGTTCATGTTTCTTTCCCCGATTTGGGCGATGAGGGCAGTGCCGCACTCACAGTCCGTCTGCTGGCCGACCGTCGGGTCGAACTGTCCGCCTTCTCCGGCATGGAGTTGCCCGAACAGGCTGTCACGGCGCAGCTTGGCGACACGGTGCTCACTCCGGTCGGCCGGGTGGTGGTGACGCCCACAGCCATGTACCGGGGCGAGTACACTTTCCCCATTGTGGTCAGCAAGTCATCGCTCTATGCGGTGGCTCGTGGTTATGCCGGTTCGCTTACCATCGGTTTGCGCGATGAGAAAGCCTCGGTCATCGACCTTTCCATCAGCGACGTGTCCACCCAGCGGGCCGAAGATGTGCTCAATACCCTTATCGCCGTGTACAATGACAATTGGATTCGCGAAAAGAACGCGGTTACGGCCAGCACCTCCATGCTCATCGATGAACGGCTGGAAGTCATTGAACGGGAACTGAGTCACATTGACGAGGACATATCTTCCTACAAAAGCGAGAACCTGTTGCCCGATGTGCAGGCTGCCTCAAGCATGTACATGGCCCAGTCGGCCGAGGCGGAAGGTAACATACAGTCGCTCAACAACCAGCTCTACATAGCACGCTACATACGTAACTATCTGGTCAGTTTTTCCTCTTCCAACACACTTCTTCCTGTCAATTCGGGTGTCGAGAGCGGCAGCATCGAAAGCCAGATAGCCGAATACAACGCCCTGCAACTCCAGCGCAACAACCTGATTGCCAACAGCAGTGCCGACAATCCTTTCATTCGCGATTTGGACCATTCCCTGACCTCCATCCGCGAATCCATCCTGGTTTCGCTCGACAACCTCATCAACACCCTCGGCGTGCAGATAGACCTCATGAAGCGCAACGAGCAGGAAACGAAAGAACTCATTGCGGCCGGTCCGGCCCAGGCCAAATACCTCTTGTCGGTTGAACGCCAACAGAAGGTCAAGGAAGCACTTTACCTCTTCCTGTTGCAGAAACGCGAAGAAAACGAGTTGTCGCAAACCTTCACCGCTTACAACACACGGGTCATCAATCCTCCTTCCGGCAGTCCGTTGCCTACCGAGCCGAAGAAAGGCAGCATTCTGCTCATGGCCTTGGCCATAGGCCTGTTCCTGCCGGTGGTGGTGCTGTTCCTCATCGAAATGATGGACACCACCGTGCGCAGCCGGAAAGACCTGGAAGAACTGAGCATTCCTTTTGTCGGTGAAATACCCCTGTGCGAGTCAAAGAAGAAACTGTCCCACACTTCTTCTACCGATTTGGTGGTCAGGGAGAAAGGGCGCGATGTGGTGAACGAAGCTTTCCGCATTGTACGTACCAATCTTGAATTTATGGATGGCGGCAAGGAGCGCGGACGTACCATACTTATAACGTCCATGAATCCCGGTAGCGGAAAAACCTTCGTGTCGTTGAACCTGGCCCTGTCGTTTGCCATCAAGGGCAAGAAGGTGCTGCTCATTGACCTTGACATGCGTCGGAAATCATTGAGCGACCATGTCGACAAACGGGTACGGACCGGCATTTCCAATTATCTGGCCGAACAGATAGACGATTTGGACAGCATCATTCTGCATGCACCTCTCCATGCCAATCTCGATGTGATACCCGTCGGCACCGTTCCGCCCAATCCCACCGAACTGCTCTTCAGCGGCCGTCTGAAACTTATGTTGGCCGAACTGCGTAAGGAGTATGACCTCATTTTCATTGACTGTCCGCCGTCTGAAATCGTAGCCGATGTGGCCATTGTCAACGAGTATGCCCACATGATGCTGTTCATTGTCCGTGCCGGACTGTTCGAACGCAGCATGTTGCCCGACCTGGACAATCTGTATACGTCTCACAAATACAAGAACATGTCGCTTGTACTTAACGGTACCAAGTCGCGCCATGCCCGTCAGTATTACGGTAAATATTACGGCAAGTACTACGGTAAATACTATTATAGCAAATAGAGGGCAATGAACAATTAACAATGAACAATTGAAAATGAGGAGCGGGTAGTGGAGAGAATTATTAATTGTTAATGATTAGCTGTCACTCTCTACTGTCTACTGTCAACTGTCAACTGTCACTTGTAACTCGTCACTCGTCACTATCAACAAAAACAACTCATAACAGAATAAATATGAAAGGAATCGTATTGGCAGGGGGTAGCGGAACCCGTCTTTATCCGATAACCAAAGGAGTAAGCAAACAGCTGTTGCCGGTTTATGACAAACCGATGGTCTATTATCCGGTGTCGGTCCTGATGTTGGCTGGCATTCGCGACATTCTCATTATTTCGACGCCGGCCGATCTTCCCGGCTTCAAACGTCTGTTGGGCGATGGTTCCGACTATGGAGTACACTTTGAGTATGCCGAGCAACCCTCGCCCGACGGTCTGGCCCAGGCATTCATCATTGGTGAACAGTTCATCGGCAACGATTCGGTATGTCTGGTGCTGGGCGACAACATTTTCCATGGTGTCGGTTTCTCGCAACTGCTGAAGGAAGCCGTGCACAATGTCGACGTGGATCATAAGGCCACGGTGTTCGGTTATTGGGTCGATGACCCCCAGCGTTACGGTGTGGCCGAGTTCGACGGCGAAGGCAACTGCCTTTCCATCGAAGAAAAGCCCGAACACCCTAAGTCCAACTATGCCGTGGTGGGACTTTATTTTTATCCCAACAAAGTGGTGCAGATAGCCAAATCCATCAAGCCGTCGGCTCGTGGCGAACTCGAAATCACCACTGTCAATCAGGAATTTTTGCAGGTTGGCGAACTGAAGGTGCAGACTTTGGGACGCGGCTTTGCCTGGCTCGATACCGGCACGCACGACTCGCTGGCCGAAGCCTCCATTTTTGTAGAGGTCATTGAAAAGCGGCAGGGCTTGAAGATTGCCTGCCTCGAAGGCATTGCCTACCGTCAGGGTTGGATTACCGAAGAACGCATGCGTGCCCTGGCCCAACCCATGATCAAGAACCAGTACGGCCAATACCTGCTCAAAGTCATTGACGAACTGAACCGGTGATGGATTTTTTAGTGATGAGTGACAAGTGACGAGTGACAAGTTTTTTAGTGGCAAGTAATGAACACACATAAAGACTTATTGGTTTGGCAAAGGAGTATAGACTTGGTTGTGATGATATACGAAGTAACAAGGTCGTTTCCTCAAAGCGAATTATTTGCCTTGACAAGTCAGATACGGCGTAGTGCCACATCTATTCCAGCGAATATTGCCGAAGGTGCTGGACGTATGAGCCAAAACGAATGGAATTATTTTTTGCATATAGCTTTAGGGTCTGCCACTGAACTGGAAACCCATTTAATCATAGCAGAAAGATTAAAATATATAGAAGGAGAGCTCTTTAATGAATTACATGCTAGTCTGACAGAAATAATCAGAATGCTTTCAGGGCTGATAAAATCATTAAAAAAATCCAAACCTCTCCAAGACTAAATAATTTGTCATTCGTCAACTGTCACTTGTCACTCGTCACTCGTTAACTGTCAACTATTAACTCTCAACCACTAACAACAAACTTTTATGAACGTTATAAAAACAGCCATTGAAGGGGTGGTCATCATCGAACCCCGTATTTTCAAGGATGACCGTGGTTATTTTTTCGAAAGTTTCTCGCAACGCGAGTTTGAAGAAAAAGTACGTAAAATCACTTTTGTACAAGACAACGAAAGCATGTCCTCCTATGGAGTGATGCGCGGCTTGCATTTCCAGCGTCCGCCCTTTGCCCAGAGCAAGCTCGTGCGTTGTGTCAAGGGGGCCGTGCTCGATGTGGCGGTCGACATCCGCAAAGGTTCGCCCACCTACGGGCAATACGTAGCCGTCGAACTCACCGAAGACAACCACCGTCAGTTTTTCATTCCTCAGGGCTTTGCCCACGGCTTTGCCGTGTTGAGCGATGTGGCCGTGTTCCAGTACAAGTGCGACAATTTCTATCACCCCGAAGCCGACGGAGGTATCAGCATTCTCGACAACAGCCTCGGCATCGACTGGCACATTCCCACCGACAAGGCCATTCTCAGCGAAAAAGACTTGAAACACGCCGTGCTGGCCGATTTCGACTCACCGTTCGAATATGAATGTTTCAAGTAGTGACGAGTGACAGTGACGAGTTACAAGTGACAGTTGACAGTGGAGAGTGACAGCTAATCATTAACAATTAATAATCCTCCCCGCTCCTCGCTATTTAACACTAAACATTGAACATTAAACATTAATAATTAATCATTGATCATTAATGAACGTATTGGTAACCGGAGCCAACGGACAACTTGGCAATGAAATGCGCCTCATCGCACCGAACACACCGTTTCATTATGTGTTTACCGATGTGGTGCCGGCCGAAGGGCACGAAACGCTGATGCTCGACATCACCGACCTCGAGGCTGTGCGTGAAACAGTAAAAAAGTATGACATAGACTGCATAGTGAACTGTGCGGCCTATACCAATGTCGACAAGGCCGAAACCGACGAGGATTTTTGCCGGCTGCTCAATGCCGCCGCACCCGAAAACCTGGCGGTTGCCATGAAGGAAGTGAACGGACTTCTGGTGCATGTCTCCACCGACTACGTGTTTGGAGGCGACCCATACAACCTGCCTTGCCGCGAAACCCAGCAGGGCACACCTACCGGAGTGTACGGACGCACCAAACTCGAAGGCGAGCAGCGCATCAGGGCTGTAGCTTGCAAGCACGTCATTCTGCGTACCGCATGGCTCTATTCCGAGTTCGGCAAGAACTTTGTGAAAACCATGCTTCAGCTCACTGCCACCAAGCCCCAGCTCAAGGTGGTGTTCGACCAGGCCGGCACACCCACCTATGCCTACGACCTGGCTTTGGCCATTCAGACCGTGCTGGCCGACTATGCCGCCCAACCCGAAGGCGACACTTACGTCCGCACCGGCATCTACCACTTCAGCAACGAAGGCGTGTGCTCGTGGTACGATTTCACCAAGACCATCGCCTCACTGGCCGGCCACACCTCCTGCGACATCCAGCCCTGCCACAGCGACGAGTTCCCCAGTCCGGTGAAGCGTCCGGCCTATTCCGTGCTCGACAAAACCAAAATCAAGGAAACCTTCGGCCTGCACATTCCCTATTGGGTCGACTCGCTGAAGGTCTGCATGCAGCGCATGTCCGCCCACGCATGACTATTTAATCATCTCAACGCATAACGATTAATCAACCGAACAATGGATTTTAAACGTAACATCATCATCACCGGCGGTGCCGGCTTCATTGGCAGCCACGTGGTCCGCCTGTTTGTCAACAAGTATCCCGACTATCACATCATCAACCTCGACAAACTCACCTATGCCGGTAACCTGGCCAACCTCAAGGACATCGAAGACCGCCCCAACTACACGTTTGTGAAGATGGACATTTGCGACTTCGACGCCTTCTACCTCCTCATGCAGCAACATCATGTCGATGGCATCATCCACCTGGCCGCCGAAAGCCATGTCGACCGCAGCATCAAGGACCCCTTCACCTTTGCCCGTACCAATGTCATGGGCACCCTGTCGCTGCTGCAGGCCGCCAAGCTCTATTGGGAAAGCCTGCCCGAAAAGTACGAAGGCAAACGCTTCTACCACATTTCTACCGACGAGGTGTACGGTGCCTTGCAGCTGAGCCACCCCGAAGGCATCGAGCCTCCGTTCACTACCACGGCCTCCTCTTCCGAACATCACCTGGCCTATGGCACCGACTTCTTCTACGAAGATACCAAATACAACCCCCACAGTCCCTACAGTGCCTCCAAAGCCTCGTCCGACCATTTCGTACGTGCCTTCCACGACACCTACGGCATGCCCACCATCGTCACCAACTGTTCCAACAACTACGGTCCCTACCAGTTCCCCGAAAAGCTCATACCGCTTTTCATTAACAACATCCGCCACCGCAAGCCTCTGCCCGTCTACGGCAAGGGCGAAAATGTGCGCGACTGGCTCTATGTCGAAGACCACGCACGTGCCATCGACCTCATTTTCCATCAGGGACAGATAGCCGAAACCTATAACATCGGCGGGTTCAACGAGTGGAAGAACATCGACATCGTCAAGGTGGTTATCCGCACCGTCGACCGTCTGCTGGGACGCCGCGAGGACGAGGACATGGACCTCATCACCTATGTCACCGACCGTGCCGGACATGACTTGCGCTATGCCATCGACAGCACCAAGCTGCAGAAGGAACTGGGCTGGGAACCGAGCCTCCAGTTCGAGGAAGGCATTGAGAAAACCGTCCGCTGGTATCTTGACAACCAGGCCTGGATGGACCACATCACTTCCGGCGAATACGAAAAGTATTACGAGGAAATGTACGGAGATAGGAGCTAAGAGTGACGAGTGACAAGTTAACAGTCACTAGTGAGAAGTCCAAAGCCTGAAGGACTGCAAGCTCACAGCGTGGGGTAACGCCCTACGGCAGAGTGACGGGCGGGTAGTGAGTTGTGTCAGTAGCGACGTACCGTGGTGCGTCTGTGTCGGTAGTGACAAGTGACAGCTAATCATTAATCATTAATCATTGATAATTGATAATTAATCATTAACCATTAACCACTAAACTATCTTCCCGCTCCTTTAGAAATATCCTACGAGACCGGAAACGGGTGACTTCCCGCTCCTTTAGAAATATCCTACGAGACCGGAAACGGGTGACGGTTGAACATAAAAGAACAGAAAATAGTCAAATGGATACGCTTGACATAAAAGTATTGTTGCAGATAGGAGAACGTATTACGTTTGAATGTAAGAAAGCTGAAACGCAAATTCCGAAATCGGTTTGGGAAACCTATTCTTCTTTTGCCAATACGGTTGGAGGAACTATTTTGTTGGGAGTAACCGAACACCCGGAAGAAACTGAATTTGAAAAACGGTTTGAAATAACAGGAGTCGCCCATCCTCAGAAACTGAAAAAAGACTTTTTTGATACACTGAACAGTAATAAAGTAAGTCGTAACATTTTGACAGATGCGGATGTTGAAATAGTTCAGTATGGTAAACATTCCTTGCTGTCTATCCGTGTGCCTCAGGCGGATTACCGCCAGCGTCCTGTTTATATCAATGGTAACATGATGAATGGCTCCTTTAAACGCAATTATGAAGGAGATTACCATTGTACGGAGGATGATGTAAAAGCCATGATTCGTGATGCGAATGATAGTGGCAATGATTCATTGTTGTTGGAAAATTATACGTTGGACGACATCGATCTGAATACACTTGCTGCCTATAGAAACAGGTTCCGTACGGCGAATCCGGATCATGTGTGGAATAATTATTCGGACAAGGATTTTCTTTTGAATATGGGAGGTTACACCATTGACCGGAATACACGCAGGGAAGGGCTTACTTTGGCCGGGTTGTTGATGTTTGGAAAGGGCTTGCCTATAAGGGAACGTTTTGACAACATCCGTATGGACTATCTGGACATGACGAATTTACAGCCGGATAGTCGTTGGAGTGACCGTCTTACGTATGATGGTCGTTGGGAAAACAATCTGTACAATTTCTTTACTCGTGTATTGTCAAAACTGGTGAGCGATTTGAAACGGCCTTTCAAGTTAGAAGGAATGGAACGGATTGATGATACTCCCGTTCATAAGGCGGTTCGTGAGGCATTGACCAATTTGGTTATTCATTCCGATTATATGATTACGGGTATCCTTAGAGTTGAAAAGCACGATGATTGTTTTGTCTTTTCCAATCCGGGAACATTGAAAATACCGGTTATGGATATTTATGCAGGAGGACATTCGAAGGCCAGGAATCCGAACATGCAGGCCATGTTGCGGATGATAGGTTTTGGAGATAACATAGGGTCAGGTTTTCCAACTATTTTAGACGCATGGAAAAGGGAAAATTGGCGCAGGCCTGTTTTGGAAGAACGTTCCGAATTACATTTGGTGGAATTGACTCTTTCCATGACCTCGTTGATACCGGAAGAATGTCATGTCACTTTGCAGAGTATTTATGGCGATGAATATGCCGGACTTGACAAGGAGAGCCAGTTGGTCTTGGCAACAGCTGTTACAACGGGAAGCATTTCAAATTATCACACACAACAATTGCTTGGAAAGAACCCATTGGAGGCGGGTAAGATATTGTGTACATTGGTGGCTAAAGGAATGTTGCTCTCGACAAACAAAGGTCGCTGGACTTCCTATTCAATCAATTACGATTATGGTCAGGGAGTAAAAGACCAGGAACAGAAAAGTCAAGGAGTAGAAAAGTCAAGGAGTAAAAGTCAAGGAGTAAAAGTCAAGGAGCAGAAAAGTCAAGGAGCAGAAAAGTCAGGAAGTAGAGGTAGGGGTATGCTGCAAAGGAAGCAAGATATAAAGAATTTGTTAATGGTTTATTGCCGGCAGCCACGTACATTGCGGGAAATAGCAGACTATTTAGGATATTCCGACAAGTATAGAATGAAGAAAGTATATATAGATCCTATCCTTGGTGAACTGTTGAAAATGACTTCTTCCGAAAGCAAGAATAATCCCACGCAGAAATATGTGACGATGAATAGGGAGGAGTGACGAGCGAGTAGCGGGGAGCGGGTAGTGTCAGTAGCGACGTACCGTGGTGCGTCTGTGTCGGTAGAGACAAGTGACAGCTAATCATTAATAATTGATCATTGAACATTAATCATTGATTACTTATGTCCGAAGAAACCGGGAACAAACGGATAGCCAAAAATACGGCGGTGTTGTATGTGCGGATGTTGGTGATGATGGTCATCAGCTTCTTCACGGCCCGCATCACTCTCAACGCCTTGGGAGTCGACGATTACGGCATCAACAATGTCGTGGGCGGTCTGGTTTCCATGTTCTCCTTGTTGTCCGGTTCCCTTTCTTCCTCCACCAGCCGGTTCATGACCTTCGGGCTTGGGCAGGGCGACATGGACAAGCTGAAACGCATCTTCTCCACCTCCATCAACATCCATGTGGTGCTGGCCGTAGTCGTGGTGCTGGCCGTCGAAACCCTTGGCGTCTGGTTCCTCAACCATAAGATGAACATTCCCGCCGACCGTTTGCATGCCGCCAACTGGGTGTTGCAGTGTTCCGTGGTGGTGTTTGCGGTGGGCTTGCTGTCCGTGCCCTACAATTCGGCCATCATCGCCCATGAAAAAATGTCGGCATTTGCCTACATGACCATTTTCGATGCCGTGTCCAGGTTGCTCATTGTGGCCGGCATCTATTACTATCGGGGCGACCGGCTCATTCTGCTGGCCGTGTTGGGCATGCTTCAGTCGCTGGTTCGCCAGGCCGTCTATTGGCTCTATTGCAGGCGCCAGTTCGAGGAGTGCACCTATCGTGCCGGTCACGACGCAGAACTGACCCGCAGCATCTTCAGTTTTGCCGGGTGGAACTTTATAGGCAGTTCTTCCGCTTTAATGAAGGACCAGGGCGTCAACATAGTCATCAACCTGTTTGCCGGTCCGGCTGTCAATGCCGCCCGTGGCATCGCCATGCAGGTCAATGGCATCATCAACCAGTTTACGGGCAATTTCATGATGGCCTTGAATCCTCAGATAACCAAAAGCTATGCCATGGGTGAGTTGCAGCGCATGCATCAGCTGATTTATCAGGGCACCCGTTTGTCCTATTACCTGTTCATGTTTCTTTCCATACCGGTTTTTTTTGAAATCGAAGCCATTCTGCAACTCTGGTTGGGCCAGGTGCCTGAACACACGGTGCTTTTTGCCCGTCTTGTGCTGGTGCTCAGCCTTTCTGAAATCATATCGGGAACGCTCATTACCGCGCAGCTGGCCACCGGGCGCATTCGGAACTACCAGATAGTTGTCGGGGGACTTCAGATGCTGAATTTTCCGGTCTCCTACGTGCTGTTGCGTGCGGGATGCATGCCCGAAGTCACCCTTGTCGTGGCCATAGTCATTTCGCAGGTCTGCCTGTTTGCCCGTCTGTGGTTCTTGCGCAGCATGATTCAGTTGTCCGCCCGGCAGTTTCTGCACCGGGTCTATTTCAATGTGCTGGGGGTGACCTCGCTGTCGCTTGTGCCCCCGTTGGTATGCTACCTGTCCCTGTCCCGGCCGGTGGTTCGTTTCGTTGCCGTGTGTGGGGTGTCGGCGCTTGCCTCGGCGGCAACCATCTATTTTGTAGGCTGCAATCGGGCCGAACGGATGCAGGTACAGGCATACATGGTGAAAATTAAAAATCGTTTTTTGAAACAATGATACGCATTGTCGATAAAAAAGATTGTTGCGGTTGCACGGCGTGTGCAAGTATTTGTCCGCACGATGCCATTCTCATGCAGCCCGATGGACTGGGCTTTCTTTATCCGGTGGTCGATGAAACCAAGTGTGTGGATTGCCATTTGTGCGAAAAGGTGTGTGCGTTCAACGACCGTTACGACACTTCTTTGAACCTCTTGCAGCCCGAAGCCTACGGTGCCCGTCATAAGGACATGCACGAAATAGAGCAGAGTCGTAGCGGGGCGGTGTTTGTCGCCGTTTCCGATTGGGTGTTGGAGCAGGGAGGTGTCGTCTATGGAGCCGGCTATACAGACCATTTTCGGGTGGTGCATAAAAGGGCCGCAAACAAGGCGGAACGCGATGAGTTCAGGGGTAGCAAATATGTGCAGAGCGATATGACCGGTGTCTTCCAGTCGGTAAAGGATGATTTGAAGGCAGGTCTGACCGTTCTGTTTTCCGGCACGCCTTGTCAAACGGCAGGTCTCAACAGTTACATTGGCCGTCAGTGGCGCGATCGCCTTTATCTGGTCGATATTGTTTGCCACGGAGTGCCTGCTCCCTATCTGTGGCGCGACTTCCTTGCCTACATGGAGAAAAAGCAGGGCGATACCCTGTGTCGGGTCAATTTCAGGGACAAGCAGGAGTTTGGCTGGGCGGCACACAAGGAAACGTTTGGCTTTGAAAAAACAGAAGATAAGAAAACTTTTGCCGTTTCCTTTTACAAGCACATCATGTTCCGCCATTCATGCGGAGTGTGCCCCTATACCAACACCCGGCGGCCGGGCGACCTGACGGTGGCCGATTTTTGGGGCTGGCAGAAAACCGACCCTGCGTTCAATGCCGACGACAAGGGGGTGTCGCTTGTCTTGCTGAATACGGAGCGGGGACGGAGCCTGTTCGCTCAGGTGCGCGACAGGCTACAGGTGATTCCTGTCCGTTTGGAAAATGCGTTGCAACCCAATCTGTGTCACCCCACTGCGATACATCCCCGGCGGATGGACTTTGAAAACGATTACCTCCGCAAAGGCTTTGAATACGTTCTGAAAAAATACGGAGAGCTGGGTTGGCGGCACCGTGTACAGGCATTCAGGCAAAGATTGAAGTTTCATATAAAAAGAATGCTACATAAATGAAAATAGGGATACTGACTTTTCATTGTGCACATAACTATGGAGCCGTGTTGCAGGCCTATGCCTTGCAGCACTATCTGTTGTCCTTGGGGCACGATGTGGAGATCATCGATTACAGGCCCGAGTACCTGTTGCGTCCCTATCGTTTGAACATCACTTGGAGGCGTTTCTTCTCCAAAAAGCCTCTGAAGTGCGTTCAAAAGTTTTTCGGCGAACTGTTCTGCTTCCTGCCCGTGCGATGCATTCGCTACAGCAAGTTCAACCGCTTCATCGCACACCGTTTGCAACTCTCCCGGCGGGTGCAGGGCACGCACATTCCCGCTGGCTATGATGTCTATGTCGTAGGGAGCGACCAGATTTGGAACCCAAACATCACCGAGGGGATTGACGGCGTTTATTTTGCCCGTTTCGGTTTTGAAAAAGGCCGGCGGAAATACGTGTCGTATGCTGCCAGCATGGAAGCAGTCGCTCTGTCCGAAAGTGACAAGGCCCGTTACTCGTTGCTGTTGCGCGGGCTGGACAGCATAAGCGTACGTGAAAAGGTGCTGGTCGACTTGTTACAGCCGTTGACCGACAAAAAAATAGAACTGGTGCTGGACCCCACCTTGCTGGTCGATGCCGATGTGTGGAACCGCCTGTCGCTATGCCCCTTCCCGCACAGGAGATATGTGCTGGTCTATGCGGTGAGAGGCAACGATGCCATTTTGGACATGGCCGGACGTATGGCCCGGCAGCTGGGTGTCGGGGTGCTGAACCTGACGGCCTGGGTCACGGAGCAGAGAAACAAATATCAGACGGCTTCTCCCGAAGAATTTTTGGGAGCTATCAGGCATGCAGAACTGGTGCTCACCACCTCTTTCCATGGAACGGTTTTTTCCGTACTCTTCAACCGCCCCTTTTATACCGTAAAACTGGGTGCTGGAAACGACTCGAGGTCTGAATCGCTGTTGGAGATGCTTGACCTGAAGCAACGGATGATTCCTTTGACGGCGACAGACATACATCCGGACCGCTCGGTTGATTGGGAGATGGTGAACGGCTGCTTGCACGAGTACAGGCAGAAAAGCCGTGCCTTTTTGCAATCGGCACTTGGTAGTGGGGAGTGACGGTGACGAGTGACAAGTGACAAGTGACTAGTGACAAGTTCAAGGCCTGAAGGGCTGCAAGCTCACAGCGTGGGGCAACGCCCTACGGCAGAGTGACAAATCATTAATCATTCATAATTGAACATTTTATTGACGTGTTTTGCTGAAAAAAAAGAAAGAGGGTACATCAAAATGCACTCTCTTTCATATTTCGGACGGTGCATCCGAATAGGTAAGATGCAAGGCGCTCCCATTCTGATACACCGTCCGGACGTGTTTTTCAGGTTCGGTCTGCTACGGCAGCACTTCTTCGTCTTCCGTAGCTGCTTTCAGCGCTTTCAGCGGCAGCACTTTTTCAAACTGCAGGGTCTTTTCCTGCGACGTGAAGGCATAACCCGGTTTGAATTGCAAGTTCACTTTGGTGATGTTCGTCGATTTGAACTTGTCTTCGGTTTCGGCACCTTCGCTGCCTACCTGGTACTGTATTCTGCCGAAGTCGCCCAAGTCTACCAGGTCACCGTCGGCCAGGTGTTCGGCTATCTTGTTACTCATTTCTGTGAGTACGTTCAACACATCCCCCGGCGTCAGCGAGCTGGAGTAGGCTATTTCTCTCGACAGCCGGCGCAGCGAAATGGTTTCGCGTACCTGGGCGCGGGCATAAAACTTACGGGGACCTTCAGGGTCTTGCGGATTACGTAACGAATTAACACTATACTTGATACTCATGATAATAAAAATTTAAAAAGTTAAACATAATTGGGTTTTTCTTGAAACATGTTTTGGTACCAGCTGTCATTCTGTTTCTTAATGACAATGCAAAGATATAGTAAGATAATAACATGTGCAAGTATTTAGTATGTATTTAATAGATTTTAATAGATTGTTCGTGTAGGTATATATACAAGTGTTTGTATTGATGGGGGGTGTGAAGTGGAGCATGGAATAAACAGTTGGACAGGAAAACGGATTTTTATTTGAATTGGACATGGCGAAAGAGTCAAGGGTAAAGAAAAGTTTTTTGAATGCACGGGTGAATCTCATTTGTTACATGGCTTCACTCGTAGTTGCCTTTTTCACGCGCAAGGTGTTTCTCGACCAACTGGGCACCGAGTTTATCGGCTTGACGGGCACGTTGCAAAGTTTGTTGGGCTTTTTGAATCTGGCCGAGTTGGGGGTTGGCACAGCTATCGGCTATGTGCTTTATAAACCGATATTCGACGATGACCAGACAAAAATCAACGAAATCATTTCCGTGTTCGGCTATCTGTACCGTTGCATCGGTTTGGTCATTCTGGGGGCAGGTGTGGTTCTTTCTTTCTTTCTTCCGTTGATTTTCCCCGATACCTCGTTTTCCTGGGGGGTCATCTACTTAGGTTTCTATGCTTTTCTTGCCAGTTCCATGCTGGGCTATTTTGTCAATTATCGTCAAACCCTGCTTTCGGCAGATCAACGTAATTATGAAGTAACCGGATATTATCAAGCGGTGACAAGCAGCAAAATGTTGTTGCAAATGGTATTGGCCATTTATGTGCAGAGTTTTGTGTTGTTTTTATGTATAGAAGTTCTATTTGGAATTATTTATTCAATAGTCCTTACTTATCGCATCAACAAGGTTTACCCCTGGTTGGAGAGTGATATCAAGTTGGGAAAGCAGCTGTTCAAAAAATACCCCGAAATCGGGAAATATGTCAGGCAGCTATTTGTACATAAAATAGCTACTTTCGTTCAATTTCAAACAATCCCTTTCCTCATTTATTCTTATGTGTCGTTGCCGGTTGTTGCTCTTTATACAAATTATACTTTGTTGACAACAAAAATACAATCTTTATTAAATAGTATTTTGGATAGTACTGCAGCAGGTGTGGGTAACCTGATATCAGAAGGAGATGAAAATAAAATATGGAAAACGTATCAAGAGTTATTTACGATTCGTGCCTTTTTTGCCGGTATTGTGACATTCACAGCATATTATTTTTTATCTCCATTCATTCAACTTTGGCTTGGTTCTGAATATATATTAGATGAGATGACAACTTTTCTTATTATTGCTCAACTTTATTTGCTTACAATGAGAGGAGTGACAGATCAATTCTTGTTTGGGTTTGGTTTGTTTTATGATATTTGGGCTCCGTTGACAGAATCTTTCATTTTTCTTGTTGCAGCAATTATAGGGGGCTCTATGTTTGGATTAAACGGTGTCCTTTGTGGTCCATTGTTGTCACTTGCTATTATAGTATATGGTTGGAAACCTTATTTTTTGTTTTCTAAAGGTTTTAGAATTCCTGTTTACAAATATTGGTTTATGCTTTTGTTTAATTTTTTGATATATTTAAGTTCATGCCAGTTGACGATAATACTATGTGGAAAGTTACAATTTCCCATAGAAAATTTGAGACAATTTGTGGTGACAGTTTTACTGTTTTCAATGATATTTGTTTTGATTTGTACGATAATCTCATTTGTCCTTAATAAGAGTTTTAGATCTTTTATTTACCGTTTTATAAAATATAAATATGCCAAAAGTTAGTGTAATCATCCCGGTTTATGGAGTAGAAAAATATATCGAACGTTGTGCCCGAAGTTTGTTTGAACAAACTTTGGATGACATGGAATTTATTTTTGTGAATGATTGTACTCCTGATAAGTCTATAATTTTACTACAACAATTATTGCTACAATATCCCCATAGGATAAATCAGACTCAAATCATAATGCTACCACAAAATAAAGGATTAGCAAATGCGAGAAAAGTTGGAATTGAACATGCTTCTGGTGAATATATTATTCAATGTGATAGTGATGATTGGGTTGATACAAATGCTTACAAATTAATGTATGAATTTGCAGTGAATGAAAGTTTTGATCTTGTTGTTTGTGGTATTTATGAAAGCAATGGATATCAATATTCACTAAAAGAGCAAAAGAAAATATCAGATAAAAATAAATATTTATCAGGTATTGTTGATCGATCTATATCATGTTCGCTCTGGAACAAATTAGTAAAAGCTACAATCTTCAGTGATAATATTATTCAGTATGCAAAGTATAATATGCTTGAAGATGAAGTTTTATGTGTGCAAATTACATATTATGCCCAAAAAATAGGTTTTATTCAAAAGCCACTTTACTATTATTATGAAAATATAAATTCAATATGTAGAAACGCTTCTATTCAAGCCATGTTAAATCGTGCTCGTGAATCGGTTGGCAATATAGACATAGTTTTGGATTTTCTTAAAGAAAAAGGGCTTGATAAAGGATATAAAAATGAGATTGTAAAACTTAAGTATACTCCACGAGTGTTTCTTTGGTCGTTGGTACTTGAAATCCCCAGTCAATATATTCCCATTTGGAAAAATATCTATCCGGAGATAAATCGCCAGTATTTTTTTACAAAAGGAGTTCCTTTTTCCTTAAAGCTCATATTTTTTCTGACACTAATAAGAATATATCCTTTTATTCATAGAGTATTAAAACGTTAAATGAAAATTTGGAATAAAATACAGGTAAAGGCTAGACTTCTTTTCTTTACTTGGTTTTGGCAGGGGAAAGTACAGAATGACATTTCTATTTTTTGCAATAATTGCATTGGAGCATTTGTTGCACATGACTATCATTTGCCATTTAACAGTCCGACCGTCAACCTGATGATTCCTCCGGCTGATTTTATGAGTATATAGAACATTTGGATAAGTACAATACGGAAATAAAATTTAAAGATATTTCCGGATCAGAAAAATGGCCGGAAGGATTGCTCAATAATAGCATACACATCAATTTTATTCATTATAAAACATTTCAGGATGGAGTTGATGCATGGATTAGAAGGACTGCACGAATAAACAGAAATAAAATGTTTTTCATTCTAGAGAAAACAGATGGTTGTACTTACGAAGACTTGCTTCGATTTGATAATTTAAGCTATCCGAATAAGGTAGTATTAACCCATAAACCTTATCCTGACATTAAGTGTGCTTTTCAAATCAAAGGATACGAAAAGCAAGGGTCCGTTACAGACTCTTACCGATATTACAAGATATTACCAAAACGGTTTTACGACCAGTTTAATTGGTCAAAGTTTTTAAATCAATAGACTTACAATAATGATTCCAAAAAAAATTCATTTTTGTTGGCTGAGTGGTGATGAATATCCCCCGCTGATTCAGCATTGCCTTGATACTTGGAAAAAAGTATTGCCTGACTATGAAATTGTGCTTTGGGATACAAAGCGCTTTGATATCAATTCGGTGGCTTGGGTAAAGGAGGCATTTGAAGCAAAGAAGTATGCTTTTGCAGCCGATTATATCCGCTTTTATGCACTATACACAGAAGGAGGCATTTATTTGGATTCGGATGTAGAAATGCTTAAAACATTTACTCCTTTGCTTGATTGCAAATCTTTTATTGGTTTCGAAGCGGCTACCGAAATGGTCGAAGCAGCCATTATAGGTTCAGTTCCGGGCATGTCGTGGTGTAAAGCCATATTGGATTTCTATACCGATAAACATTTCACGGTCGGAATGGATACATCCAATATCTTGGCTCCTGTTATAACAGGAAATGCCATTCGAACCGTTTATCCGGATTTTCCTACGACAATGCCGATACAACCCATGTCACTCGGTAATGGGGAATTAATGGTTTATCCGGCCCATTATTTCTCTCCTATTAAGTATGACATGGAAAAGAATTATTCCAACTCTAAAATATCATCCGGCAAATACCGGAATAATCCGGAAACATACTGCATTCATCGTTTTAATGCTTCATGGACGGTTAAACCTCCTACTAAAATTCAATTGTGGGATACTTTCAAAAAGAAATTAAGAGAAAGTGTTGGAGAAAAACAGGCCAATAAGATTATCGATACTATTCGAAAATTCAAATAGTTGATTCAAAATGGTTCAGCATATAGATACCCGAATTTCCGTAACAAAGGCTCTTTGTATTATGTTGATGGTAGTGGGGCATAGCGGTTGTCCTGTTTTTTTGAATGAATACATCTATCAATTCCACATGCCCTGTTTTTTCTTTGTGTCCGGTTTCCTGCTAAAAGAAAAATATTTAAACGACATGACGACGTTCTTTAAACGTCGTTTCAAAGGTTTGTGGTGGCCGTTTGTCAAATGGTCGGTCATCTTTATGCTGCTCCATAATGTGTTTGCCGCATGGCATCTCTATGACAATACGTATACATGGAAAGATATGGCGTATAAGTTGTTCTATATTGTTACCATGACCGGAAGTGAACAGTTGCTCGGAGGGTATTGGTTTCTGAAGGAATTGCTTTATGCTTCTGTCATTTCCATTGTAGCCTTAAAACTGGTACACATTATTTTAGGTAGAAAAGCGGATAATGGCATACGGACCGGTGTTTTCTTAACCCTGCTTTTCCTTGTTTGTGCGTATGTATTAAGTGTTCTACCCTTTAAAATTCCGACCATCGGAAGTAAAACCATGCTTGCTACAAGTTTCTTTTTGGCAGGCTATACATACCGGAAAATGCTGGAAAACCAAAGTCGTTTGTGGATAGGTCTGATGGCGTTATTTATAGTTGCCGGAGTGACATTCTTTTTCACCGGTTCAATGGAAACAACAAGTTGGGCTGTTTTCCCATATTTTGCTGTAGCAATGACAGGAAGTGTGGGAGTAATCAATCTGGCTGGTTTAATAAAAGGGAGTGCATTGAAGGCATTGAATTATGTAGGGGACAAGACGCTTTACATTCTTACGTTTCATTTTATAGCGTTCAAGTTAGTGAGTTTGATGTGGATAGGCGTGTATGATTTGCCCATCCACCGCTTGTCTGATTTTCCGGTTATGTCAGGAGTCAATATGTTCAGTTGGATTGTTTATTCTATCATAGGGGTTATTGTCCCGTTAGGGGTATGGGAAGTGTCACAATTTATGCAATCCGGATTTAGAAAATGAAAGTAGCCGTTATCATTCTCAATTACAATTCTTCCGCCGATTGCCGCAAGTGCGTGTCGTTCTTGAAACGACAGGAAGGGGTGGAACTGGAGTTAGTGCTGGTGGATAACTGTTCTCCCGATGCGGACCAGGTAGAGGCACTATGTCGTGAACAGGGCTGTACCTTTATCGCCAGTCCGGAAAACCGTGGTTACAATGCCGGCAACAACATCGGTTTGCGCTATGCGGCAGCACAGGGTTATGAATATGCCTTGATAGCCAATCCCGACATGGAGTTTCCGCAAACGGACTATGTGAAAAAGTTAGTTGAAGCCATGGAAAAGGATGAAGCAATTGTGGTGACGGGTTCCGACATTGTGGGGTTGGATGGCATACATCAGAATCCGATGCTTCGGGATGGGGACTGGCATGGCAGCTTCGGTTGGTTGACCGGATGGTTTAAACGGAAGAAAACCGATGCTTACGATTTCATCAATCGTTATACCGAGAGCCATTATTGCAGCAAGGTAAGCGGCTGTTGTTTCTTGGTGCGGATGGATTTTGTGTGGTCCATAGGCTTTTTTGATGAACAGGTGTTTCTGTATTGCGAAGAGGCCATCTTGAGCCGTCAGGTTGAGCGTGCCGGAAAACAGATGTATTACCTTGCCGATGCGCAGGCGGTGCATGCCCATGTGAAGAACGACAAAGGAGACCCCGTACGGAGGTTCGAACATTGGAAGCGGTCACGTTTATATTTTATAGAGCGATATAGCGGGGATCGTTGGGGGGGGAAGCAGATTGCAGTTGTTTCTATGAGGTTGTATGTAGGAATATATAAATGCTTTCGTAAGATAAAAAAATGAGAATAGGCATTCCCAACATATCAGTTAAACAAATAGCGGATGCACGGTTTTTGGCTTCGTTGTTTGTGGTGATGATGTGCATTCAGTTTGTTCCGTTGGAAGGGTCAGGCATCAGTCCGGTAAAGGTAGCACTGATGGGACTGTCGGTTTTGATTTTTTTTCTGAAAGTACCCTATTTCAACAAAGCCTTGATATGGGGATTGCTCTATTGGCCCGTGTGCTATTTCGGAGCTTCCTTTCAGGATTACATGCGTTTTTCTACCATTGGCTATTTGGGCATGTTCGTCATTTCATACGCGGTGTATTATAATCTGGTTCATACCGGTGCTTTTTCGTTGGCTTATTTTATCCGTTTGTTGAGAGGGCTGATAGTGGCTTATGGTGTTGTGTTGGTGTTACAACAGATAGTTATGCTGGTAGGTATTCGTTCTTTCCCACCAATCAACTTACAGAACCAGTTTTTCCTGTCGTTGACTAAGTTGCCTTCCTTGTCATTGGAACCAAGCCATTCGGCCCGTTTGCTGACGGTGATGATGTTGGGCTATTTGCGTTGTCTGGAATTGCAAAACGGAGGAATACGGGTGACGGTGAAAGCACTTTTTGAACCGGAACATCGGTGGGTGACCATTTTGTTTTTGTGGACCATGTTGACCATGGGCAGCGGTACGGCCTTTATTGGCTTGGGTTTGTTGTGCCTTTATTTTATCCGTTGGCAAACGGCTTTTTATATGGTTCCTGTGTTGGTTGTGATTTTGTTGGCAGGGCAAGCATTGGAAATAAAGCAATTGGACAGGGCATTGCGGGTTGCGAAAGCGACCATGACCGGCGATATAAAAGAAATACAGGCGGAGGATGGAAGCGCGGCAAGCCGGATTATACCGATTGTCAATACTTTGAGGATGGATTTGACTGAAAAAGAAACGTGGTTGGGAAAAGGAACTTCGTCTTATGAGCAGGCAAGAACCGGCTGGATGAGGACTACGGATAAAATTGCAATTGTTGAACAATATGGCTTGATTGCCTTGATTTTGTCTTTGATTTTTGTTTATTCTTGTATGATACGGAGTTTCTTTTGTTTGGAAACTCTCGTGTTCTTGATTCTTTTTGGCATGTCCCTAACCAATATTTATTATGTATGGGGGGGGATGATGATTTTTACAGCGGTCCGTTATTTTCAACAGCAAAATGAAAAAGGGTGATGTTTAAGGTTGAGATAATTTATCTTGTTCTAATTATAATTTTAAAATAATAGAGATTTGAATAAAAAGTAAAAGTTTTTTGTCCTGTTTTGATAAAAATAAAAATCTTGTAGATAATGCAAATACCTAAAATTATTCATTATTGTTGGTTTGGAAGCAATCCACTTCCTCTAAAGGAACAGGCTTGTATTGCCAGTTGGATAAAATTTTTTCCCGATTATGAATTCAAATGCTGGAATGAAAAAACTTTTGATTTGGCTTCTGCTCCTTTGTTTGCCAAACAAGCATACGAACATAAAAAGTTCGCTTTTGTAAGTGATTATGTTCGGGTTAAAGTTCTTTATGATTTTGGAGGAATATACTTTGACACAGATGTAGAAGTTCAAGCCCCATTTGACCCAATTTTAAATAATGATGGTTTTCTAGGATTTGAAAATTCAAAACGAGTAGGTACTGCTATAATGGCATTTGTTCCTCACCACCCAATCATGAAACAATTTCTACAATATTATACAGAACATCCATTCATTGACAAAAACGGGAATGTCGATATAACAGCTAATGTTACAATCTTAACAGATTTGCTTGAAGAACATGGATTTATTGGTAATGGACAACAACAAAACATTAACGGTGTTATGGTTTATCCCCGCGATTGGTTCTCTCCAAAGAAGATAAATGAATCGGAATTTAATACGACGAATAATACTCTTGCTATTCATAAATTTTCATGTAGTTGGTTGTCTGAAACCCAAAAGAAAAGAGGTAACAATAAATTTTGGATAAAAATAATTCGTCCTATTCTGCAAAAGGGAAGATTTTGGGGGCAAAAAATAATAGGTAAAGAAAAAATCCGCAATTTGGAAATCATCATACGCAACAAATTAAAATAGTTATGGCAAACTGGGATAAACGGCATGGAAAAATACTGCAGGATTTGATGGTTGAATTCAATAAAGCAGGAATTCGACATTTCATACTTCGTAATTATGAGAAACTTCCGAATGAGAATGCATCGAAAGACGTTGATATAATTATAGATCCAAAAGAAATAAAAAAGGCGAGTCAACTGATAAAGTCTGTTTATAGAACCAATAATTTGACTCATTATTATACGGTTCGTTTCACCAATGTATATTGTTGGCATGGAATGAACATTCATGATGAATTGTCGATTCATATTGATTTAATTGCGGGTTATAATGTTAAAGGCTACCAAGTGTTTACTTTTGATGAATTGTATACACAAACCACTGTGTATAACGGTTTTCGTGTACTAAATCGTTATTACGAAGGTTTAATGGTTTTTATTTATAAACAGTTTGGATATAAAAAACCTTTGCTAAAACAAGAATATAAAGATATTATATACAATACTTGTTGTCAAAATATCCAATTTGCCAATGATTTACAGAAAATAATCGGTAACTCGCTTGCATCTAATATTGTAAAGACAATAGAAAGAAAAGACTTTGAGGCTATGTTGTCATACTCGAAACAACTGACGACTCAACTTAAAAAATATGCTTTCAAGAAAGATCCTATAGGTGTACTTTTTCGTATCGTAGAATTCTATTGGCTTAAATTCATGCGGATTGTTCTGTGTAGAAGGAAGTATGAAAAATCTTTTTCTGTCATGGCTCCGGATGGTGCTGGTAAGTCTACTTTTCTTGATTCATTATTGGCTGACTTGGCTTTTTATTTTACTAAAGATAGAAATTATTTTACGTTGTTGCATTTCCGTCCTGAAATTTTACCGAATTTAGGAGCCGTAGGTGAAAAAGCGGGAGTCATGAAACAGGATAAGGATTTTACAACACCACACCGTGCAAAACCGGCCGGTTTCTTGAGTTCGCTGGTTCGTATCACTTATTATTGGTTTGATTATGTGTTCGGCTGGTTTGTTTATACTTCAAAAGACATTCAATATGACCGCTTCACTGTGTTCGACCGTTATAGTTATGACTTGCTTGTTGACCCTCGTCGTACCCGACTTGGTTTGCCTTATTGGGTCAGAAAACTTTATGTAATGTTAATGCCTCATCCAAAATTGACATTCTATCTGGATGTTGAGCCGGAAGAAATTTTCCGAAGAAAGCAGGAATTGTCTCCGGATGAGATAAACCGTCAGGTTAGTGAATACCGTAAATTGATAAAATCATCAAAACGGTTCAAAGTACTTGATGGTAATCGACCAGTGGAACAAATCAAAGACGATGCAGTAAATATTATTATTCATTCCTTTTGTAAAAATTTATAGTATGTTGCCTATCATATCTATTATTATTCCAGTATATAATGGAAATTCTCATTATTTACCAGAATGTCTTGATAGTATTTGGAATCAAAAAATTAATGATACTTTATACGAAGTACTGTGTGTTGATGACTGTAGTATAGACGATACATTGGAATGGCTCCAAGAACAAAAGCAAAAGCATTCCAATTTGAATATTATTCAGAATACGAAGAATATAAGACAGGGGGGAGCAAGAAATAATGGAATAAAACATGCTAACGGTCATTATATATTATTTATAGATCAAGATGATTACTATCACACTAATAGCTTATCAAAAGTAATTGAACACATTACGAAACATGATCTCGATATTTTAATCTGTGACTCTGCATATCAATTAAGAGACCATGAATCCAATCAACAACAATTAAATTTTAAGTATACCGACATAACTGACGGAATTAGTTTTGTTAAAAAAAATGGTTGGGTTTTTGCACCGTGGAGATTGTGTGTCAGAAAAGATTTTCTCTTATCAAATAATATCAAATTTGAAGAAAACGTAAGAATAGAAGATGTTGATTGGGCTGTCAAATTGCTGTTTTATGCAAAAAAAGTACAATATCTACCAATTATATTAATCCATTATAATAAGGGGACAACGGGAACGACTGATAATATGTTTAAAAATTATGAAACATTAAAATCAAATATTATTGCGGGAAATAGAACTTATGAATTAGCAAATACTTTATATTCTTATTCAGAAATAAAATATTCTGTATTGAATGTCGCAGATTATTATTACTATTATTCATGTAAATGCATGCTTGGACTTTATTGTTCTATATCTCAAAAAATGAAGTTACTTAAATTAATTCCTAAAGATTTAAAATCACAATACTTTCTTGTCCGTTTTGTAAAACATTATTCCACATTATTCTGTTACATATCGACCCTAACAATACCATTATATCGTATCCTAATAATAATAAAAAAAAGGAAGAAGTCATGCTCAAACTGAAAATTTTCGTATCCGACTATGCCTGCGAACTGGGACTCGACAGTGAGATAGGGGTTACGCAGCGTGCGCACATACTGACTTACATTTTTGAAAATCAACATAAGAAAAACTTGAAGCGGTTGAAATAGCTTATGCCTCAGATAAAATTGTTTTGGATAGATGCCGTTAAGGCTATTTGTATGTTTGCTGTGTATTTGCTTCATAGTGAGGCGTATTATGGAACCGGAGGAACGTCCTATGGGTATGTGTTGCAGCCCTTTTATGTCAATGCTTTTTTCTTTGTGAGCGGTTATCTGTTTTTCCGGAAATACTTGGATAAAGACCAATTGGAAAAAGTAAACAGCAGTAAAGGATATTGGATGGCATTGGAAAATACATTGTTTCGATTGGTGATTCCGACCATTCTTTTTTCAAGTGTAATGTATCTTCCCAAAGTTTTTTTTCATACAGGAAATGTTGTTCTAAAGGATTATTTTTTCGATGTTTTTGGCGGAATCAGCTTCTGGTTTACTTCTGCGTTGGTTGTTGCCCAGGTGATATTGCTAAGTCTTTTGCTCTTTAAACAAACACACATGGGCTTTTATTTAATCATAACTTTGTTGTTGGCTGCGTTGGGAATGTACTTGAATTTGGAACGTGAGTCTAACGGCCCGGATGCTTTTTTCCCTTGGTTTTATAAGACGGGATTGGTATATACATTTGTCATGGCTCTTGGGGGATTGTATTTTCGTTATGAAAACCGTATTGACAAAATCATGAAATATGCATGGATTATTCCGGCAGTGATTTATGTGTGTTTATTGGTATTGACGTGGGAATCGCATGCTCTTAAAATGATAGGTTTGGGAGGAATCTGTAATGTGTCAGGGTTTGTTGAGGTTTTGTGTGGAATTGTCCTGATTGTATTGCTGAGCAAGCAATTGCCGATGATGAGGTTTGTTGAATTTATCGGGCGTAACTCGATTGTGTTTTATTTCTTTTCAGGGGCCTTGCCGGCTTCCATCGGTTGGGCCTTTCAGAAAATGTTTCCGGATAAGCTATATATAATGACTGTTGCTGTAGCGTTGTTGTCTATAGTAATGGGTATTTTCTGACATTTATTGTGGTAAATTATTTTCCTTGGTTAACGGATTTTAGGAAACTTAAGAAGTCATGTCCAAACTGAAAATTTTCGTATCCGCCTATGCCTGCGAGCCGGGACTCGGCAGTGAGATAGGGGTGGGGTGGCACTGGGTGCTGGAAATGTCGAAACACTTCGACCTGTGGGTGCTGACGCGCGAAAGCAACCGGCACAGCATTGAACCGTGGATAGCCGCACACCCGGAGTTCGGCCACATACGTTTTCTCTATTTCGACCTGCCGAAATGGGCGCGCTTCTGGAAAAAGGGGTTGCGCGGGGTGCGTCTCTATTACAATCTATGGCAAGGACTGACCAACCCCATGGTGCGCCGCACCATGCAGGAGAACGGCATCCGGGTGTTTCATCACCTGACGTACGGCAATGTGTTGTGGACGGTGAGCCGCTACGGACGGAAACAATGCTTCATTTGGGGACCGGTTGGAGGACTAGAAACAATATCATATGATTATTCGAAACATTATGGATGGAAGTCGAGATTGATAGAATTTATAAGAAGAAGTGTTGTTGCAGGAATAGGTTTGAATGTCGGCTTTAAGAACAGATGTAGATGTGCAGATATAATTCTTTGTAAGACAGAAATTACACGTGGTTATATACCGGATAAATATAAATATAAATCAGTACTTCAAACCGATGTGGCTGTAGAAAAATATTCCATAAACGAACAGAAAACAGATAACAATGGGATTATAAAATATTTGGTAGTAGGACGTCTTGATGCATGGAGAGGATTTGATTTGTGTATAGAGAGTTTTGCAGAGGCAGCAAAAGTATGTGAAAACATACAACTAAGTATAGTGGGTAGTGGATTGGATGAAAAAAGGTTGAAAAAATTGGCTTATGAACGTGGCGTTTGCAACAAAATACATTTTATGGGGCGAGTGTCAACAGAAGAGTATAGAAATATATTATCTTCTACGGATGTTGTAATTAATCCATCATTAAAAGAAGGGGCTGTTACAGTAGCTTTTGATAGCATGTCAATGGGCAAACCGTTGATTTGTTTGGATACAACAGGTTATACTCGATATTTTAGCCCTGAGTATGCGGAAATAATTCCGATAGGAAAAAGAGAAACAGTTATAGAATGTATGAAATTGAGCATATTAAAACTTTTTGATCCGAGTATAAGGAAAAAGATGGGACAAAAAGCGATGGAGGCGGGGCTTGTTTTTACATGGCAATTTAGAGGAGAAGAATTTTGTCGGTTGTTATCTGATAAGTTGAAACAAAATGGATGTATTTGATATATTGCAATCTGCAGAAAGCAAATTTTATATGTTAACGAACAAGGAAGGCAAAACTTGGATTTTTCCTAATGAAAACTTACAACTTTCCATGGAACTATATCAACCAAGTAGTTTTAACGGCAAACTTCTTAGATTTTGCTTCCCGTTGTTTCGTGATATGCTTGCTTGGACCAAATTATTTGATTTGGAAGTGATAAATGTAAGTTTGAAAAATGATTTGCAACAATTGTTATGTCGTTTGTTTTGTATATCGGATTTGAATTTCTCTGTTTTTTGTGGCACGCCAGGGATTCACAAAAAAATAACAATCCAATTGATGAGTAAGGATAAGATATTAGGTTATTGTAAATTGACTGACAGTTCTGTTGTACATGAATTGTTCCTTCGGGAGCAAAAAATGTTAGATTGGTTATGTGATGAAGCAGTAGAAAATATTCCAATTTGTATACATTGTGGTTCTCTTACAAATGGAATAAAGGTGTTTGTGCAAAGTACAATAAAAACAAAAAAATCGAGAGTGATTCATGAATGGGGAGAAATTCAGAAAAAGTTTCTAGAAGATTTACATAGACGTACTTGTGAAAAAAGGATGTTTGAGAATACAGACTTTTATAAAACTATATTGCATTTAAACAATAATATAGATTGGTTAATGCTGCCGGAACAAAAGAGTATAGTGATAAAAGCTATGCAAGTGGTTTCTGATTATTATAAAGGTTGTGAGGTTGAATTTTCTGTATGTCATGCAGATTTTACTCCTTGGAACATGTTTGAAGAAAACGGAAATCTGTTTGTTTTTGATTGGGAATATGCTCAAAAAAGTTATCCTCCTTATCTTGATGCTTTTCATTATATAACTCAAGTGGCAATCATAGAAAAGGGTATTGAGGATGAAAAAGTAATTTATAGGATGGTGCAAGAAAATATTCTGTTTGCAGAAATGAAAAACAGGGATATTGCTTACTTGTGTTACTTGTTACACATAATTCATTTTTATTTTAATATTAATAATGGGAATTTCTCTACAGAAGATCATAGTTATAAATGTTGGATAAAACTAATAAAAAATATACTAGCTAATGAAAACTATTCTTAATTGTGCATATTCTTTTATGGATAATTATGCTCAGCATGCAGGTTTATCCATATTGTCGCTTTTTGAAAACAATAAAGAAGCAGATGAAATAAATGTGTATATCATAGACAACCAAATAGGAGCGGAGAATCACAAAAAACTTGAAAGCTTGGCGGTGGAATACAATAGGAGAATTGTATTTATTAGTCTAGATGAAATCTCACAGAAAATGAATGTATCTACCAATTTCTGTCGAAGTACTTATGGGAAATTGTTTCTTGCTCAAATCAAAGATGTTGATTTAATGTTGACATTTGATTGCGACACGATAATAACAGGGTCTTTATTGGAATTGTTGGATATAGATATGACAGAAACCCTTGTGGCAGGAGTACAAGATACCGTTAATCCGTATTTTGTATATAAAATAGGTCTTACCAATGAGGATAGATATATTAATTGTGGGGGAGTGATATTGTTGAATTTAAAACTTTGGCGGGAAATGAATATAGAACAAAAGTGTATCGATTATGTGTTGTCTTTTGATGGAAATCCCCCCTTTGTGGACCAAGGTACAATAAATCATATTTGCAAAGATAGGAAAAAAATATTGCCTCCACAGTATAATGTGATTAATCCTATGTTTATGTTTCCTGTTGATAAAATAAAGCGTTTGTTTCGTATGAAGACATATTATTCGCAAACGGAAATAGATGAGGCTATATTGCATCCTAAAGTGATACATTACACAGGGGAATTATATAATCGTCCTTGGTTTTTGAATTGTTCTCATCCTCTAAAACAGATATATTTAGATTTTTTGAGCAAGTCACCTTGGAAGAATAATGAGTTGCAATATAGAGAATTGTCAAAAAATGGAAAGATTCAAAAATGGATTTATGAAAAGTGTCCTTTTTTTGTATATGAACTAATGATAAGATTTATACATGTGAGGCATAAAATGCAAAATAGGATAATGTAGTGTAATATTAATGGATGTTCTATGGTGGATTGAGTGAATTTGATGGTTGGTAGTGCGATGTGTGTAGGAGCCGCATTAAGCGCAGGGTGACCATGTGGATAATTTGTAATCTTTAGCTATCAACTGTTATCTCCGGAGGGTTTTTTCATGGTCCGGAAAAGGGGCTGTAGTTTGCGAAAAAATCTTCTATAGAAAGTTGGTCAACATACTATAGAAGATGGAGCAACATACTATAGAAGATTGATCAACTTTCTATAGTATTTTTTGACAGCCTCCTGCAAGGCTTGTGGCAGGCTTGAACGGTCATAATGTCAGGCGTTTTGAGAGGGGATGAGTTGACAGTAAGTAGTGACGAGTGACAAGTGACAGTTGACAGTTAGTAGTGGGGAGCGAGGAGCGGGTAGCGAGTAGTGTCGGTAGAGACGTACCGTGGTGCGTCTGTGTCGGTTGTGACAAGTGACAAGTGACGAGTGACGAGTGATTTGTACTCCCTCCCCCTGCGGGTACTCCCTCTAAAATAGCGGGAGAGTGTTGAAGCGGACGCCTTCGGCGGGTGTTGAATTTTGTTGATATGAAAAGCCTTGCATACAAAATTCTCCCTCTAATTTAGAGGGAGTACCCCGAAGGGGGGAGGGAGTATATTCTCTAATTTAGAGGGAGTACCGCAAAGCGGGGAGGGAGTATGACGGATAGCTAAGAGTTAAGAGTTAACAGTTGACAAGTTACAAGTGATAGCTAATCATTAAACACTAATCATTAACAATTAATAATTAATAATTAATAATTCTCCCCGCTTCCCGCTACTCACTACTTAATAAATCATTAACCATTAACTACGGGGTAATCCGAATGGCCTACTCGCTATCCGCTCCCCGCTACTCGCTCCTTAATGGTAAACATTAAAATCGTAAAGTGGAATGAAAAAGATAGTTTGTTTTCATTTGTTCAATGACTATAGCGGTAGTCCGAAGGTGTTGCGGACGGTGCTGGGCGGACTGGCGGCCCGGGGGATGCGGATAGACTTGCTGACCTCGAAGGGCGAGGGTGCGTTGAGCGACCTGGGGGCGTGTGCGGGGGTGCGGATGAGTACGTATGCCTACCGCTTTTCGGACAACGGGGCGGTGACCCTGGTGCGCTATGCGGCCGTGCAACTGTATACCTTTTGCCGGGCCTTGCGCTATGTGCGTGACCGCGATGCGGTGTTTTACGTGAACACGATATTGCCCGTGGGGGCGGCACTGGCGGGACGGCTGATGGGCAAGCGGGTGGTGTATCACTACCACGAAAATGCTTTTGCCAAAGGGACGTTCTACAAACTGCTGGCGCGGGCCATGGAACGGCTGGCCTCGGAGGTGGTGTGCGTGTCGGACTATCAGCGTTCGTTCCTGAAACGGCAGCAGGGGGTGCGGGTCATCCCGAACGCCTTGCCCGAGGCTTTTGCGGCACGCTTGTGTCCTGACCCGACGGGGGCTTTCGACCGCAAACGGGTGCTGATGCTTGGTTCGCTGAAACGATATAAGGGTACGGCGGAGTTCATTGAACTGGCCCGGAGCCTGCCGGAATATGCGTTTGAACTGGTGCTGAACGAGGAGGCGGAACCGATAGAGGCTTTCCGGAAGACGTGCGGGGCCTGGCCCGAAAACCTGACGGTGCATGCCCGGCAGCAGGATGTGGCACCGTTTTACAACCGGGCGTCGGTGGTGCTGAACCTTTCAAACAAAAAGCTGTTTATCGAAACTTTCGGACTGACAGCCCTGGAGGCCATGACGGCGGGACTGCCGGTGGTGGTGCCCACGGTGGGCGGCATTGCCGAACTGGTGGACGACGGGGTGAACGGTTACAAGATAGACGTGCAGGAACTGGAAAAGGTGGCCGGGGCGGTGCGTGGCCTGTTGTCGGACCGCGAACGGTATGTGGCCATGGCGGAACAGGCTTTGCGCACGGCTGCACGCTACAGTGCAGAGAACATGTGCCGGCAGCTTGCGCAGTTGCTGGAGGGGGGATGAGTGACAAGTGACGAGTGACAAGTGACAGTTAACAGTTAGTAGTGACAAGTGACAGTTGACAGTTAGTAGTGAGGAGTGACAGTTAACAGTGACAGTTAACAGTGACGAGTGACAAGTGACGAGTGTCTGTAGAGACGTACCGTGGTGCGTCTGTGTCGGTAGTGACGTTTGACATTGTCAGACGAACATTTGGTGGATATTGACAAAACGGTCGAAAAACATTTGGTGGATATTGACAAAATGCCGAAAAACATTTGGTGGAATTGTGTTTTTAGTCTATTTTCGCCAAAAATAAAACGGTATGAAAGACGGTGTAATATATTTTAAAAGAAAAATGTATGATACCATGCGCAAATGGAAATCCGAGCGGAATGGAGACACGGCTTTGTTAATACAGGGAGCGAGGCGCATAGGCAAGTCAACCATAGCTGAAGAATTTGCACGGCATGAATATAAGTCATACATTTTAATTGACTTTTCGAAAGTTTCACAAGAAGTCAGCGAACTGTTCGATGATATTTCTGACTTGAATTATCTCTTTATCAGGCTCCAGTTCATTTATCAAGTTCAACTGTATGAACGTGAGTCCGTCATTATATTGGATGAAGTACAGCTACAGCCGAAAGCAAGACAGGCTGTCAAACATCTGGTAAAGGATCATCGTTATGACTACATAGAAACCGGCTCGCTCATATCTGTACGTTCCCGAAGCCGTGACATATTGATACCCAGTGAAGAGACAAAGGTGAACATGTACCCCATGGACTATGAAGAATTCAGGTGGGCTATGGGTGATACAGTTACAATACCGCTTTTGAGGACAGCCTTTGACAGCAAGAAGCCTGTGGGAGATGCCGTACATCGGAAACTTATGAGGGATTTCCGGCTGTATATGCTTGTGGGAGGAATGCCGCAAGCTGTGGCCGCTTATATAAAGACAAACAACTTTACGGCGGTTGACCAAGCCAAGCGTGATATTATTCAACTGTACGAAGAAGATTTCGCAAAAATAGACGACAATGGGAAAGCCAAGGCTATGTACGACGCTATACCTGCACAGCTGAGCAGGAACGCAGTGCGATACCAGGTAGGCAATGCTATCCCGGATGAAAGGGTGGAGCGTGTAATCAACATTGTGAAGGAAATGGAGGACTCCATGACCGTCAACATCGCATACCATTCTGACGACCCGAACGCCGGTCTGGCTCTCACTATGAATCAGCAATGCTTCAAAATGTATGCATCGGATACAGGTCTGTTCGTTACGCTTGCTTTCAAGGACAGCGATATTACGGAGAATGTCATTTACGACAAATTGTTGAACGACAAACTCAGCACCAATTTGGGATATGTATATGAAAATGTGATTGCACAAATGCTGAGGGCTACGGGAAAGAACTTGTTCTATCACACCATACCTTTTGCCGAAGGGAAAAAGTATTACGAAGTTGATTTCATCATTCCGGGCAAACATAAGATTTCGCCGGTCGAAGTAAAATCCTCCGGCTACAAAGCGCACAAGTCATTGGACGAGTTCTGCGAAAAATATTCGGAACGCATAATGAACAAATATCTGATTTATACGAAGGACTACAAAAGAGAAAACGGCATCGAATACATTCCCGTTTATATGACTCTGTTTTTATAGGACGAGTGACAGTTAGTAGTGAGGAGTGACAGTAGTTAATAGTGACGAGTGACGAGTGACAAGTGACAGTTGACAAGTGACGAGTGACAGCTAATCATTAAACATTAATCATTCTTCCCGCTCCCCGCTCCTCGCTTCTCACTACTTAAAATCATTAATAATTAATCATTAACCATTAACCATTAACAATTTGCCATTAGGGTATATGAAGAAGATTGCAGTAATAGGTACGCAGGGTGTACCGGCAGAGTATGGTGGGTTTGAAACGCTGGTGGAGAACATCATCGGTGCGAATGCATCGGCGGATGTGCAATATACGGTGTTTTGCAGCGGTAAGGACTACGACGAACGTCTGGAAAGCTACAAGGGGGCGCAGCTGAAATATGTGCCCCTGCACGCCAACGGCATACAGAGCATTCCCTACGACATGGTGTCGATGATGCGCTCGATGCGGGGGTATGACGTGATGCTGGTGCTGGGGGTGTCGGGATGTGTGTTCCTGCCTTTCGTGCGCCTGCTGAGCCGGGCCAAACTGGTGGTGAACATTGACGGACTGGAACACCGGCGGAAGAAATGGGGCAAGTGGACACGCAGGTTTCTGCGGCTGTCGGAGGCGGTGGCAGTGCATTGCGCCCATGTGGTGGTGGCCGACAACAAGGGCATTCAGGACTACGTGGCGGAACGCTACCGGGGCAAGCGGGCCGAACTGATTGCCTACGGGGGCGACCACGTGATGACGGGCGTGGAACCGGCCCGGGAAGCGGCCATACTGGACCACTACGGACTGAAGGCGGGGGAGTATGCCATGTCGGTGTGCCGCATTGAGCCTGAAAACAACTGTCACGTCATTCTGGAAGCGTTTGCTCGGACGGACAAGCCTTTGATTTTCATTGGTAACTGGAAAAAGAGCGACTATGGAAAGTCCTTGAGGAAAAAGTATGAACATTGTGTCAACATCAGTATGCTCGACCCGATTTATGAGATAGAGACGTTGTATGTGTTCAGGAAAAACGCGGGATGGTACATGCATGGACACAGCGCGGGGGGCACGAACCCTTCGCTGGTGGAGGCCATGTTCTTCGGCCGGCCGATACTGGCGTTCGACGTGGTGTATAACCGCGAAACGACTTCGGGACAGGCGTATTATTTCAAGGATGAACAGGACATCATACGCTTGCTGGGAGAAAAACTCGACGGCACGGCCATGCACGAAATAGCGCAGAAACGCTATACGTGGAAAACCATCGCCTCGGAATATGAACGGCTGTATTAGTGTTGGATGACGGTTAGTAGTGACGAGTGACAAGTGACGAGTGACGAGTGATGAGCGGGTAGAATTGTTAATTATTAATTGTTAATGATTAGTGTTTAATGATTAACTGTTCACTGTCACTTGTCAACTGTCACTTGTCACTACCGACACAGACGCACCACGGTACGTCTCTACAGACGCTCCCCACTCCCCACTCCCCACTCGTCACTACTAACTGTTAACTGTCACTAGTCACTCATTACTATAAACTGAAAAATGAATAAAATTCGTCCTTACATGATGCCCTTTGCCATGTTGCTGGGCAGTGTGTGTTATCCGTTTTTTTCGCGCCTGGCTTTTGCTACGCCATGGCTCATTTTCACCATGTTGTTGCTGACCTACTGCAACCTGTCGCTGCGGCGCATACGGCTGTTGCCGATGCATGCCTGGCTCATTGGCATACAGGTGCTGGGCAGTGTGGCGGTGTATTGGTTGCTGCACCCTTTCAACGAGGTGCTGGCCCAGGCGGCCATGATATGTGTGATGGCTCCGACGGCCACTTCGGCTCCGGTGATTACCCGACTGCTGGGCGGCAACGTGGAAAACTTGATTACCTACAGCCTGCTGTGCAACGGGGTGGTGGCGGTGATGGCGCCGCTGGTGTTTTCGTGGCTGGGTGAACGGGAGTCTCTGTCGTTTGTGGAGTCGTTTCTCTCCATCGGACGGCGGGTGGGGCTGTTGCTGATAGGGCCTTTTGTGCTGGGAGTGCTGGTGAGGAGCCTGTGGCCCCGGGTGAGTGAGTATGGCCGGGCATTTGCCAACCTGTCGTTCTGCCTGTGGAGCGTGGCGCTGACCATTGTGAGTGCCAACATAGTGAACTTCATTCTGGCGCAGGATGCCGGACATTACCGTCTGGAAATGGTGATTGCCGCGGTGTCGCTGGTGATTTGTGTGGGGCAGTTTCTCACGGGACGAAGTTTGGGACGTCGCTATGGGGAAACGGTGGCCGGCGGTCAGGGATTGGGACAGAAGAACACGATTCTGGCGATATGGATGGCGCAGACCTTCCTGAACCCCTTGTCGTCGCTGGGACCGGGTACGTATGTGCTGTGGCAGAACTTGGTCAATTCGTTCCAGGTGTGGAGAAAGGCTAAGAGTTAGTAGTGACGAGTGACGAGTGACAAGCGACGAGTGACAGTTAACAGCTGAACACTCATCATTAATAATTAACCATTAACAATTAATCATTCTCCCCGTTTGTTCTCGAACTATCCATTTGCATGATTGCCTATGGATTGTTATCTTTGCACACCGTCAGGACAAAACAATGGCAATGAAACACTTTTTTTCCTATAGTCTGCTTGTTGTGACCCTCATGCTGGGTGTCGCGACTTTCGGTGCGAAGCTATGGGAAAAGTGTACGGTCGCGTGCCAGGCGGTGAACCTTTCCATCGATGACGAGGCATCGTCCGTTCCCCATGCTACGGACTGCTTTTTACACCGTTCGGATGCGGCCGGCATACCTGTAGGGTTGAACCGTCTGCCCCAGTTCCGTGTCTATTCAAACGCCGAAAGAACGGGACACAACGAATTTCACCAGCTGCGCATAGTCTGTCGCACCCAGTCTGTGGCGCAACAACTTCACATTACCCTATCGGCCTACCGCTGTCTCTTTGCCGAAAGGGAAAAAACCGGATATTACATCTACACACTCCGCAAACTGCTCATTTAGCGTTTCCGCTCCATGGGCCGACCGGTGTTTCACAACCCGATGACTGCAGATGCTGTTCCGCAGGTTTCGCAACGGCGGATACAACGTCGGGCATGTGCCGTTTCGTAACGGCAGGTCGCGCCCCAACCAATCATCTTGCTATTTTAACCCCAACGGTCATTAGAACGTTCGGCCGTCGTTGCACTTGCCACGTCGGCACTTTTTGCCGGTTTTCATTTTCTGCCGGTGCCTTGTCATCGTGTCAGAAAAGCGAAAACCAATGCAAAATCCAATGACCGATTTTGAATAAAAATAAAAAAACTCTATTATGGAAACAAAAGAATCAATCGAACAAATACTGGATCACATGGATCCGAACACCGTTTATAAAACCAAATCATCCATCATGCTCAGCATCATCGCCATTGTGTTGGGAGTAGCATGTGTTGTGTTCAATGGCAAAATGCCCGGAGCCTCAGAAGGCGGCCTGCTGTCGCCCTTGTCCATTGTGGTGGGCATTCTGTTGCTGGCATGGGGCATTGTGTCCATCTTCGTCAGGAAAACCCGTTACAAATATGCACCCAACAAACAGACCATTTCGTTTCACGAGCTGTTGTTCGATGTAAAGGAACGCGACCGCCTCATCCGCATTGTCGACGAAGGGAACATAGCAGAACTGAAAAAACTGAAGCCGGCTGTGAGCGACGCGCTGAAGCTGCGCATTGCTTCTACGCCCGACGGCACGCTGTGCTATTCACAGGTAGTGGCTTACATTCCGTTTGAGTTTGTCAATGCCAGTGAAGCCCGCAAATACAGCCCGAGCGAAGCCCGGGAACTGCTGAAGATGTTGAGGGCATGAAAAGAAACGGGTAGTCAGGAGTGACGGTTTTGTTGTGACAAGTGACAAGTGACGAGTGGGGAGTGAGTAGTGACGAGTGACAACCGTCAACTAATCACTGTCAACTGTTAACTTGTCACTTGTCACTACTAACCACTATCTACTGTTAACTTGTCACTTGTCACTTGTCACTACTAACTACTAACTCGTCACTCGTCACTCCTCACTGTCAACTGACAGATTTGGGTTAAAAAATATTGGAAAAAGCGGCATGTAGGGATGAATTGTCTTACTTTTGCAGAAAACAGTTTTTTTGTATGAAAAAAGTATGGATGATGGCGGCTGCATGTGTGCTGCTGATGACCGGATGCTGGAAAAAGCCGCAGGAAAACCGGCCGGAGGAAACCGAACCGGTGGAAACGGAAGAGCCGGAACGGGCTTGCCTTTTTGGCATTTGTGTGGATTCGCTGGAGGTGAACGAGTACAGGGTGAAACGGGGAGAAACGTTCTCGAAAATATATGCGGAACTGGGATTTACGCCGGCCCAGACTGACCGGATTGTGCGGGCATCGGCCGAACTGCTGCCTCCGCGCAACTTGTTGCCGGGCATGGAATATTATGCCTTTACCACGCGCGACAGTGTGCCACGGGTGGAGCATGTGGTGTTCGGACGCTCGAAAACGGAGTTTGTGGTGCTGGGATTTGCCGGCGACAGTGTGACGGTGTCGGCCTTTGTGAAACCGGAAACCTTGCAAAGACACTATGCAGAGGGAACGGTGAAGACGAGCCTGTGGGACGCCATAGTGGAAAAGGGAACCGACCCGGTGGTGGCCTTGATGTTGTCGGATGTGTATGCCTGGCAGGTTGACTTCTTCGGTATACAGCCGGGCGATGGGTATAAGGTGATTTACCAGCAGGCCTATGTGGACGATACGGTGCCGCTGGGGGTCCGCTCGATAGAGGCTGCGGTGTTTACGCACAACAAGCATGAGTATGTGGCCATTCCGTTTGTACAGGACAGTACGCGCATTTTTTTCGACGAAGAGGGCAACAGCATGCGCCGGGCGTTTCTGAAATCGCCGCTTGACTTTTTCCGCATCACTTCGCGCTTTACGAATTCGCGCTATCATCCGGTGCTGAAGCGCTACCGGGCCCACCACGGGGTGGACTATGCGGCTCCTACGGGTACGCCGGTCAAAAGCATTGGCGACGGGGTGGTTGTGGCCAAAGCCTACCAGAAGAGGGGAGGCGGCTACTACCTGAAGGTGAAACATAACTCCATTTACACCACTACGTACATGCATCTGAGCCGCTATGCAAAGGGCATTGAGGTGGGGTCGCGTGTGAAACAGGGACAGGTGATTGCCTATGTGGGCTCTACGGGACTTTCTACCGGTCCGCACCTGGACTTCCGGGTACAGAAAAACGGTTCGTATATCAACCCGCTGACCATGGAGGCTCCGCCTGATATTCCTTTGAAACCGGAACTGCGCGACAGCTTCAACATAGTGAAGGCGCAATTGCTGGATGAAATAGCCCGCTATTCCCGCACGGCGGCTGAGGCCGACAGGACGCAGGAGTCGGCAGCCAATGAGCATGCGGACGAACCGGCCGCTTGAGTTAATCCATAGGTGGGTTCTGTAAATTCTATGCCTTGCTTGGGGGCACAATTTTCTCGGCCAGCACGTCGGCATATTCGGGATGGCGTGCAAACTCGGCAACCACATACGGACATTGGGGCATGATGCGCACGCCGGTGTCGCGGGCATAGTTCACGGCCGCCTGTACCAGTTCGCGACCGACCTGCTTGCCCCGGTGACGGGGTTGGACAAAGGTGTGGTCGATGATGATGAGGTCGCTGTAGCCGGCCCGGACGAATGTCATTTCGCCCAAGGTTTCGCCGGCTTCGCGGGCCAGGAAAATGCCTTTTCCATCGTAGTTTTCCAGTTCAACAGTCATGACTATCTGAGTGATGGGGGTGGTTATTCGAATGGATGTTTCATGTGCGAACCATCGCAATAGGGTTGTTTCTTTGAGTGACTGCAGCGGCAAAAAGCCACCGTGCCATCGTGTTGCAGGTCATCTGCTCCATCTTGTTTCACATGTACGCATCCTTTGATGACGAGCGGTCCGTTGTGCATGGCCTGGGCCGTGCAGCAGTTGGTTTCCTTGTTTTGTTCCATAGTTTTTTTGTTTTATGCTTGCGGGCTGCCGGTGGCGACCTGCTGTTTGTTAATAGAACAATCGGCCGGCGGAAAAGTTCATGGACGGGGGGTGGTAGTGACAGTTGACAAGTGACAGTTGACAGTTAACAGTTAACCATTCTCCTCGCTACCCGCTATTCGCTATTCGCTACTTAAAATAACCATTAACCGTTCTACCATAGGGTTTCGTTTGAAGGTGATTTATAGAATATTCCTTAAACCCAAATCGAAATTAAAATATTGCGCAAATATTTTTTTATCTGAAATCATATTGTGTATTTTTGTGGAACAAGAGTCTTATAAATTTAATATACAAATGGATATGAAGAAAAACATCGTTATTTTGTTGGTCCTGATGGTTTGTGTACATGCATTTGGACAGTCGCAGGTACGGTATTTGACCCGTAGTTATAAACCGGTGGATGCCTATTGCTATACGGCCGGGAACGCCATGGAAATTTATGGAGGGCTGAAGTGGACGAACGGTTTTTCGATAGGCAATACGTCCGGACCGTACAGGCCTGGACATGCCACTTTCAAGTTGGGAGGGAAGTATGAAACGTTGATGTTCGTGCTGGGGCTCAAGAAAGGTTCGTATGGCAGTGATCCGCGCATTGTCACAGTATATGCGGATGGAAAGAAAATAATGGATGAGGTGATACGGAAATATGATATCCATAAGCGTATCACCCTTGACATAAAAGGGGCGGATGAACTGAAATTCGTGCTTGTTACCGGGAACGGGGATATTTGTTTTGCGGAAGCGACACTTTGGAAAACAGGAGAAACACCCCGCGAAACCGCCCATGTCATTACCGGAAAACCCGGCAAGAAAATGTTGGTAAAGGATATTCTCCCTTACACCATGGAGAACCATTCGGCTTTGGAGGACAACGGCCATTGGCTTGTGTCGCCGGAGAGCAAATACAAATCCGTAAGTGTAGGCAACAAGGAGTACGGATATGGACTTGTGATGATGATGAACATGGCTTTGGCTGGGAACAGTCAGGCCCAGACGCATTTCAACTTGAGAGGGCAGTATGAAACGTTCAGCTTCATTGCCGGGCCTGTCAACTCGAAAGATGCCAGCAATGGGGTGGGATGGATTACCATCAAAGGAGATGGAAAAATTCTGTACGAATATGAGATAAAGCAGGATGACATAGCAAAGCGTGTGACATTGGATGTGACGGGGGTGCATCAGCTTTCGGTTTTCAGCGAACAGGTGAGCATGAGCCTGTATGGGGCAATAGTGGATGCATGGGTGTATCCTGCCGGTGAAGCTCCGGAGGCCGAAGCGGAAAGTACGGCCAGCGAAGTGGACCCGCACTTGAAGGAACTGCCTGATGTTTGTAAACTGATATCGAACATACCTCCCTATTCGTCAAGAAGTGATGTGGACAAGCAAATATACACCGGAGAATCGGATTACATAACCTTTTCCATGGGAGGTACGAAATTCAGTGAAGGGTTCATTCTTTTTGAAAAGGCCAATTTCTGGGATGAAAACGTGGTTTCGTATGCGGCGTTTGATTTGGGAAACGAGTTCGACTACGTAAGCTTTACGGTGGGTTATGTGGGTAAGAGCTGGGTGATGAACAATGACAAGCTGATGGTTTATGCGGACGACAAACTGATTCTCGAGGCCCCGCTCAATGCAACGAGTCCGAACAAGAAATATGTTCTTCCGCTGGAGAAATGCCGGAAACTGCGTTTTGAAAACGGAGGACAAGGAACCATGAACGTAGGGGCATACGGTGTGGCCGACCTGGTGGTGTATAGAGGAGAACCGGTGGAAAACAGTTTGTTCGAACATCCTGTGCCGGAGTGTCCGCATGACATTGAACTGATTGATTTGGGCGCTCCTTATCTGCATTATGTGAGTACGGCCAGAAGCGGTGTGTTTTACGACGGGACAACCAAAAAGCAGTATTTTACCATGCCGGATGGCAGCCGTCTGTACAAAGGTTTTCTTTTGCAGACCAGTTCTCATTTCTCGCTTGACCATGGTGTGCTTTCCGGTACGGATAATACCATGGCATCAACGATTGGGGCTGCGGCTGTGGGTTCGTCGTTTGTGGTGGCAGGTGCAGTCGGCGGCACGCTGATTGGAAGTACGCTTGCCGGAGCTGCCGCTTTCATGGTTCTTGCGGCCGGCGGAGAGGCGGTTGAAAATTCCTGTGCCGCATTCAACACCTACGGACAATACAAGAGTCTGACGTTTACGGTGGCATGCCTGAAAACAGCCGGAGAGGCTCAGCTGCTGGGGCCTGATACCTGGCAGCCCGACAAGAGTGAATACAAGGAAACGCTTTTGATTGGGGCCGACCAGAAGGTTATAGCCGAATTGTCGGTGTTTGAATCGATGGAACCTCAAACGGTTACCGTGCCGATTGACGGATGCGAACAGCTTATGTTCTGGCTGGCCAATACGGCCGGCAATTCGGGGCAATATGTGTTTTACGATGTAAAAGTGTCGAAAGATCCGTGTAAGCTCAATATTCCGGAAGATGCCCGTTCCACGCAGGCTAAAATAACAGAACCTGCGTGGACTGAAAAGCAACTTACGGCTTTATGGGAAAGACAAAAGTCAACCGGAGGCAAAGGAATAGATGCTTATTTCCGTGACCTTTCAATTGCACGGGAAAGAATGGAGAAATATCTGAAGGTTTATCAGCCGGACTATGACATTTGTACGTACTATCTGGAAACCAACGCAGGACAAACCTGTAAGGCGATAAAACTCAAATACAAGGAAGAAGAAGTGGATGATTCGGGTTCGCTGCTCCCTGCCACGACTAATTTTAACGCAGAAATAAACGGGGGCTTTTGTTCCATTGTGGAAAAGCACAAGAATTGTGTTACGGCCATTTCTGACCTGAATCGGCTGAAAGACGATCTTGTGAGTTTGAGCATAAATCAGGCCAAGGCTTACGTGGAACTGCCGTCATTGGGTTTGGGAGCATTGGGGGTTGGAAAGCTGATGAAACAAGGCTCTTTGGTGCTGAAAGAACTTCAAGCCGTGTTTGATGTTATGTTGGAGGAAAAACGAGCTGAGTTTCTGTTCCTTGATACGGTAGTCAACAGTGCAATAGACATCGATGGCCGAAAATCTTCGGAAAAAACCATATTTTGTCCGCTTTTCGATGGGGAACAGGCTCCCGAAGGGGACAAGATGATGGTGAGAAATTTTGCGTTATAAACATGCTGCCATGGAAGAGGAAATGACGATGGATTACCGGAAGGAACTGGCCGAAGCACGTGACAAAGTGAACGGACTGAAGCGGGATGGACGGGTGACTACGTTGGATGCGTTTTGGGAATTGTGTTGCGGAGATGTGCTGTTGGCAGAAGAAAATGCTGAACGCCAGGATACAGAATGGGAAAATGCGTTTTTGGCAGAAGAACTGCTTGATGTCGCCGCTTATCTGGAAGGCTATGACCACATGCTTGAAAAACTCCATGCCGCCATTTCAAGAATGCGGAAAGTGGTATGCGACCATCCCAGACTAACACTCAGACTGCTTGAGTTCGAACTGTTGCTGCTTCGCCGCATTGAAGCACAGTGCGACCATGAGGTGGATATTTGCGAAGATGTGATGCATGAGATGGCGCTGTATCGGCACAACATAGAACGGGCAGATGAAGGGGACTTTGAGCAGATAAGACCGGTTGGACACTTGAAGGCCGATCCGGTGGAATGGACGGCGGATTACGAACGGGTGATTGATGAGGCCAAACGGAAAATCTACGGTTTGCTGGATGATGTGCCGCGTGGTATGGGATTCTGTTTTGCCTATTGGCATGTCAAACAGAAAGTGCTGTATGAAGATTTTGGCATTCGGTGGCGAAGTCCCCACCTTATGAATCCGGGTGTTCATTTCGATTGAACGTAAATTGTCCAGCACTGAAACCAAGGGGTGGCATGTGCCTTTTGGACAGCTAAAACAAACTGTTATGCAACCGATATATCTCACTTTGTCAAAACCGGCAACGCCTGTTGCACCTTGTGGCAGCCGTTTTTGGGGAAATCCTGATTTGCCTCAAGGCTATGAATATCCGACTTATTCTGATGCGGCTGGAAATGTGTTTGAATATCAGTTCATCTGCCAGATTAATCTGGCGGAAGTTGCCCCGTATGATGTTGAAAACAGATTGCCGCATAAGGGCTTGTTGTCTTTTTTTGCCAAGATAGACCATTATCTTGGAAATTTCGATTGTCAGGACAGCATATCAAGTTGTCTCAGCCGCCCCGAAGATGTCAGGGTGCTGTTTTTCCCGGAGGTGGACTTGCCCGGTACGAATCCGTTATATGAAGAACAGGTGTTGCTGGACGAAGAGGACAGGCCGATGAATCCGGAAGAATGGCAGATTGGGTTTTCAATTCAACGTAGTGAAATGTACGGTGATGACCATGCGCTGTTTGCCGAACCGACACACCGTGAATGGGAGACTTGGGATTCACCGTGTGAACATTGGGAGATATTGCTTCAGATAGATTCGTTTGATGGGGAAGATTTCCGTTTGAATTTCATGGATTGCGGTGTGCTGGATTTTCTGATAGCGCCACACGATCTTGCCGCGAGATGTTTTGACAAAGTCGTTGCTGTTGTCTTGTCAACTTGAAAACCGTTTTGCGGAACAAGAAAAGGGGATGCCGGACCGGCATCCCCTTTTCTTGTTTTGTATGGAGTGTTTAGTCCATTAGTTTCTTGAACAGGTTCTTCATGTTCACTTCGCGGTCGATCATGGCGTGGAGGTCTTCAATCTTCACGCGTTCCTGCTGCATGGTGTCGCGGTGACGTATGGTGACGCAGCCGTCGGTGAGCGTGTCGTGGTCAATGGTGACGCAGAACGGTGTGCCCACGGCGTCCTGACGGCGGTAACGTTTGCCGATGGAGTCTTTTTCGTCGTACACGCATTTGAAGTCGAACTTCAGCTGGTTCATGATTTCGCGGGCCTTTTCGGGTAGTCCGTCTTTCTTGACCAGCGGCATGATGGCCACTTTGACCGGAGCCAGCACAGGCGGCAGTTTCAGCACTACGCGGCTGTCGCCTCCTTCGAGCTGTTCTTCGCAGTAGGCTGCCGACATGATGGAGAGGAACATGCGGTCGACACCGATGGACGTTTCGATGACGTAGGGTGTATATGACTGGTTGAGTTCCGGATCGAAGTATTTGATGTTCTTGCCCGAATACTTTTCGTGGCTGCTGAGGTCGAAGTCGGTACGTGAGTGGATACCTTCCACTTCCTTGAAGCCGAACGGCATTTCGAACTCGATGTCGGTTGCGGCGTTGGCGTAGTGGGCCAGTTTGTCGTGGTCGTGGTAGCGGTATTTGTGGTCGCCCAGTCCGAGAGCCTTGTGCCAGCGCAGACGCCAGGCTTTCCAGTATTCGAACCATTTCATTTCATCGCCCGGACGCACGAAGAACTGCATTTCCATCTGTTCGAATTCGCGCATGCGGAAGATGAACTGGCGGGCAACGATTTCGTTGCGGAAGGCTTTCCCTATCTGGGCGATGCCGAAAGGCACTTTCATGCGGCCAGTCTTCTGCACGTTGAGGTAGTTGACGAAGATGCCTTGTGCGGTTTCGGGACGCAGGTATATCTTCATGGAACCATCGGCCGTAGAACCCATTTCGGTAGAGAACATGAGGTTGAACTGACGCACGTCGGTCCAGTTTTTCGTGCCGCTGATGGGGTCGACAATGTCGTAGTCCATGATAATGGCTTTCAGTTCGGCAAGGTCATTGTCGTTGAGTGCCTTTACGAAGCGGTTGTGTATTTCGTCGCGTTTGGCCTGATGTTCGAGCACCCGTGCGTTGGTCGAGCGGAACTGCTGTTCGTCGAAGTTGTCGCCGAAGCGTTTGGCGGCTTTCTGCACTTCCTTGTCTATCTTTTCATCGTATTTGGCCAGCAGGTCTTCGATAAGCACATCGGCCCGGTAGCGTTTCTTGCTGTCGCGGTTGTCGATAAGGGGGTCGTTGAATGCGTCGACATGGCCCGATGCCTTCCACGTGGTGGGGTGCATGAAAATGGCTGCGTCGATGCCGACCACGTTTTCGTGGAGCATGGTCATGGCGTCCCACCAGTAGCGTTTGATGTTGTTTTTCAACTCGACGCCGTTTTGCCCGTAGTCATACACGGCGCCCAACCCGTCGTATATTTCGCTCGACGGGAACACGAATCCGTACTCCTTGCAGTGTGCAACGAGCTTTTTAAAAACATCTTCTTGTGTCATATCGTTTTTCTGTTTGAAATTTGACTTGCTTTTTGTTGCTTACAGCGCCACAAAGGTAATGAAATTACTTGAGGTGGGCTCTATAAAATCCCCAGCCAGAGCAATTTTTATTTTACGGGTCGGCTTTTATGTGCTTTTTGTTTTCGCGCGGTATCTTTTGTGTTGTTGTGCCCGGGCAAAAGATAGGGGAGAAAACGTATCAGAAGCCTTGGCGTGTCCGCGTCGGTCTCAAGGTTCCGGCTTGTGCAGAAAGTCGGCCCTCATGGGAGAAAAGCAGTCCAGCAGGACGCCGGCTTCCAGGCAGACGCAGCCGTGCAGTTCATTGGGCTGCATGCAGACGCCATCGCCTGCCTTGACGATGCGGGTTTCGTTGCCGACCGTGAACTCGAACCGGCCGCTTTCCACGTAGGTGGTCTGTGTGTGGGGATGCCGGTGCGCTTCGCCCACAGCTCCTTTTTGAAATTTTACTTTAACCAGCATGATGTCGTCGTTGTATCCCATAATCTGGCGGGTGATGCCGGTGCCTGCCGGTTCCCAGGGCAGGTGCTCGCAGAAAAGAAAAGTGTCGCTTGCTTGTTTCATTGTTTTTGTGCTTGGTTTGATGTCGATAGGATGTGTTTGGTTGTGCCTTTTTCTGCAGGCGAAAAGTCAAGATGGAACGGTTGGTCTTGAAAACAGCCCTGGAGGCGGTCCGACTGCTGTTCGGGGTCGGCGGCATAGAGGACGGGTGTGCCGTTCTGAAGCCGGAGAATGAAAAGTCCGGATGTTTCGCAATGCAGGGTGCCCATGAGGGAGGTTTCGAAACACAAGTCCGGGCGGAATGCGGCCACATAAAGGATGCTATCGCCTATTTGGACGGCATGGGCTTCCCGGTCGTTCCGGATGATGTGTATGTTGCGGGTGTCAAAGCGTGCAACCGCTTCGCAGGATTGCCCCGGCAGGACGGCGTAGGCATAGGAGGCAGCGGTGCGGTTGACCGGGCCGTGGTTGATGTGAAGTCCGGCCATGCAGGCTTCGAATGTGTCGGGGCGGTACATGCCCATGATGTCGCACCAGCGGCCCCGGCGTTTTTCCACGTATGCGCTGACGGCATTGTTGTCCAGCAGGATGTAGCCGGTTTCGTTGATCCGGTACCGGCGTTCGCCGTGCTGTTTGTCGTTTGCCTTGACCTCGTTCCAGCGTTTCCCGTCGAAGCAGCTGAAGTCGTTTTTGTAAAAGCACTGTTCTATGCCGGTGGTGACCGGTGTGCCGGTGTCGGCATGAATGTCGCTGCCCAGACACAGCACGAAGTCTTTCTCCATAATCCATGTTTTGTGGGCATGCAGTCCATCGCGGTCAAGCTGCATTACCGACATGCCTGTTTCGCCCGCGGCGACCCCTCCGGTGAATGTGCCCCGGTTGTTTCTTCCCGGCTTCATCTCGGGCAAAGGGGCATCGGTGTCCCATGCGGTGACTCCCGGAATCTTGCGCCAGTCCCAAAACGGCATGATGTTCAGGTATTCCGTTCCCGTGCGGTAAATGAAAAAGGCGCCATCGCCGCTGTAATATCCTTTGAGGTTGTCTTCGTTGACCAGTTCGGTGCCTTGCACGCGGTCGGACGACATGCGCAGCGAGGCCATCCATTGCGGACGGCGATGGGTGGTGTAGTCGGAACACCAGAAGTGCTTGAAGCCTACGAAAGAAGTGCCCTGTTGCCGGGAAGTGGTGTCGTAGTTGTCGGTGAACAGCGAATCGATCATGGGACGTCGGTCACGGGTTGTGCAACTGCTCAGTTCGGCGGCGGCAAACCCGACACCCATGCCCTTGTCTACAGGTGCATTCTTGAAAAACTGGCGGGTCAGTGTGTTGAGGTCCATGACACCGTTCCAAAGTGTCCACCGATAGCCCTGGCCGATGAATTCGGTCAGTATTTTCAGTTTGTCACCCGTAAAGGACAGTGTTGTGCCGTTGAACAGGTTGGCATAGAAACTCATGCTCATGAGATAGGAGAGTCCGTAGTTGCCGAACTGTTGCATGGAACCGTGTTGGTGGAAACTCCAGTCGGCCTGAATGCCTTCTTCCTTGTCGTTGGTGATTTCGGCCATGATAACGTCGCGACACTCTTTCATCAGGGCATGGTCGTGCTGAAGCAGTGCTCTGATGAGCACATTGCCGGCCAGCCACACCCTGTTCTGACCGGTCATGCCTATGTTGGAACGTTTCATGATAGCGATGGCTTTCTCTTTTTCTTCGGCGGTGAGATAGGGCTCGAACAGAATGAGAAATTCGCCCATGGTTTTGGGCACGCCTATTTCGTTGTACCACCAGTTGGGGCAGATGGGGTCTTGCCTGAACCAGAACTGCAGGGCCTGGTGTATGGAAGATTCCAGCCGGGCGTTGTTGTGGAAGGATGTTTTGTCGGAGCGTAGAAACTTGGCCATGAGCAACAGCCGGTCGGCATGTACTTTGGGCTCCCAGCCCGAGCGTTTCGTGTCGTTGTAGTTTATGTCGCTCCACCCGCCTTGGGCTGTGAATGTAGAGAGGCAGCTGTTCAGTTGCAGGGTGTCGAGACGGTATTTGCTGTGGACATCGACCACCACCTGGTCGGACACTTCCGTTTCCTTGACGTGTGTTTCGAGCAGGTCGGCCAGACGTTGTGTGTGTCCGTTGCCTTCGAGCAGAGCGTTGACATAGTTTTGCTTGATGATTTTGATTTCTTTTTGTTGTTGTCTGTCGCGGCTGTTTGAGCACGATGCGAACATGACGGCAAGGATGCACAGCAGGATAAATGGGCGGCGGTTCATGATGCGGTTTGTTTTTCCGGTTGTAAATGAATTGAATTGTCCGTGCAAAGCTAAGAAACAATTTTGATTTTTCACAAACGGCCTGTCCGATTGTTTGCTGTCGTTTCCGCCTGTTTCGGCAGTGCTGTGCTCGTGGGGTTTGTACAAGTGTCCGTTTCGCCGTACCTTTGCAGTGCAAAAGGAGGATGCTTATGGGTATAAAGGCAATGGAACGGGAAGCGGGCGGAAAACATGCCCTTATGACAACCGCTCCTGTTTCAAGACTGATTGGTTCGCTGGCGGTGCCCACCATCATCAGCATGCTGGTGACATCGTTTTACGTGATGGCCGACACGTATTTTGTAGGGAAAATCAACACGCAGGCTACGGCTGCCGTGGGCATTTCGTTTTCCATCATGGCGGTGATACAGGCTTTCGGCTTCTTTTTCGGACACGGTTCGGGCAACTACATTTCGCGTCGGCTGGGGGCGCAGGACTATTCAAGTGCCGAGCGCATGGCTGCAACGGGTTTCTTCTGTGCCTTCCTGGCCGGACTGCTGATTACGGTGTTCGGACTGCTGTTTCTTACACCCGTTTGCCGCGGACTGGGATCTACGCCGACCATACAGCCCTATGCCGAAACGTATCTGGGCATCATTCTGCTGGGGGCGCCTTTCATGACTTCCTCGCTGGTGCTGAACAACCAGATGCGCTTTCAGGGCAATGCGGTGTATGCCATGATTGGCATTATTGCCGGGGCAGTGCTTAACATAGGGCTTGACCCGCTGCTCATATTCGTGTGCGACCTGGGCATTGCCGGGGCGGCCTGGTCTACGCTCATCAGTCAGCTGTGCAGTTTTGCCATCCTCGTTTTCATGGACCGGCGCGGCGAAAACATACGCATCCGCTTGCGCAACTTCACCCCCAAACGGGCCATGTTGAAGGAAATTGTTTTCGGAGGCAGTCCGTCGTTGTGCCGGCAGGGACTGGCCAGCCTTTCCACCATTCTGCTGAACGTGGCGGCCGGTGCGTATGGCGATGCGGCCATTGCAGGCATGTCCATCGTCGGTCGTGTGTGCATGTTCATCAACTCTTTTCTCATTGGCTTCGGGCAAGGATTCCAGCCTGTGTGCGGCTTCAACTACGGTGCCGGACTGTATCGGCGTGTGCGGCAGGGATTCTGGTTCTGTGTGCGGGTGGGGGCCGTTTTTCTGTCGGCTTGTGCGGTGGCCGGTTTTGTGTTCGCTCCCGAAATAGTGTCGTGGTTTCGCGACGGTGACCCCGAAGTGATAGCCATTGGTTCGCGTGCTTTGCGCTGGCAGTTGCTTACGCTGCCCCTTGGCGCGTGGATTATCCTGTGCAACATGATGCTGCAGACCATACGCCAGCCGGTGCGCGCGGTGTTGCTGGCATCGGCCCGGCAGGGTTTGTTCTTTGTGCCTTTCATCCTGCTGTTGCCGGCCTGGCTGGGACTGCAGGGAGTGGAAATGTGCCAGGCGGTGTCGGACCTGTGTTCGTTTGCCGTGTCACTGCCATTGACCATTCCCGTGCTGAATATGCTGGGGAAGGACCGTGGTTAATGATTATTTTAAGTAGCGGGAAGCGAGGAGAATTATTAATTATTAATTGTTAATGATTAGTGTTTAATGATTAATTGTCAACTGTCACTCGTCACTCCCTACTTGTCACTCGTCAACTGTCAACTCATCACTCTCTCAAAACAACTGACATTATGACCGCTCAAGCCTGCCACAAGTCTTGCAGGAGGCTGTCAAAAGATACTATAGAAAGTTGATCAATCTTCTATAGTATGTTGACTCATCTTCTATAGTATGTTGACTCATCTTCTATAGTATGTTGACCAACTTTCTATAGAAGATTTTTCCGCAAACTATCCCCTCTTTTCCGGCCCACAAAAAAGACCGTTTTTAATGATTAATGTTTAATGATTAGCTGTCACTCGTCACTTGTCACTCGTCACTCCCCACTGTCACTTGTCACTGTTAACTAAACTGTCGCTCATCCGCAACCCCGTGCGGGTAGACTTGATACCACCCTCTCGGGGTGAGGCTGGAGGGGCTTATTTTTGTCGCTCCTTGCTTCCTGCTTTGCGCTTTTTTTCGTACTTTTGCTAACCCTCTTTCACTTTTCAGAAAATAAAAGACTATGAGCGAAGACATTGAAGATATGCTGGACCAGGAAGAACAACCGGAGCTGCCCGGTAGGGAAGCGCACTCCAATTACAAACCCGAAAAAGAAGATGCGATAACGCATCATTTGAGCGGCATGTATCAGAACTGGTTTCTGGACTATGCCTCGTATGTGATATTGGATCGTGCCGTGCCCGACATATACGACGGCTTGAAGCCGGTGCAGCGCCGCATTCTCCACTCCATGCGCGAAAAGGAGGACGGTCGCTACAACAAGGTGGCCAACCTGGTGGGTCATACCATGCAATACCATCCGCATGGTGATGCTTCGATTGGTGATGCGCTGGTGCAGTTGGGACAGAAGGAACTGCTTATCGACACGCAGGGTAACTGGGGCAACGTGCTGACGGGCGACGGGGCGGCTGCTCCGCGTTACATTGAGGCGCGACTGACGAAATTTGCTCTTGAAACGGTGTTCAACCCGAAGATAACGGAGTGGAAGCTGTCGTATGACGGGCGCAACAAGGAGCCGATAACGCTGCCCATCAAGTTCCCGTTGTTGCTGGCGCAGGGAGTGGAGGGTATTGCCGTAGGCTTGAATTCGAAGATATTGCCCCATAACTTCAACGAACTGCTCGATGCGAGTGTGGCTTACCTGAAAGGGGAACCGTTTGAACTGTATCCCGATTTCCAGACCGGAGGGTCGGTCGATGTGAGCCGTTATAATGATGGCGAGCGTGGGGGACTGGTGAAAATCCGTGCCAAGATAGGCAAACTCGACAACAAGACATTGGTGATTAGCGAAATTCCCTATGGAACCAACACGCCGAAACTCATAGAAACCATTATACGGGCCAACGAAAAGGGTAAAATAAAAATACGTAAGGTCGACGACAACACGGCCGCCAACGTGGAGATTCTGGTGCATCTGGCTGCGGGCGTGTCGTCGGACAAGACCATCGATGCACTGTATGCCTTTACGGACTGTGAGGTAAGCGTGTCGCCCAACTGCTGTGTGATTCACGACAAGAAGCCCCGTTTCATGGGGGTGAGCGACCTGTTGCGCATCAGCACCGACCACACCATGGACCTGTTGCGCCGCGAACTGGAAATACAGCGCGGTGAACTGCAGGAACAGTTCTTCTTCATTTCGCTGGAAAAGATTTTCATTGAAAACCGCATATACAAGGACCGCGAGTTCGAGGAAAGTGACTCGCAGGACGTGGTTATAGCTCACATAGACCGACGCCTGGAACCGTTCAAGGCTTCTTTCATTCGTGAAGTGCGCACGGAAGACTTGTTGAAATTGCTCGAAATCCGGATGAAACGTATCACGAAGTTTGACAGCGACAAGGCGAACGACACGCTGGTTGCCATTCAGGCGAAGATAGATGAAATCAATCATAACCTGGCTCACCTGGTGGACTATACCATATCCTGGTTTGAAGGCTTGAAGGAGCGGTACGGGAAAAAGTATCCGCGCCGCACCGAAATACGCAATTTCGAGTCCATAGAGGCGACAAAGGTGATTGAAGCTACCGAAAAACTGTATGTGAACTATGAAGAAGGCTTCATCGGCACAGGATTGAAAAAGGATGAGTTCGTGTGCAACTGTTCGGAAATAGACGACATTCTCGTCATTTTCAAGGATGGAAAGTACAAGATAGTGCGGGTGGCCGACAAGGTGTTTGTGGGCAAGAACATGCTGTTCGTATCGGTGTTCAAGAAAAACGACAAACGGACCATATACAACGTGGTGTATCGCGACGGCAAGGCGGGTCCGTTCTACATAAAACGTTTTGCCATCACCGGAGTGGCGCGCGACAAGGAATATGACATGACCTTGGGTACGGCCGGTTCGCGCATCATGTACCTCACCGCCAATCCGAATGGCGAGGCCGAAGTGGTGCGCATTACGCTGAAACCCCGGCCACGGCTTTTGAAGCTGAACCTGGAGAAGGATTTCAGTCAGGTGGCTATCAAGGGACGGCAGTCGCGCGGAAACCTGCTCACCCGCAACGAGGTGCAGAAGGTGACACTGAAACAGAAAGGCGCATCCACCTTGGGTGGACGCAAGGTGTGGTTTGACCCCGATGTGTTGCGACTGAACTATGACGGACGCGGCGACTACCTCGGCGAATTCCACGGTGACGACCTGGTGCTGGTGCTTTCGATAAACGGGACGTATTACACCACGAATTTTGACCTGACCAACCATTTCGAGAAAGACATGCTCAGGGTTGAGAAGTTCAGTCCCGACAAAGTGTGGTCGGTGGTGCTGTATGATGCGGACCAGAAGTATTATTATCTGAAACGTTTCCAGCTGGAACCTTCTCAAAAACCACAGAGTTTCATAGGCGACAATCCGAAATCGTCCATTGCCTCGATATCCGATGCCGATTATCCCCGTTTCGAAGTGGTGTATGGCGGGCACGATGCGCACCGGGGTACGATGGAGGTGGATGCCGAATCGTTTGTGGGTGTGAAGAGCAGCAAGGCCCGCGGCAAACGTCTGACCACGTTTGAAGTGAAGACGGTGAACGAACTGGAACCGCTTCGCTTTGCCGAACCTGCCGAACCGGAAGAGGATGAAACGGATGAAAACATCGATGAAAACGAAGAAATGGACCCTTCGGTTCCGGATAAACCGGTTGAAGAACCGGCGGATGTGGATGCAGATGCCGTGACTGGCCCGGCGAAAAAAGACTCTGTTTTGCCCGATGACATTACCGGGCATGTGGACGAAGGAGGACAAATGAGTTTGTTTTAACCCAAATATAATGACCGATTTGGATTAATATTACTTTGTCGGTGGTTTTTGTTCTTCAGACGGACAGGTTTTCTGTTTTCATTGCACCTGAAGTATGAATACAGCGGAAGGCTTTTCTTCCGAAAAAAATGCTGGACGGCACGGAAACTTCCGTGCCGTCCAGCATTTTTTTTCAGTTTCGTCCGGAATCCTTATTCGAACGGACTGTCATCAAAATCGGCGTATTCATCATCGAAAGTGGAGCGGTTCCGGCTCGACTTTTTGTTGATGATGAGGGTAGAGGGTATCCGTATCAGCATATCGCTTCCTGCTTCGGACAGCGTTTCCCAGGTGTGATATCCGATGAGCATGAAACTGTAGCGCGGCATGAGTCCCGACATGAACTGTTGCTGCGACCGGATGCGGGTTGGATATTTTGCTTTCAACGTTTCGTAGGGTTCGGCCAAAGCCGGGTCTTTCAGTGTGTTGTTCACGTCGAGCACGACAATGCTCACATCGTGGCTGTTCTTCAGCAGATAGCGGGCATAACGGAACAGGAAAAGGTCGTTTTCATCGTGCAAAAACAGGATGGTCGATGTGATTCCCCTGAAGTTTCGGTTAATGAAAACCCCCACGCTGCATTGGCTGTTTTCGATGAAATAGCGTGTCTTGTCTTTAATAAGCGTGCCGGGATAGAACAATGCCCGCTTTTGGAAACGGTACATCAGCCGGTTCATCCATTTGATTCTGCGGAATATGTAACGCTTGCCGGGATCGGTGAGCGATATGCTCGCTCCGACCAGCAGGAAGTCATAGCGATAGTGGTTGGCCATGCGTACAATGCTGCCTTGAATGTTGTCGGCCACTTTGTAGCGGGCCTGTATGGGAATGTGCAGCGATTCGGCTTCTTTGCGCACATCCTTGAAACTTTCAATGGCAAAGTGCTCGCCGTGTATGGGGTTTGTGTCGGTGCCCGGTGTCATGTGGAGCACGGTGACATCGAGGCTTTTCTTTACCCCATCGAGTACCGATTTGGCTACGCGCAGCATCGGTTTCCCGTTCAGCGGGTTGCCCATGGAGATAAGCACCCGGAATGAGCCCAATGCTTGGGTGTGCTGATATTCTTCTTCTGTTTGCTGACGTGAGTATATTTTTTCGATGAGCGACAGGGCCGGAGTGGTAATGAAAGTGGTGACCACGGCCATGATGACCAGCATGACGTATATGGCGGGAGGGAGTATGTGCATTTCGTAGCCGATATTCAGCACGATGAGTTCCATCAGTCCGCGCGTATTCATCAGAATGCCGATGGAAAGGCTGTCTTGAGTCGATTCGCCCACCACTTTGGCCGGCAGGGCACTGCCTATGAACTTTCCGAGAATGGCGGTCAGGGTGATGAGTCCGCACACGGTCCACAGATGCGGTGTGTTGAGCAAGCCTATTTCAGTGTTGAGTCCGGTGTAGACGAAGAACAGCGGCAGCAACAGTGTGACGGAAAGGTCTTCTATCCGTTCCACCAGCATTTGCCGGAATTTGGGGAAGGGAGGCATGATGACTCCGGCCAGGAAGGCTCCGAACAGGGCATGTATGCCGATGAACTGGGTGATGAATGCAGACAGGATGACAACGAGTATGAAAAAGGCGAAAATGCTTTTGTTCATCACTTCCATGTTCGAATAGATGGAGCCGATGCGTTTGAGGAAGGGTTTTATCACCAGCAGCATCACTACCACGTAGGCCACGGCACAAAGAATGGTGTATATGGAACTGATGAAACTGCCCGTTTTGGCGATGGCGATAACGGCGGCCAGCAGGCACCAGGCTGTGACATCGCCCGTGGCTGCGCTGGCAATGGATATGGTGCCGAGGTGTGTCTTGGTCAGTTCCTTTTCCTGCACGATGCGTGCCAACACGGGGAAAGCCGTTATGCTCATGGAAATGCCGATGAAAAGGGAAAACGAGATGAAACTGGTGTGGCCTGCGGCGAACTCCTCGTAAATGAAGTAGGAAAGCAGCATGCCACCGAAGAACGGGATGATGATGCTTACGTTGCTGATGACGAAGGTTTGGCTAAGTTTGTTTCTGAGCGAACTGAGATCCAGTTCCAGTCCGATGATGAACATGAAAAGCACCAGCCCTATTTGGCTCAGGATATAAATGTTGTCGAGCGTGCCTTCGGCAAACAGGAAGTTGAAGCCGGCCGGCCACAGCTTGCCCAGCAGCGATGGACCCAGCACAATGCCCGCCAGTATTTCGCCGATGACCGTAGGCTGTCCTATCTTGGCAAAAATGAATCCGAAAAGGCGTGAAACAAGCAGGATGGCAATGATTTGCAGCAACAGCAGGGCCGCGTCTTCGGCCATGTTGTGATGCAGCGATTCCATGAACATGTCTTTGGGTGAGGGTATGTTGCCAGCAGTTGTCGTGGCGGCTTCGGTGTACGTTTCAAGGTGTTCGGCGCTTTGGTATAGCAGGGAGGTGCACACAATGAACAATGCAACCACTATGCCGTAAAAAAACCAGGTTTTGAGTTGTTCGTTTTTCATTTGGTGCCGTTGATTTCAAAAGTAAAACGGAAAAAGCCGGCCGGTGCGGAAGACAAATGAAAAAAGGCGTGGCTTCCATTTTGACTGCACCTGTCCGTAACATGTTTATGCAAAGATAATGATAAATTTCCGTATGGAAGGAAATATTTCCCCCTCTTGACAGAAATTAAGGAAAGATAAAAAACAAGTTGGGAAAAACGAAGTGTCTTCCGAGGATTGTTTTTTAGGGCGGATTGTTTTTTGAAGAGGGAGTTTACCGGTGGTAAATGACCGATGAGAAAAACAGTCCGGACAAAAAAGAAACGGGCTTATGTACATGTGTGACGGTGGAAACGGCTGTTACGGCTGATTATGCGGTGCCTTATTTGAAATCATCGAGTTCGACCAGTTTGTTGACAATGGCATAGACAGTGAGGCCCGATGTACTGTGAATTTCGAGTTTGCGGGCAATGTTGCGCCGGTGAGTGACCACCGTGTGGGTCGAGAGAAACAGTTTCTGTGCGATTTCCTTGTTGGTCATCCCCTTGACCACGAGCACGAGTATTTCCTTTTCGCGGATGCTCAGCAGTTCGTTTTCATCGCCGGATTCGCTGGCAGTTTCGGGTTCGTTGAAGAGTTTGTCCAGCCGTTGTTTGATTTGTTCGGTGCTGTCGTGTATGTCGATGACCTCATCGTATTTCGCAAGTATGCCTTCACTGTAGGTGGTTGAAGTGAGGGCCACTATCTTCAGTTCGGGGTTCATGCTTTCGTTCCGGGTGTTGTCTATGCCGGTCACTCCGAGAAACGAAGGGTTGATAATGAGCAGGTCGGGCTTGTGTTGTTCGAGAATGTGCCCGAGGCTTTCGATGCTGCTTATTTCTATGGGGAGCACCCGGTAGCCCGGTATGCGTTTCAGCACCATGGACAGTCCGCTGCGCAGGATGGCCGAAGGTTCGGCGATGAGTGCTTTCAGTATGTTTTCTTCTGTTTTCATTTTCAGTTTATGCTAAATCACCGGTCAGTCCGCTTGTGTCTGTCCGTCTGTTGTCTGCGGGTTTTGTTCCATGGTCTTTTCTATGGCTTCTATGGCCGGGATGAACATGTAGTCTTCCACGTTGCTGTGTCCGGTGAGCTCGGTGCCGCATGCGACAATGTCGGTGAGCAGGTCGGTGAGCAGGAACGAATTGCCTTTCGATGGATAGTACTTTATCAATATGTTTTTCAGGTCTATCAGCTTCTGGTCTATCTGGTTGTGACGTTCTTCGAACATGTGTATGTCGTATGCTGCAGGTTTGTCGCCGGCCAGCAGGCGCATCACGTAGGGAAACACCACTTCGTCTTCGTAGCGCATGTGGCTGTCCACTTCTTCTACATATTCATCGAAAAAACGCAGGAATATGTCGCGGTGTGCCTGTTCCGTTCCGCTTGATTCGATGGCATTTATCAGTTTTGTGCGTATGGAAGGCAGTTTGAAGTCGAGAAAATACTGGTGTCCGTTCTTCAGGAATTCGATGAGGTTGTCAATGCGCAGTTTCCCGTACTGGTTGTCCATTTCCATGTTCTCTTCGGCAAGAAAGTTTATGACCGTGAGAAATGTGTAGGTGTCGGTTCCGTGCATTTCGCAAATTTCGCCTACGGTCTTGTTCTGAAAGCCCAGTGGCAGGCCGAACCGTGACACCACAAGCAACAGGGTGGGGTCGGCGGTGATGATGTCGTTCATTTTCTGGTTGGCCGAGTATTTTCCTTGCAGCATGTCTTTTTTTGTTTTTGGTTGTATATTGAGGTTTGTTTGTACAAATATAGGCCATCTGTTTTGATGAACAAGAGATTTCTGCCCGGATGCACGTTGGGAATGTTCCGGGCAGAAATGGCTGCTAATTAATACAAACAAACTAAATTCCTTTTTTTTCTGACACGACAAAGGTCGCTTCTTTGGATGAACTGTGCAATCACCAAAAGTAGGTATTTTTTTGCGGGTTGCGTGACCGGCTGCAAGCACAAAAGCAACCGGAGAAGACCACGAGCATATAAAAAATGAGTTGCTGAAAACAATGTCGTTTGATTTTTACGAGTTACTTATGCCAGAAGAAGATGACAATCCGGGCAGGTTTGGTGGTTTTACGTCCATTTATATTATATTTGTGGAATAAGTACGTAACGGCAAAAAGATGAATATATGAAATACATGTTTTTAATGCTTTTGCTTGTCTATTCGTTGCTCGTGGCCTATGCCGTGTGGCGCGGTTGTGTGGCCCTGCGGGGGCTTCCGGTGTTGCGCAACGTTTGGCTGTCGGGTTCGCTCGTGTTGTATGTATGCCTGCTGGCAGGTACCTGGGCAGGCATGCATGCCGGGTTTCCGGGTGCGCGGGTGGTGGCTTTTGTGGGGCACACGGCCATCATTGTTTTTCTTTATCTCATAGTGCTTTTTCTGCTGACCGACCTGGTGTGTCTGGTGGCCCGTGTGGCCGGTTGGGCGTCGGGAGGCATGGTGACTTTCCGGTGCGGAGCGTTGGGTGCGGGAGTGCTTGTCATCGTTGCGGTTCTGGTGGCCGGCAACTGGCGTTTCAATCATCCGCAGGTGGTGGAAATGGAACTTTCGCCGCTTGGCCGGCCTGTGCAGGGGCGCGAGTTACGGCTGTTGCTGGTGAGCGATGTGCATCTCGGCCTTACCATAGGGAAAGAGCGTCTGCAACACTATGTCGACCTGATCAATGCCCGTCGGCCCGATGCGGTTTTGCTGGCCGGCGATGTGTTCGACAATGCCCTGGCACCTGTGGAGCGGCAGCACATGCACGAGGAACTGGCCCGTCTGCGTGCACCCTTGGGTGTATATGCCGTGCCGGGCAATCATGAATACATAGGCGGGCAGATAGACGCCAAGATGGCCTATCTGGAGAGGGGCGGTGTGCGTGTGTTGCGCGACTCGGCCGTGCTGCTCGGCGGCGAGGTCTATGTGGTGGGACGTGACGACCGCACGAACCTGCGGCGCAAACCCTTGGCCGAACTGATGAAGCCGCTTGCCGGCGACAAGCCTGTCATTGTGCTCGACCACCAGCCCTATCATCTGGAAGAGGCGGAGGCCTGCGGGGCCGACCTGCAACTGTCGGGCCACACACACGACGGACAGTTCTTTCCCGTTAACCTGGTGGTACGTTCTATGTATGAGAATCCGCACGGCTATTCCCGCCGGGGGCAGACGCATTATTATGTTTCGTCGGGTCTGGGCATTTGGGGCCCCCAATACCGCATAGGCACACGTTCGGAAATGGTGCTGATACGCTTTCTGTATTGATGATTGAAAGTTGAAAACGAATGTGCCGCAGGGGGAGAATATGTTCGACCCGTACAGAACCCCTAACTGTCCTCGTACCCCCTCCCCGCTTCGCGGTACTCCCCCTAACCCAGGGGGAGAGTGAGATTACTTTCACTTGCTGAGGCTTTCATCATACAGTTCATTTCCGACTCCTCCCCTATGTAGGGGAGGTGGCACGAAGTGACGGTGGGGTACGGGTTAATGTTTAATTATTAATGTTTAATGATTAACTGTCACTCGTCATTTTCCATTTTCAACTTTCAATTTCGCCGTATATCGAAAGTAACGCAGCAGATGGGTCATTCTGATACACCTTCATACACCAACCGCAGGGGTCGAATATGTTCGACCCGTACAGAACACCTTACCAAAAAATGAAAGAGGGTGCAACAAAATACACCCTCTTTCATGAAACCTTACAGCCGGTTGCCGATTTAAAAGTCGTAACCGACAATCTTGTCGGCATAGTCACTCCACGTTTCATCGTTTTTGTACAACTCAACACTTGTCCGCGGTACATAGATTACGGTTACAGGTATTTCTAGGAAAATAATCCCATTCGATTCTGGCGGGGAAAAAGGTTTACAATAAATCGTTCGTAAACGGTTACAATGCCAAAAAGTAGTACGTTCAATATATGTCACGCCACTACCTATGGTTACTTGTGTGAGTGCTTCGCAGCCGTAGAACGCCCCGTTTCCAATGCTTGTCACACTGTTTGGTATGTCCACTTGTGTGAGTGCGGAGCAGGCGGAGAACGCCCAGTCTCCAATGTTTGTCACACTGTTAGGTATGTTTACTTGCGTGAGTGCGTTGCAGTTGTAGAACGCATAGTTTCCAATGCTTGTCACACTGTTTGGTATGTCCACTTGCGTGAGTGCGGAGCAGCGACTGAACGCCTCGTCCCCAATGCATGTCACGCCACTACCTATGGTTACTTGCGTGAGTGCGGAGCAGTTGAAGAACGCATAGTCTCCAATACTTATCACACTGTTTGGTATGTCCACTTGTGTGAGTGCTTCGCAGTTGTAGAACGTTGAATCTCCAATGCATGTCACGCCACTACCTATGGTTACTTGTGTGAGTGCGGAGCAGTTGAAGAACGTCTCGTCTCCAATGCTTGTCACGCTGTTGGGTATGTCTATTTGTGTGAGTGCTTCGCAGCTGTGGAATGCTCCCTTCCCAATGCTTGTCACGCTGTTGGGTATAGTTACCTGCGTGAGTGCTGTGCAGCTGGAGAACGCCCAGTCCCCAATGCTTGTCACGCTGTTGGGAATGTCCACTTGCGTGAGTGCGTCGCAGCCGGAGAACGCCTCGTCTCCAATGCTTGTCACGCTGTTGGGAATGTCCACTTGTGTGAGTGCTGAGCAATTGGAGAACGCATAATCTCCAATGCTCTCTATTCCTTCAGGCAAGAATATGCTAACCAAAGTTTTTTCATTTTGAAAAAACTTTTCGACTATGTTTTTAACAGATTGATATATTCTGATTTCCCCATAGATGTGGCTCTCTACATCATCCACATTCCAATGGGAAATATCCAATGGCTGTCGATTTGTTGTTGTATAAAAAATGACATGTATTGGAGTACTACTTCTCACCAATATATTGGCTGTTTTTCCTTCTTCATTTTTCAAACGAATTGTAGCTTCTAAGTTTTTGGCTTTTTCTTTCAATTGCACGGTGAGGGTCTGCTCTCCTTTCCCGCCGGAGGTTTTGTCCAATATTATCCAGTCGGCTGTGCAGGTGGCTGTCCAGGGACTGGAGGAATGGATATTGCATGTTTGTTCTTTTACGTCGTCACTCAGATAGATTTCTGTGGTAGACACTTCCCATATACTTATTCCTATTTTTTGCTCACAGCCGGCCCAAAGCAAAGCGGCCAGGCACCAAAGCATTGGTTTCATTTTTATCGTTTTCATCATTCACCTCGCTTTCTGTTTAAAAAGTGAAACCGATATGGGCATCCATCCCCGGAAGGAATTTTTGCTTCATGTCAAATCCATAGCGGTCGATGTTATCGGCATAGGGTTGGGTTTTCCCCTTGAAGCCGACACTGAGATAAAGGTCTGAACGGGCCGTCATACGATAGGAGGCTCCCACCATTACATTGAGCAAGAAACGGTTTGTGCTATATTCCGTTTCGTAGTAAGCATTGTCATCCATTACATTTTGACAATTAAACGTTCCTTTTTTGGAAAACAACCCTCCTGCAGAAAGTCCCACAAACGGCATACAACGTTTTTTTGTGAAATAAACCCGGGCATGGGCATAAAGAGGCACGTTGACGGTGGGAGTGTTTAAGATTCTAAAATAATCATAAGTATAAGGAGTGACATAGAATCCGGTTGACTTAGCCCCATACCAGTTAAAATACAGTCCGGTACCAATGCCGGCAAAGAACATCCGGTTGAATCGCCATCCTCCGATGTAGTTCAAATCCAGTCCTGTGTTATCCTCCTCCAGATAATCATAACCCACATCGATGGACTGTTCGTAGCCGGGTTCTATTTCCGGCAAAGAAAAGTTGGTTTTGGTGACTACCAGCGATGAACTGGAAATGAGTTGCCCGGCGGCGTACAACAGGGTTGCACAAATCAGGCAGATGGTCATGGTGAGTCGTTTCATTGCGTATCCTCCTTTACTTGTTTATTTCCACATTCAAACGTGTCTGGTCGGTCGGCATGCTGAGAATGTCGGTTTCACTCTGTTTCATCAGGTTTACTCCGCTCTGCACCAGATTGATGTCATCGGCCGTGGCGTTACGGAAATTGACATATTTGGCCGGGTAGCCCGAAATGCTGATTTCCAGCCGGCCTTCGGCATTGGTAATCACGTCAACGGTTGCGCCGATAATGGCATCGGCCCCGTGGGCGCGGGCGGCGCAGCTCAACGCCACCTTCTTGAAGTTGGGAATGAATTTCACTATATCGGGTGTAACGGCATAGGCTGCGAACGCATCCTTTTCCGTGTACACAATGCGGTCGCCCGTAATTTGCAAATCGGCAATGAGGGGTGACACCATCACGCTGTGCAGGGGTTCCAGGTTGCGTGCGCTTGATTCCTTGTAGTCGGTGGTACGGTTCTGTGCATGTACCGACAGGCATGCAAAAGCCATGAAGGCTAAAAACAGGAGTTGTTTTTTCATAAGTCTGTTGTTTTTTTTATTGTGAATAAATGTTTAATGTTAAGTAGCGGATAGCGGGGAGTGAGTAGCGGGGAGAATGATTAATGTTTAACTGTCAACTCGTCACTCCCCGTTTTCCACTTTCCATTCTCAACTTTCAACTAACCGTCTATGAGTTTTAATGTAACTATTCAACGGATAATCATTTATGGTCTTTTTGCGCTTCTACCCTTGTGTGGACTTCTGTTCCTCATTTCATACCCCTACCCCGCTTCGCGGTACTCCCCCTACCTTAGGGGGAGAAAGGAATTACCATCACTTGCTTAGGCTTCAATGTCTTGTCATACAGTTCATTTCTCACTCTCCCCCTAAGGTAGGGGGAGTACCCTCGAAGAGGGGGTAGGGGTATGAACAAAGCAAGACAAAGAAAAAAGGCCTGTTTTTATTGGATGAATAGTTACGTCTTAATATCCCCTTTCGGCGAGATAAATTTGTGCCACTTCGTCGTCGGTGAGTTGCCGTTGGTAGAAGCGGAGGTTGTCCACGTTCATGCCGAAAATGGCTTCGAGGTCATACAGGTCACCTCCCATGGTGAACTTGATACCAGCTCCGTAGTCTTTTTTGTCGTAGGGGTTCACTTCTTCGCTGACCATATCGGCATATTCACCGTTGATATATAGTTTGGTGTTGCAACGGGCGTATTGTGTTTTCCCGAATTCGGACGAAAGGGTTATGTGATGCCATTCGGTGGCGTTCAGGTAATTGTGGTTGAACGCGGGAATTTTGTTGTAGCTCGGATACCAGTAGTTGTAGTTCTGCACGATGAAATGCAGGTTGCCGCTGTTGTTTACCGTCAGTGTGAAAGAATTGTTCTTGCCCGAACTGTTGCTGGCATTGGTCTGAACGTGGAAAAGATGTCCGTTTTTCATTCCTTTTATCCAGAATGAAACGGCAAATTCGCTTTTGTCAATCATGCCTTCGGGTATGTTCAGTATGCTTTGGCTGTTCAGTACAACCGACTTCGTTCCATCGGCAGCTCCTGCCATGTACAGTGGATTGACAATGCTGGCGTTAGGTCCGCCGACGACACTGCGGCTGTTATCTTCAAACGTGTAGTAGGCGTAAAGTCCGTTCGGGACGACCCCCGATGCATCGCCGGTGTTCATGCTTCCGTTGGCCGATACGTAAATCGGTGCATTTCCACCGGTGGAGTTTACCATGACAATGGTGCTCAGTTCCGAGTTGTCGGGTATCTGCGAACGGTCTATGCGTATGGTGAGTGTGGCACTGCCGTTTGCATCGATGCTACCCGAAGCAGGGGTGACAGCCACAATCCAATTGCAGTTGTAGTCCACCGTCCAGTCTATGCGGTCGGTACCCGTGTTGCGCAGCAGGACGGATTGTGAGGTGCTGCTGAGACCGAACTGGGCGTTCGGGTTTTGGATGAACAATACGCCGTTGCCGGGCATCAGTTGTATGTCACAGCGTCCGATGGCTCCGGCTTCTACGGTTACTGACTTGCTGTTGGACTGGAATCCGTTGCTTTGTGCCTGCACCGTATATTCACCGGGTGTGATGTCTATGTACTGGTAACTTCCGTCACTTCCGGTAACAGTGGTTTTCCCGCCAGGAGTCAGTGTGACGGATACATTGCTCAATGCCTCGCCGTTCACGGCGTTTTTAATGGTGCCGTGTATGCTGCCGTAGTCGTTGATTTCGGCCTCAACACAGGATGTGGTGCAAACGATGACAGTTAGAAAACTTAATAGGATATACAGATTTGTTTTGATTCGTTTCATTGTTTTTTTGTTTGGTTTTTTTTGTTAAAAAATGATTTTTAGAAGTGGAAAGATACGGATAGTCCCGAATCCTCGGCGGAAGCATAGGGGACAACGGCCAGTGGCCGGTTCCCGTTGGCGATGATGCGTTTTGCTCCCGGTGCAACCGTAGCATCAATCAGATTCCACACGTACAGGGCTGCAGCTCCGGCAATGCACACATTGCGTGCTGTGGCCATGTTGCGCGAGCGTGACCGATAGATGCGCCGATGTTCGATGTTGCGGGTTTCTTCTGTCATGTGGATGTAATGTTGTCGCAGACTTTCGGTGGCGACAAGGCCGCCGACCAGTCCTATCTCTCCTCCCAGAAACATCCAGCCTTTGCCGGTGACACCTTTGTACATTTGACCCCATCCGGGCACGATGGCCGACCTCCACAGACCGGACGCACCGTAGCGGGTGGTAAAAGTCACCGGATCGAACTGCGCCGGTTGTTGCGGACGGGCCACCTGATATAAGTTGTAATACCGGTATTGTCGCCGGCCGTTCACGGTTACTTCTTCCCAGTAGCTGTCAGCCACTTTGTAGCGTAAGGTGATTTCATCGCTCTCCTGTTTTATTTCCGATGTGGCATGTGTACGTTTTTGGTAGTCGGTCATTTGGTTGCCGGTTCCCCGTTCCGTTTCAATGTCAATGGTCACCATGTCCGATACTTTCACGTTGCGGTCGATGGCCACCTGTTCCATCAGGTCAAATATCACTTGGTCTTTGGCTTGGGTGCGTGTGTCGGCAAGAGCTTCCGCTTTGACAAAATAACAGGAACCGTTGGTGGACGCGGGAAGCTGTTGCAACCAGCGTGGCGGATACTTTTCGGAAGCATCGAGACGTTTTCCTGCCAAGACGGGTTGTATAAGGCTGGCCGTGGACAACAACAGGAGCCACAGCCGACCGTGATGTGCGGTTTTCATAGGGCTGTTACAATCCTTTTGCTTTTTCCGCTTTCAGTTTTTCGAACGATTCCTGCATGGACTCTTCGAAGTCTTTCATGTTCTGTTCTACCCGGGCTTTTTCCGTGTCGGATATGACACGTTGTATTTCGGCGTTCTTCTTCAGTTGTTCGAGTACCGCATTGTAGTCGGCTTCCACGCATACGTAGGCATCGATAGTGCCATCGGCTTGGCGGTAAAAACTTGACATGACGATGCGGCTGCCGCGTATCAGTTCTTCAGCCACGGTTTTTACCTGGCTTTTGGCCCGGGTGGCAGCTTCGGCCACCTTCTTGGCTTCTTGGCCGTTGCTTGTCGAATTTCCGTATCGTTCGTTGTACAGTTCAATGGCATCGCTTGCCAAGGTGGCTATCTGTCCGGCCAGATCAGCCCGTGCCAGGGCGGTGGCATAGCGTTGGGCATTCTTCATGTCGAAATCGTTGTATTGTGCCCATGCACGGGGCGAGGTGGCCGTGGGATCTTCGGCATATAGTTGGCATTTGTCCATCTCGATAGCTTCGCCCAGCGACGAAGGTTGGGGTGTTGTCGGGGTAGTGGCTACCGGCACTTGCTTGCTTCCTCCGCAAGCAAATAAGGTGAGAACAAGTATAGTCAACAGGTTGGTTTTAAAAAAGGTATTGTTCATTTTTTTTTCATACTGTTATAGTGTCTCCTACTCCCTTGTTGTTTCGGCGTTTCGGAACTTCCGGCACCGGATGAAAATGAACCATACGCGCACAAAAAAAGCGTGGTGCTTTGTTTTATCGCTTCTACATTGACTCCTGAGGTTCTCGACTACCTACTCTTCAAATATATATACGAACAAAAGCCCACGCTGATAAGCGTGAGCGTCATATATGCATTTTCTTGAAGAGTGTTGAAATTGTCGAGATTTCAAGAGTCAAGAAATGGATAATAACGCTTTTTCCTAATATGTCTTTATTTTTCAAGATGCGCGTATTAAAATCTACGCTTTTTATACCATAGGCAAATCATTTTTTTTATGCAGGAGGTTGTCTCTGCACTCCTTGCAGATGTTATGCCCACAAAGGTAGATAATATTTTGAAATAAAAAAAACTGATTTAGAAGAAGGTAGTGAGGTGAATTATTAACTGTCCTCGTACCCCCTCCCCGCTTCGCGGTACTCCCCCTAACCTAGGGGGAGAGTGAGATTACTTTCACTTGCTGAGGCTTTCATTATACAGTTCATTTCCGACGAGGCTGTCTCAAAATAGAATTGCAAAAGTAAAAATCTTATAGATTAAAACTTAGAAGTAAAAAATCTCCTGCTTTAGCCCTTGTTTA
>CASEAJ010000045.1 GCA_949285425.1 uncultured Porphyromonadaceae bacterium
AGAGAGAGAGAAGTGTCTATAAATCAATTCTTTATTGTTCTGTTTTGCCCCATCGGGGCATAAGCCTTCCATTTTCATTTTTATTTTTCCAAATACGTTTTAATTCACAGGTTTTGCCTCCGTTGTGGCTGGTGAATTTTTGCAGACGTCTGCGCGTTTTTTTCCGGTATACTGGAAATATTTGCGCAGACGTCTGCACGAATATTTGCGGACGTTTGGAAATTTTTATGCATCACATGGCAAATGCACATGCGGTGTTCCGAAAATTTTTGTGTGTACGCAACGCCATTTACTGCCATAACCGAGGCATTTCCCATTTATTCATTTTAAAAATTAGTTTGTCATGAATTACAGATTGGTTCAGAAACGCAATCCGCAGGACCCGGAAGGCCAGCGGAAGTATTACGCAAATGCCGTAAATGTAGGTAAAATGACTGTCAAGTCGCTGGCGAAAGAAATATCCGGCCGTTCGTCGCTCACGCGAGGTGACATAGAAAATGTGTTGAACAACTTTGTGGACGTGCTGCCCACGTTCCTGAAAATGGGCATGAGCATTCAGCTTGGCGACTTCGGCACCATCCGTCTGAGTTTGTCGAGCGAGGGGGCTGACACTCCAAAGGATTTTACTGCCGACATGATCAGGCACGTGAGGGTCATCTTCACGCCCGGCCCCATGTTGTTGAAGGAATTGGACGACATTGAATTCATTGAATTCAAGCTTTTAAAAGAAAAAGAATGATGTACGCTAAAAATCAGCAAAACGTCTGCAAAACAAATGAATAACAACCAACTAAAAAATAAAGAAAAATGAAAAGAACTTTAATAGGAGTCCTGTTCCTGTGCCTGGCAGGCATTATCTTGCCGGCCAAGGCTGCGGTTATCGCTTCCGGCACTTGTGGTGAAAATCTTACTTGGATGCTTCTCGAAGGTGACATCCTGCATATCAGCGGAAGCGGAGAAATGGCTGACTATGATTACAGTAATAATCCGTGGTCAACATATAAGGCCGAAATCAAAACAGTACAGATAGAACAAGGCGTGACGAGTATAGGGGATTATGCTTTCGACGGTTGCTATAGCCTGACCTCCGTCACCCTTCCCGAAAGCGTGACAAGAATAGGAGACCGTGCTTTCTTAGGTTGCAGCAGCCTGACCTCCGTCACCCTTCCCGAAAACGTGACGAGTATAGGGGATTATGCTTTCGACGGTTGCTACAGCCTGATCTCCGTCACCATCCCCGAAGGTGTGACAAGCATAGGGAGCGAGGCTTTCTTTGGTTGCAGCAGCCTGGCCACCGTCACCATTCCCCAAAGCGTGACCAGTATAGGGGAATGGGCTTTCCATGGATGTAGCAGCCTGATTTCCGTTACTATTCCTAAAGGTGTGACGAGGATAGAGGACGCCGCTTTCGGGGGTTGTCCTTCTCTCATAACAATTCTTGTGGAAGATGGCAACCCTAACTATAGTGCTAAAAATGGTATGCTTTTCAATAAAGACCAAACAATTCTCATTCAATATCCTGCAGGAAAAAGCGAAGTAACCTATGCCATCCCCGAAGGCGTGACGAGTGTATGGAGCTATGCTTTCTTAGATTGCATCAACCTGACCTCTGTCAGTATTCCCGAAAGTGTGACGAGTATAGGGGACGGTGCTTTCGCCGATTGCAGTGCCCTAGCCTCCGTTTCCATTCCCAAAGGGGTGACGAGTATTGGGAGCTATGCTTTCCAAGGAACAGCTTTCTACGAAAACGAAAGCAACTGGAACAATGGGACGCTTTATGTAGACCATTGCCTGTTGGGTGCGAAAAAAGACTTGAGCGGTGCATACTCCATTGTGGCAGGAACACGAGTTATTGCAGGCGGCGCTTTCGCCGAATGCGAAAGCGTGGCATCCATCACCATTCCCGAAGGTGTGCTGAGTATAGGGAGCGAGGCTTTCTTCGATTGCAGCAGCCTGGCCTACATCAGTATTCCCGAAAGCGTGACGAGTATAGGGGAATATGCTTTTTACTATTGTACCGGTCTGACCTCCATAACCCTCCCTAATAGCGTGACGAGTATTGGAATGGAGACTTTCTTTGGTTGCAGCAGCCTGACCTCCGTTTCTATTTCCGAGAGTGTGACGAGTATAGAAAGCGGCGTTTTCTACGAATGCGAAAGCCTGACTTCTGTCACCATTCCTAAAGGTGTGACGAGTATAGGAGTAGAGACTTTCTTCGGTTGCACCGGTCTGACCCAAATGACCGTGTTGGCCACCACGCCTCCAGCGGTCGGTATGGATGCTTTTTATAATGTCATCCGTGAAATACCGGTATATGTACCTGCTGAAAGTCTGGATGCCTACCAAAACGCCGATGTGTGGAAAGAGTTCAATCTGCAAGCCATGAATGGTTCAACCGGTCTTGGTTCTGTTGCCGCCTTGGAACAGAGCATAGAAGTGTGCAAAGGGGAAATCATCCTTAACCGCGCCGACCGGCCGTTAGTCAGCCTGTATGACCTGGGCGGGCGGCTCGTGCTCCAAAGCCACGACAACCGTATCGCTGTGCCGCAGTTCGGCATATACATCGTCCGGGTAGGAAAAGAAGCGGTGAAAATAGCGGTGCGATAGAAAATGTGTTGAACAACTTTTTTTTGAAAGAAAAAGAATGATGTACGCTAAAAATCAGCAAAACGTCTGCAAAATACAGGAATAAACAACCAATTAAAAAATAAAGAAAAATGAAAAGGACATTATGGTCAACCGTGCTCCTTTGCCTTGCAGCCTTGCAGGCATGGGGAGGACTGCGGGCGGAACAACCCGCACAAACAGCAAAGTCAGAACCGGTGGAAGTGGTGGAAATATCGTTCGATGTAAAATTGGCTTCTTTCATGTCGGTAGAAAAAGTGGAAATTCGGACCGAGTGGGGGGCTGATGGCATATATGATGAAACAAGCGGATTGTTCAAACTACGAATGCCTAAGGCTGACTATCCGTGCCGTTATGAAGTGTCTTATTGGTGGGAAGAGCCTTGTTTCCCGAAAACAGGTACGTTCATTTCAGACCGTGACCAGACCATTTTGGTAGATATGAGCAATTACCGCAGTGTGGTGTTTACAACAAACGACCCGGACAAGTGGGCTTGGTCATCTGTTTCTGTGTCTGAAAAAGCCTCAACAGAAGGTTCTCAGGATATATTGGAGCGTTCCGTTGATACACAGATGTACATGGGTCCCGGTGAGTATCTGCTGAAGGTGGGGGAAATCCGTTCCCAAGTAGACAATCTTAGTTTTTTCGGCGGTTTGGTGATGCCGTTCACCGTGGGCGACAAGGACATGGAGGTAGTTTATCAGGTGAAACCGGAAAACTACCATAAAGTGACCTTTAGCATGACCGACCGGGATGGAAATCCCATGGACGAGTCATTGTATGTGTATTCTTTGACTGATGATAATGTCGTCCCATCGTATGGCCAAGGGCTTGGCAGTGAAGGAAAACTCACGTTGCTGATGCATGATGGTACATACGAATGTAAGATTGGAAGTTCGTTGGTTTATTATGACAGTCGGTTTGTGGTGGAAGGAAAAGACGTGGACGTTAAGGGTACGATGAGTTCGGATTATCGTAAGTTGAATGTACGGGTTTTCGGTGACTTGTTGTCCGAATTTTGCGATGGAAATGGCTTTTGTGGTATTCCTGATTTCAGGATAGGTACTTTGAGTGATGGTAACAAATCGGTAATGCTTGGCGGCAATGCCGATCTTGGCTTTTCGGGTTCTACCTATCTTTTGTCGGGAACATATGTATATGGTGTTCAAATGAATCATTTCGGACGACAAATCAAGTCGGAAAACAATGTGCTGGAGCTGAACGGGGATTATGAACTTGAGGTGGAACTGTCATCGGACAAATATGGAACCGTGTCGTTTGAGGTGCTTGATGCGGAAGGTAATCCGTTGGACAATCCGGGACAATTGAATCTTAGGCGGAGTGGCAGTTCACACGATATTTATGTCTATGCATCTTCGACGGATATTTTCTATTTGCCGGCAGGCACTTATTGTTCTGTTTATGGAGAGGGTGATGAACGTTACGTGAATGAATTTACTGTAATTGCAGGAGAACGCAGCGAAGTGACCATCAGGCTTGAAGAACGGGAACTTGTTACCGTGAAAGTCAATGTGAAGTTGCCGCCGGAAGTGTTGTCATACTATCAGGAATGCTATGAAGAATGCGGTGTGGATTTTTATGAACCGATTTCCGATGCAAGAATTGCTGGAGCGTACATAGACCTGAATGCACCTGAAGAAGTGGCAAGCATCGAGTTGCCCAAAGGAACTTACACCTATGAGTTGTGGCCGGAAGAACTGAATCGTAAAGAAATCATCAATGTGCAGGAAGATATGGAACTGACAATAGATTTTACGGCTGAACCTTATCTGCACATTACTTTGCTTGACGAGTCGGGTGTTCCTTTTGAGCCTGATCATGCTGGATGCTACATACATCAAAAAGGACAGAATGCATTGCTGGGTGGTACCGAAACTTTTGCTTTTCTCGAACCGGGCACGTACGATTTGTGGGTTGAAGCCGTTTTCGATGATTACTCTGGAGCTTCTCTTCAGCGAACAGTAACTATGGGTACCTCTACTCAAGAACTGAACATTACGGTTCCCAAGTCCGACCCCAATAATTTCTTTGTGACTTTTTCGGTGACACCCATAGGTGGTTATAGTTCTGACCTTTGTGGCGTTGTCACACTAAATGGAATGACAGCCCTGTTGAATAACAATATAAATTTGTTCTTTGCAGACATTCCGGCCGGCAGCTATCCGTACACCATAGAAGCCGAAGGCTACGAAACTTATACCGGAACGGTGGTTCTAAATGAAAGTGTTGCTGAAGAGCATTTTGTAATAGTGGAAGCCTACCTTCTTCCAGAAAAGTCTTCTACGGGCATGCATACTCCTGTCGTTGCAAATCGCTTCCGTGTTTATCCGACTGTAGCTGAAGATGTGCTGCACATAGCTCCCGTTTCGGATAATGATGGTGAATGGATGGTGCGTTTGGTTTCATCTTCAGGCATGACCGTGTATTCCGACATGCATTGCATGGATACAGAAGTTACAATTTCTGTAGCAGGATTACCGGAAGGACTTTACCTGCTTTGCATGGATAACGGTAAAGTAGTAGAAACCTGTAAAATATTGAAAAAATAATGGCAATAGAAGCAGGAGAGGTCTGGCAAACGGTTCATCTCCTGCTTCTATGTTTTATAGATGGTTATAGTCAATAGGTTTGGTTTGTTTACCAAACTTTGTCGCAAGTACAATTTAAATATAAAGAAAAATGAAAAGGACCTTTAAAGCATTGACAATCTTGTTGGTTGTGGTAGCGATCACCTCATGCGGGCTTACAAGTTATGTCTCAAAGAATGTCAATACCACAGAAGTCTGCCTGAACAGGAACAATTTCAGGGTAGTAGGAACGGTTGAAGGTACATCGCATTCCGTTTATGTACTTGGCTTCATTGGAGGGCTGTCAAAAAGGGCCGTCAAAGAAAATGCATTAGCCGATATGTACAGCAATGCTATGCTGACCGGATCGCAGGCCGTAGTCAACATTACGGAGAAAACCGTAATCCGCAACTATGTCTTGTGTTTGAGGTATGATTATATAGTTAACGGAACAATTGTTGAATTTACGGAATAATCAGATGAAGCGGGGTTTATGCGTACTGTTACTCTTTTGGGGAGGGGCATTGTGTGGTATCGCACAAGACGTGAACACGGCAACTATTGTTTTTAAGGACGGTACTCGCCTGGAAGGAAAAGTCATAGAAGAGAATGATATAGAGGTGACTTATCAGGATGTCTCCGGCAAGTTGACCAAACGTTTTCTGCGCGCCGACATTGAGCAGGTGGTTTATCCGGAATCTGATCAGGCGGAACCGCCGCAATCGTTGGAACTTCGTCGTTGTACGCTTGTATTCAAAGATGGTGCCCGTTTGCAAGGAAAATTGGTCAGTGAAGATTCCTTTAATGTTGTTTATGCGGATGACACAGGGAAGATAACCCAGACATTCAGCCGTGATGAAATAGAAGAAATCTTGTTTGATGAAATTGCCGGTAGTGGCGGGTCGGAGAAATTACGTCGGAACGATAGTGTGACCGTAAACCGGGTGGAGAAAGAATATGTGACTCAAAGGCAGGTCGATGTATTGATATTGAATGATAATACGACGCTATTGGGCGAAATAGTGAGTGATGATGGCACGTACATTACATTTAACGACCTTTCAGGAAAACTGAAGAAGAAGTTCCGCAAAGCGGATATAAAAGAGACGACGGTTACCGTAGTAAATGAAAGGCAATTCAATGCATTGGCCGGTAGCCGGGTGTTGAAGAAGCCGAAGGAAAAAGGTTCATATGGAGGTTATGTGGAGTTGGTACCCATAGCAATAGGAAGAGATGGTGGCAAAATGGAACTGACCGCGACATTGGGTTATCGCGTGTCGCGTTGGTTTGTTGGAGGAGGCGTAGGTGTGAGTTATACATCTAATGTAAATATGTCGTTCTATGCTGCAACGAGATATGACCTCAATCCCATTAAAAATCTGCAACCTTTTGTTGAAATGAAAATTGGAGGTTCAATACTGTTAGGGCTGGATTTGGGTAGTCCTTATTTTCAATTTAAAGGCGGTATGGAATGGAGGCGTTTTTTTGCTTCGGTTGGCTTGGCTGTTGATGGTTTTATTAAAAGTACTTATTCTGACTATAGATACTATGACCAAAAGATTTGTCCTCCGTTGTTTCACTTGTCATTGGGATATCGGTTCTGAGGATGTAGTAAAAAGAGGATGTCATATATTGGCGTTCTTGAACGTGTTTTGATGTTCTCCGAAATCAAAAGCGCAAAGGGTATTTATTGCTCCTTTGCGCTTTTTTCGTTTATGGACAGATGGGAACCGGTTAAATAGAACAAAGGATATGGGTTCGGTTTCTTTCTGGAATGTATATTTGTTGAAATGAATATTAATGAAAGATTAAGTTGCTTTTTATGTGAAAAGTGTTACATTTGCAGGAATAATGAAATCATGTCGTTATTGTTGACGGCGAATAGTTGATTGAACTCTTGTTACAAAACATAGTTTTGTTTTAGACATGTCGATAGAACTTTTCTTGTTAATAGGCTCCATCCTGTTGTTTATCAGTTTGCTGGTAGGGAAGACCGGTTCGCGTTTCGGTGTTCCTACATTGCTGTTGTTTCTCTTCATCGGCATGCTGGCCGGGTCGGAGGGATTGGGCATTGAGTTCGATTCGCCCGAGGTGGCACAGGCAATCGGGGTGGTGGCTTTGAACATCATTTTGTTCTCGGGCGGACTTGATACGCGTTATGCTGAGGTGCGTCCTGTCATGGCGAAAGGGCTGCTGTTGGCTACGGTAGGTGTATTGTTGATGGCCGCCGTTACCGGTCTGTTCATTTATTGGCTGACCAATAGCCTGGTTCATACACTGTCGTTCACGTTGGTAGAGTCGTTCTTGCTGGCAAGTGTCATGTCGTCTACCGATTCTGCTTCTGTTTTCGGGATATTGCGTTCGCGCAACATGTCGCTGAAAGAGAACCTTCGTCCGTTGCTTGAACTGGAAAGCGGAAGTAATGACCCCATGGCCTATATGTTGACCATCGTGTTGATTCAGTTCGCCCAGACTCCGGAAATCAGCGGTTGGGAAGTGGCGTTGAAGTTCCAGCAGCAGTTTGTGCTTGGTGCCGTGGCTGGATGGTTCGTAGGCAAATATTCTGTAAAGTTGATAAACAGAATCAACCTGGCGAATGATGCGTTGTATTCCGTGTTGCTGCTGACTGTTATGTTCTTTATCTTCGGTTTTGCGGCTTTTATAGGGGGAAACGGCTATTTGGCGGTGTATATTGGCGGATTGATGATAGGTAACCAGCGTTTTGTGCAGAAGCGGAGTTCGTTGAAGTTTTTCGATGGTTTGACGTGGCTTTTCCAGATAATCATGTTCCTGGCACTTGGTTTGTTGGTGAATCCATCCGAATTGTGGCCGGTGGCAGGCATCAGTGTGGCGATAGCCTTGTTCATGATGTTGGTTTCGAGACCGGTCAGCGTGTTTGCTTGTCTGGCTCCGTTCCGGCGCATGAGTTTCAACTCCCGGATATTTACTTCGTGGGTTGGTCTGAGGGGGGCGGTGCCCATTATATTTGCCACTTATCCCTGGGTGGACGGAGTGCCCCATGCCAAGATGATTTTCAATATCGTTTTCGTTATAACCGTGTTGTCGCTGGTCATCCAAGGTACCAGCATTCCGGCAGTGGCTAAGTGGCTGCACCTGTCGTTGCCTGCAAAGGAAACGCACAAGCTGAAGGAGTTTGACATTGAATTTTCAGATGAAATCAAGTCGGCCATGACCGAAATTATGATAGAATCATCCATGTTAGCCAACGGTGATACGTTGATAGATATTTCCTTGCCCGACAAGGCTCTGGTGGTTATGGTGAAGCGTGGCGAGAACTATTTTGTCCCTCGGGGAAATACACACCTGGAACCGGGAGACTCCATTCTGATAATTACCGACAATGAGGAAACCATAAAGGAAACGTATCTCAGGCTTGGTGTCGGTGATAAAAAAGGCAGCTGATTGTCGTCGGGATATGAAACATTGGCAACAGGGCCGGGATAAAGAATAATGATAGGTTATACTAAACACTAATCTTTTTATAATGAAGGTACTGAAATTTGGCGGAACGTCCGTAGGTTCCGTTGAGGCTATTTTAAGTGTAAAGCAAATTGTAGAGAACCAGAAAGAGCCGGTGGTGGTAGTTGTGTCGGCATTGTCGGGGGTGACAGACCAGTTGTATAAACTGTCGCAGACGGCATCGTGTGGCGATGAAAGCTACCTTATTGAATATGAACAAATGTATGCCCGGCATCTGACGGTTATTGACCAGGTGGTGCCGGCCGATAAGAAGACGGATGTGCTGATGCGCGTGCAGGAAAAGTTCAATGACCTGCTGAACATATTCAAGGGCATATATCTGATAAAAGACATGTCCACACGCATACTGGATACGATTGTGAGTTATGGAGAAACCATTTCTTCCATTATCATGTCGTATGTCATACGGGATGCGATGCATTTTGATTCAACTTCTTTCATTAAGACGACCCTTCAGTTCAACAAGCACGTGGTTGATTTCCCGGCCACAGAGAAACTCATTCGGCAGGCATTCACCCCTCTTCCGCAGGTGGCGGTATGCGGTGGATTCATTTCCTCCGACTTGCATACGGGCAGTATAACCAATCTCGGAAGGGGAGGCTCTGACTATACGGCTTCTATTTTGGCGGCTACACTCAATGCCGAAAGCCTTGAGATATGGACGGACGTGGATGGATTCATGACAGCCGACCCGCGTATTATTGACAATACTTATGTGATTGAACGCTTGAGTTTCAGTGAAGCAATGGAGTTGTGCAATTTCGGGGCTAAGGTGATTTATCCGCCCACCATTTTCCCCGTGTATCATCGCAACATCCCGGTACGCATAAAGAACACGTTCAATCCGCAGGCCGAAGGCACCTACATATCCAACGAGCGGAACGATGATCAGCGTCGTTCCATTAAGGGTATTTCTTCCATCAACGACACCTCGCTCATTACGGTGCGGGGTCTGGGTATGGTCGGAGTCATTGGGGTGAACTACCGCATATTCCGTGCGCTGGCCAAGAACGGCATCAGTGTGTTCCTGGTGTCGCAGGCATCGTCCGAAAACACCACATCCATAGGGGTGCGCAATGCCGACAGCGAATTGGCCGTACGGGTTTTGCAGGAAGAGTTCCACAACGAAATAGTCCAGGGCGAAATACACGAGATTTGTTCGGAAGATGATTTGGTCACGATTGCCATTGTGGGAGACAACATGAAACGAATGCCGGGTATTGCCGGAAAGCTTTTCGGTACCCTCGGGCGCAACGGTATCAACGTCATTGCCTGTGCGCAGGGTGCATCAGAAACGAACATATCGTTCGTAACCGACAAAGCAAGTCTCCGCAAAGCCTTGAATGTCATTCACGATTCGTTCTTCCTGTCCGAGTATCAGGTGCTGAATCTCTTCGTGGTCGGCATCGGAACGGTGGGTGGAAGCTTGCTTGAACAGATATACAAACAGCGTCCCAAGCTCATGAAGCAGAACGGATTGAAACTGAATGTAGTGGGCATATCAAGCACGGACAAAATGCTCTTCGACCGTGAAGGCATCGACTTGAAGAACTACCGGCAGCAACTGGCCGAACGGGGTGTCCCTGCCGGACCGGCCAACATCGAATCGGAAATACTGGGCATGAACATATTCAATTCCGTATTTGTCGATTGTACGGCCAGTCCCGACATTGCCGCACTTTACCGTTCAATGCTCGAACACAACATATCGGTGGTGGCTGCCAACAAAATAGCCGCCTCGTCCGATTATGAAAGCTACCGCACGTTAAAGGAAACCGCCCGTCGCCGGGGTGTCAAATATCTTTTTGAGACGAACGTGGGGGCCGGACTTCCCATTATCAACACGATGAACAACCTGATAAACAGTGGCGACCACATACTGAAAATGCAGGCCGTACTCAGCGGGACGCTCAACTATATATTCAACACCCTGAGTGAGGACATACCCTTGAGCAAGGCCATATACATGGCGAAGGAAGCGCGTTTTGCCGAACCCGACCCGCGTATAGACCTCAGCGGGAAGGATGTGATTCGCAAGCTGGTCATCCTCACACGCGAGGCCGGCTACCGTGTGGAGCAGGAAGATGTGGAAAAGCATTTGTTCATTCCCGACCGCTATTTTGAAGGTTCGCTGGACGACTTCTGGAAGAACATCCCGCAGTTGGATGCCGATTTCGAAACACGCCGCCGGAAACTTGCCTCCGAAGGTAAACGCTGGAGATTTGTGGCTACGATGGAGAACGGCCGCTGCCGGGTCGGACTCGAAGAGGTGGACAGCCTGCATCCTTTTTATGACCTTCAGGGAAGCAATAACATCATTCTCATCACCACCGAGCGTTACAATGAATTTCCCATGATGATAAAAGGCTACGGAGCCGGGGCGGGGGTGACTGCCGCCGGTGTCTTCTCCGATATCATCAGCATTGCCAACATCCGATAAACAGAAAACCCATGCGATACCCAGTGTTTCAAATGCTGCTATGCTGTCTGTTGCTTGTGTCGGGGGCTGCCGCATGCCGCAAGACTCGTCCGCAACTGCCATCCAACAAGCCGGTTCACACCACGGGTCCGCAGCTCGACCTGACTGAAGTGAACCGCGAAATGGCCCGGCGCGAAGACAGCCTGATTACGGCCTACGTGCGTACCCATGCCCCCGAAATGCAGAAAATGCCCGGTGGATACTGGTACAAGGTGGAGCGGTCGGCAAAAGGTGCTCGGGTGAAGACGAATGATATGTGCAGCGTACGTTACCGTCTTTATTCGCTTGCCGGGCAACCTTTGGATGAAGCAACCGACAAGGAACTGGTTGTCGGCAAAAAGCAGGTCATAACCGGACTGGATTACGCCTTGCCGTCCATGCAGGTAGGAGAGGAGGGGCTCTTCATATTCCCCTCCCATTTGGCCTACGGCATGAAGGGCTACGGACAACAAGTGCCTCCCTACACCCCCGTCATGTATAGGGTAGAGGTGCTTGGAGTGCGTTGATGGCAGGGCTCGGCCGGCCATGAAAACGGCGTACGTGCGCAAGTCGATTTCCGCACGTACGCCGTTTCATTTCCGTACGTATGAAAATAAATTTCCGTACGCACACACACAACCCTCTTGTCGCATTGCGTTACCGGCTGTCTGTAAATAAAAATTAACTTGCCAGATTCATAATTTAGTCGGATATTTGCAACTTAAAATCAACATACAGAACTTTATGAAGATTGTTTCAAGTCTTATCGCAGGTTTGCTTCTTTCGGCGTGGTTGTTTACTTCATGCAGTGGCGATACGCGCATCTATGCCAAGGAACTGAAAGCTGAAAAACTTTTGGTGGAGGATTATATCAAGCGCAACGGGCTTAGAATTGTGGAGGAAATGCCGTCGAACGAGGAGTTCCTTCTGGATGAAAAACTATATTTCAAGTCGACTAGCGGACTGTATTACCGGCTGGAAAAAGAAGGGCGCAACGACCTGGATTCCCTGCAGGCGGACGACAAGTTGAAGGTCGGTACAAAATACTTGGAATATACCCTGACGCAACAAGCGGATACGGCCGACTATTGGTCGCCGGATGTGTCACAGGGTTGGAAGTACTTTACATACGGAACCAATACCGAGGGAATGTCGCTCGGCTTTCTCGAGGCAGTGAGCTACATGCGCAAGACCGAGTCGGAGGCCAAACTGATTGTCACATCCAAACTGGGTTTCAATCCTTCGGAGGTAATCCCCTATGGGTATAAAATGAAAATCCGCTTTACGAAGAACGAAATAAAGGACTAACTGAAAATAAACATCAATTGTCATGACACTGATAAAATCGATTTCCGGCATTCGTGGAACGATAGGAGGAAGCGTGGGCGAGGGCTTGAACCCGGTTGACATTGCCCGGTTCACGGCTGCCTATGCCACCCATATCAAAGAAAACCGGAAAACAGACTCCAATAAAATTGTGGTCGGCCGCGATGCCCGTTTGTCGGGCGACATGGTGAGCCGGCTGGTTACAGGCACCCTGCTTGGTATGGGCTTTGATGTGGTCGACATAGGCTTGGCCACAACTCCGACCACGGAATTGGCCGTGGTGATGGAGCAGGCAGCAGGCGGAATCATATTGACGGCCAGCCATAATCCGAAGCAGTGGAATGCCTTGAAACTGCTGAACGAACGAGGCGAGTTCCTGAATGCCAGTGAAGGGGCTCATGTGCTTCAGATTGCCGAATCGGAAAACTTTACGTTTGCCGAAGTGGATGAACTGGGCAAACTGACGGAGAACATGACCTATACTCAGAAGCACATAGAAAGCGTGTTGGCACTCGACCTGGTCGATGTGGAAGCGATAAAGACGGCGGGTTTCACGGTGGCGGTCGATGCTGTGAACTCGGTCGGAGGCATAGCCATTCCTGCTTTGTTGGAAGCACTGGGGGTAAAGAAGGTTGAAAAGCTGTATTGCACTCCCGATGGACATTTCCCGCACAATCCGGAACCGTTGCCCGAACACCTCACTGACATTTCGGCACTAATGGCCAAAGGTGGGGTTGATGTAGGCTTTGTGGTCGATCCGGATGTGGACCGTCTGGCCATTGTTTGTGAAGATGGCAGCATGTTTGGCGAAGAATATACGCTGGTTTCCGTGGCCGATTATGTGTTGCAGCATACACCGGGTAACACGGTGTCGAACCTGAGTTCGACCCGTGCCTTGCGCGATGTCACCGTCCGCTACGGATGCACCTACACCGCTTCGGCAGTGGGCGAGGTGAACGTGGTTGCTGCCATGAAGGAAACCGGAGCAGTTATCGGAGGCGAAGGCAACGGAGGGGTCATCTATCCGGCAAGTCACTACGGACGCGATGCGCTGGTAGGCGTGGCTTTGTTCCTGACCCATTTGGCGAAGTCGGGCAAAAAAGTCTCCGAGTTGCGTAAGACCTATCCCGAATACTTCATTTCCAAAAACAAGATACAGCTTACTCCGGCCATAGATGTCGATGCGGTTCTGTCGGCCATCAAGCGGGCCTACACACAGTATGAGGTCAACGACGTGGATGGGGTGAAGATTGATTTCCCCGCCGGATGGGTGCATTTGCGGAAATCGAACACCGAACCCATTATCCGCATCTATTCGGAAGCCGGAACCATGGAGCAGGCCGACAAGTTTGCCAAGGCCGTCATGGACGAAATAAAACGTATTGCCAAATTATAGGACGACGTCAGCCGTTCCCTTGACAAAGCAGACAAAGCAAGCAGGGTGTGCCGATTTTTTACAAGACACACCCTTGTTTTTTGTTCAAACGAATCAAAACAGGAAAAAATACAAATCATTTATGTCATCGAAATTTTCAAAAGCGTTTTGGGTGGCCAACAGTGTGGAACTGTTGGAGCGCCTGGCATTCTATGCCGTGTTCATTGTGTTGACCTTGTATCTGTCGAACGTGTGGGGATTTTCGGATGTGGAAGCCGGCCTCATATCCGGAGTTTTTTCGGCCGGATTGTATCTGTTGCCTACTTTTGTCGGGGCATTTGCCGACAAGATAGGATTCCGTACGTCAATCATTACCGCGTTTACATTGCTCACCTTCGGTTACTTGGGATTGGGGGTACTGCCCACGTTGCTTGAAGGAGCGGGGTTGGTCGTCTATGGCGACAGTGCAACGGAAACCGTGTTTACCGGGCTGGAGAGCAGCCACATGCGTTGGTCGATAGTGCCTATCATGGTGCTCATCATGATAGGAGGTGCGTTCATCAAGTCGGTCATATCGGGTACGGTGGCCCGCGAAACGACTTCCGAAAACCGTGCACGGGGGTATTCCATTTTTTACATGATGGTAAACATCGGTGCCTTTACGGGCAAGACGGTGGTTGACCCGTTGCGCAAAAGCCTGGGAGATCAGGGCTTGGTCTACCTTAATTTTTTCTCGGCCGGAATGACCTTGCTGGCATTGGTGGCCGTAATCATGTTTTATAAGTCTGCAAAGACAGAAGGAAAAGGCAAAAGTTTCCGTGAACTGGGACATGGTTTGCTGAAAGTGTGTACGAATGCACGGCTGATAATTCTGATATTGATTGTCAGCGGCTTTTGGATGATACAAAGTCAAATGTACGCCACTATGCCCAAATATGTTATCCGCATGATTGGTGAAGGCGCTTCGCCCGGCTGGTATGCGAATGTGAATCCGCTGGTTGTCTTTGTATGTGTCAATTTCGTGACTTCTTTCATGAAGAAGCGTTCGGCTTTGACTTCCATGACGGTCGGCATGCTGATAATCCCATTGTCGGCTTTGGTCATGTCGTTTGGTAATATGGTGGGAAGCGACTATATACTGGGGCTGCATCCGGTGGCATTCATGATGATTGTCGGCATTGCCATGCAGGCTATTGCCGAATGCTTCATTTCGCCACGTTTTCTGGAGTATTTTTCGTTGCAGGCTCCGAAGGGAGAAGAAGGACTGTATCTTGGTTTCAGTCATTTGCATTCGTTCTTTTCCTATCTGTTTGCATTCGGACTTTCTGGTTTTCTGCTGGAAAAATATTGTCCCGACCCCCGGAATTTTTCTTCGGCTGCCGAGTATGCCATTGCTACGGAACATGCCCATTACATATGGTTCGTTTTTGTGGGTATCGGGTTTGTGTCGGCATTGGCACTTTTGATTTACGGCAAGGTAACGAAAGAGTCGGCCGGCAAGTGAGTCGGTTAATGGAAATTTCATGCCGGGCAAAGGTCGTAGGGTCATAAAAGCAGGAAGGGCAAAGCGAAATCAATCGCTTTGCCCTTCCTGCTTTTATGCATATGCGGTTATTTTTCAAAATACAGTTCGCCGAAGAATTCCGGACGATGAAAATCCGGTTTCTCGGTTTTTATGGGAGCCCAGCTCAAGAAATGCCGCGATTCCGTTCCATCGGCGCATTTGTAGAAATTTCCCAATAACTTGTCCGGCACTTCATGGTCGTAGCCGAGCAGGCTGAAAGGTATTTTGACTACCAAGTCCCAGGCAAACATGCCTTCCATTTCGTTGAATGCACGGTGTCCGAGCGATGAATGACGTTCAATGAGTCGCATTTCTTCCGCTGTAAGCTGTTGCACATCGTCCCAACGGTTTTTTCTGCGTGAGGCGAGACAAGTGCCTATGCAGTTGAATCCGAAGCTCATGTACCGGTCGCTGTCAGGCCGCTGGCAAAAAAACTCCACGCAACTGTCTTCGTACACAGGGTCCTGGTCGTGGGTGTATATGGCCCGAAGCATACTGCCATGTACATCATATTTTATGTAAATGGCTTTTGAAGAATATCCGATGTTGAAGGTTGTGATTGGTTTGTAGGGGAATTCATCAGCCCAGTTCAGTATGTCCAGAGCTTCACGTTTCCCTTCGTTTTCGAGTATCTCGCCGGCGTATTCTATCGTTACGCTTTCAAGCGATTCTATGTGAGGAATTACAATACGTTTCATGTCTTTATGTATTTTATCAATCACGTTGCAATATTAAGCATTTTATTTGAAACTATTCATTGTGAAAGTGAGTTCGGGACAAGAAAAGTTACATTAGTTTGTCGTCTGTTTCGTTGTAAGTTTCAGAAAAAAGACGTTGTTGCCGGTTTATGTCCGTGTGTATTGTCGGCTCAAGCCTTCAAGGTCGTACATTTATGCCTATGATGTTATCGTCCCACATTCGTGGTACACGTGTCTCACATATATGGGACACGTGTACCACGGCCGTGAGACACGTGTCCCATATATGTGGGACGATAACATGATGCTGTCGGATGCACGACTTCATGCCGTTGCCAGCACGAAACCTTTGTCCTTGAACTTGGTTGAGTGTGCTGGCGTGTGTTTAAAATTTTGCAAATGCCTTGTTCTTTGCTTGAAAGTGGCTATCTTTGTGGAATTTTAATGCGGAAAGTTTTGTTTGGTTGCGCGATGAAGATTTTGTCCAGTATTTTAACCTGCCTTTTTATGTGCACCTTTAGCGGTCTGGTCTTGGCATCGGAAACGCTGGTGTCCCAGTTTTTTGTTTCCAGTCAGGGAAAAGAATATCGTCATACGTTTCTATATAATGTTTCGGGAAAAATTCAGCTTGAAACAAAGTATGTGCAGGCTGCCGATGCATCCTGGGAGCGCGACTCGCAAACTGAATGGTATTACGAAGGCGAACATTGCGTGAAGCAAATACAGAGGGTTTTCAAGAATGGCGAATGGAAAAACACGGCGGAAGTGGAAACGGTCTATAACCGTGTGAATGACATGACGGATGAGTATGTGTTTCAATATGATGATAATGGTGTACGTGTGCCTGTAAAACATTCGAAAGTGAGTTTTCTGGACAAAAACGTGCAGCGTGATGAATTTTTGTATGAAGATGGCAGGGAAAGACTTTGTCTGTCGAATGTATTTTCATATGATGGTGATGATGTAGCTGGCGTGTCAATGCAAGTTTATGATGAGTCGGGAAATGCAGCGGCCGTCTATACGCTGAACTACGTTTATGATGCGCTCGGCCGTCTGTCGGGTTGTCGGGTAGATGATGCCGGGTTGCCATTGGATTCAACGACTTGGTTTTATGACGCAGAGGGGCGTATCATATCCGAACGTGTGAAAAAGTGGAACGTGAAAAATTCAAGTTGGGAAAACGGACAGTCGACCGAATATAAATATACGCCGGAAGGGCAATTGCAGTCGGAAACTTATTTGTGTTGGGGCGGAATGGCTTGGGAGAATGTGTGCCGTTATGAATACTCATATGCCGATGGAGTCCAATACAAACGCTCGTTGCAGACCCAGTTGTACAGGGAATGGCGCGACCTGATGTCAATTCATTACAGTGATTTTGTGTCGGACAACGCCACAGTCATTAAGTCAGAATACGATTTTTGGGGTGGAGCCGCGGGTGAATCCGTGCATTCGTACATCCCGTTCATGTTCAACGGTGAAGTGATGATACGTGAAGCCGAAAGCATTCGGCTGGAGTATGACAACTGGTCTTCGGATGTAACCGTGCCCGAAGCGGAATCACCGCTCATAAAAGTATACCCGAACCCATCGGATGGAGTCTTTTACTTGAACACGGAAATGCATGAAATACTTTCCTGGAGCGTATATGACCCGAAGGGACAAATGATGAAGTCGGAAGTGCTGAATTATCATACTGGTGTGATTGACATAACTGAGCTCGAACGGGGAGTGTATGTGCTTCGGGTTGAAACAACGGCAGGTGTGCAACAACAGAAACTGATAAAAGAATAGCATATAAACTGGTAATAAATATAAAGTATGAAGAAAGGAAAATTAACCGCATTTATGAGTGTAATGACAATGACGGCGGCCATGGCGGCCAATCCGTTTTTCAGTGAGTACAAAACTCCACATGGTACGGTACCTTTTAATGATATAAAGCTGGAGCATTATATGCCGGCTTTTGAAAAAGGTATGGAAGAAGGGAAGAAGGAAATAGATGCTATAGTCAGCAATCCTGCAGCTCCGACTTTTGAAAATACGATTGTGGCTTTGGAAAAATCGGGACAGTTGCTTTCCAAGGTAGGAGGGGTTTTCTACAACTTGTTGAGTGCCGAAACCAATGATGAGTTGCAGGCATTGGCCCAGGAACTTTCGCCCAAGATGACGGAATACTCCAACTCCATTAGTCTTAATGAAGGTCTTTTCAAACGGGTAAAGGCCGTTTACGAACAGAAAGACAAACTGAAGTTGAACAAGGAACAGCAAATGCTTCTGCAAAAGACTTACGACAGTTTCGTAAGAAGCGGTGCCAACTTGTCGGAAGAAGACAAGGCCATTTATCGTGAACTGTCGAAAGAAATGAGTTTGTTGTCCTTGCAGTTTTCTCAAAACGCGTTGAAGGCCAACAACAGCTACAATATGCACATTACCGACAAGAACCTGCTGGCCGGCTTGCCCGACTTCGTGTTGGAAAGTCTGGCCGAAAATGCAAAGAAAGCGGGCAAGGATGGGTATGTCATCACGTTGAAGGCTACCAGTTACGGGCCGGTAATGAAATATGCCGACAATCGCGATTTGCGCCGTGAACTTTACATGGCCTACAATACGCAGTGCCTCGGTGGTGAGTTTGACAACCGTGAGGTGATAAAACAACTCACCGCCAAGCGGCAGCAAATGGCCAATCTGTTGGGATATAAGACTTATGCGGATTATGTGTTGGTGAACCGTATGGCCGAAAATCCGCAGAATGTCTATAACCTGCTTGACCAGCTGCTCGAAGCATACAAGCCGGCCGCTATGAACGAATTTGCCGAAGTACAGGCTTATGCAGATGCGCATGGGGCTTATTTCAAGTTGCAGCCGTGGGATTGGTCATACTATTCGGAAAAACTGAAAGCCGAAAAATTCGACCTGAACGATGAAATGCTGAAACCGTATTTCGAACTGGAAAACGTCAAGAAAGCGGTCTTCGGACTGGCTACACGTTTGTATGGCATTCAATTTAAAAAGAATGAAAATATCCAGGTCTATCATCCGGAAGTCGAAGCTTTCGATGTGTTGGATGAAAATGGAAAATATCTTGCCGTGCTTTACACCGATTTTCATCCGCGCGATGGAAAACGTGCCGGTGCATGGATGAGCGAGTATAAGGGCCAGTGGAAAGATGGACGCAAGGACAGTCGTCCGCATGTGACGATTGTGATGAACTTTACCCGTCCGACAGAGACAAAGCCGGCTTTGCTGACTTATGATGAAGTGACTACGTTCCTGCATGAATTCGGACATTCTTTGCACGGCATGTTGACGAAGTGTACTTATGAATCGTTGTCGGGTACTAATGTGTACCGTGACTTTGTGGAATTGCCATCTCAAATTATGGAAAACTGGGCACCGCAGCAGGAATTCCTTGATGGCTTTGCCGTGCATTATGAAACCGGAGAAAAAATACCGGCCGAACTGGTCAAGAAAATAAGGGATGCAGAGAACTTCAATACCGGATATCTTTGCTTGCGCCAATTGAGTTTCGGCTATTTGGATATGGCTTGGCATACTTTGACACAACCCTACGAAGGGGATGTCATTGAATTTGAGCACAAGGCCATGGAACGCACTCAAGTGTTGCCGGTTGTGCCGGAAACAGGAATGTGTACTACATTCAGCCATATATTTGCCGGAGGTTATGCAGCTGGCTATTATGGATATAAATGGGCAGAAGTGTTGGATGCCGATGCTTTTTCAGTATTCATGCAAAATGGAATTTTCGACAAAAAAACAGCCAAGTCGTTCCGCGAAAATATCCTCATGCGTGGAGGAACAGAGGCTCCTATGGTACTTTACAAACGTTTCCGTGGTCAAGAACCCACTATTGATGCTTTGCTGAAGCGTAACGGCATAAAATAAGAAAACCCACATCCTGGGTTCGTTCCGCTTTTTCATTAGTTAAAAATGGAACCGAAAAATCGCACGTTGGAAGACTTCGTGCGATTTTTTATGGAATTTGTTAAATGCAGGATGTGAGTTGCAGACTTAAAAATGAAACTTTTTATCAATCAACTTTTATTGTTATGGACATATTGACTGTTGCTATCGTTGTTTTTTGTATCATGGAGTTAGGCAATGTGCTTATTCTTTATTTCCATCCGGATTCCAAATTGGGAAATGGAGTGGCAGTGTTCGATGCTTGGCGTGATATAAAAACGAACGAAGAAACGGACTTGTTTGCTCATTATATGGCATATTGGGTTGCAGGTGTGAAACTGATATTTATTTTTTTATTGCTTGTCGTTCTTTTTACCGGCACAGTAAAGACGAAAGAATGGGCGGTGGTAGCAATGATACTTTCCATAGCAACTTATTATTGGAGACTGCATCCCATTATCAGGAAGCTTGACAATCTTGGCAAAATATCCCCTAAAGGTTATTCGAAAGCATTGGGTTACATGATAGGAGGATTTTTATGTATGTTTTCGATGGCATTGTTATTTCATTTTCTTCTTGGGTGAATAATGACGAAATGAATGAATGTATGAGCGTCTAAGCAATATAGGAATTAAATGTATAATAATTACAGAGCGATGAAGAAAAACTTGTTTATGTTAGGTGTCGGGCTTTTAGCAGGAAGCCTGGGCTTGCAGGCGGCTGATATGCCTGCGGTAGAACCGATGACGGCAGATAATACAAATGTGTATGTGTCGCAACGTCCGGCAAAGAAGGACCGTTTGTTTGAATCGAAAGCGGTGGAGAAAAAAATTAAGGAAGTGACAAGGATGTTGTCCAATGCCCGTTTGCGTTGGATGTTTGAAAACTGTTTCCCGAACACAATAGACACAACGGTTCGTTATTACACCATGGAAGATGGTGAAGATGATACGTTGGTGTATACAGGCGATATTCATGCCATGTGGTTGCGTGACTCGGGGGCCCAAGTATGGCCTTACGTTCAGTTGGCCAATGATGACAAGGAACTGAAAAAGATGATTCGTGGAACGATTCTCCGCCAGTTTCGTTGCATCATTCTCGATCCTTATGCAAATGCGTTTCTGGATCCGCACGACCCGAATCCGGACCATCAGTGGATGAGCGATAAAACGGATATGAAACTGGAACTTCATGAACGGAAATGGGAGATTGATTCTTTATGTTATCCTTTACGCCTGGCTTATGAGTATTGGAAGGTGACAGGCGATGACAGCATTTTTGAAGAAGAATGGTTGGGAGCTATCAGCAATATCCTGAAAACATTCAGGGAACAACAGAAAAAGGACGGTCACGGACCTTATAAGTTTCAGCGTCAAACCGAACGTCAGTTGGATACGATGTCTAACAATGGAATGGGCAACCCGGTTAAGCCGGTTGGGCTTATCGCTTCGGCTTTCCGTCCGTCTGACGATGCTACAACTTTTCAGTTTCTCGTTCCTTCCAATTTCTTTGCGGTGACATCATTGCGCAAAGCGGCGGAAATACTGAAAGAAGTAAATGGTGAAACGGCATTGGCTCGGGAGTGTACCGACCTGGCAACAGAAGTGGAAGATGCTTTGCGGAAATATGCAATAAATGATCATCCCAAATATGGAAAAATCTATGCATTTGAGGTCGATGGTTTTGGCAATCAACTGTTGATGGATGATGCTAATGTGCCGAGTCTTTTGGCATTGCCTTATCTTGGTGATGTGGATGTTAATGACCCGATTTATCAGAATACCCGTCGGTTTGTTTGGAGTGAAGACAACCCGTATTTCTTTAAAGGTCGTGCCGGTGAAGGAATAGGTGGACCTCACATAGGTTATGACATGATATGGCCCATGAGTATCATGATGAAAGCGTTTACGAGCAATGATGATGAGGAAATAAAATGGTGTGTGGAAACTTTGATGAAAACAGATGCCGGTACCGGATTCATGCATGAGTCGTTCCATAAAGATGATCCGGCCAATTTCACCCGCGCATGGTTTGCTTGGCAGAACACATTGTTCGGCGAACTAATCATAAAGTTGATTAATGATGGAAAATTGGATTTGTTGAACAGTATAACGGTTCTTTAAACAGAAAATTCCTATTCCCTTTTATTGGAAGGTAGTGATAGCGGGATGTTGTCGTGACAAGACAATGTCCCGCTATTTTTTTGTGGTCAGCCATTAACCCAAATCTAGTGACCAATTGGCTTTTAGCGACTTACTTTATCAGAATCGAATCAATCAGGTAAAAGAAAAAGGCATTTCCACGAGTGGAGACGCCTTTTATGACTTTCAATTAAGGAAGCAATACGATGCTTATTTTGCAGCTTCCAATGATTTTTTACGGAATGCCTTCAATGCTTTTTCAATTTCCAAAGAAGCTTTACGGGCACGGGTTCCTGCAGCTTTGTTTCCTTTTTCGATTTGAGCTTCTGCATCTTTGAAGAAAGCATCAACATCCGCTTGAAGTTTAGTTACTAGATCTTTCATTTTGCTTTTGTTTTAGTTAATAATTAAAAATGATGTTTTTGTTTAGTGTTGCAAATATAAAGGATAAAGTCTAATTATTGCATTTTTCAGTCAAGAATTTATGTGTTGCTCCCTCTTTTTTTTAGATTTTTTAGGAGAATGTTCTGTTGTATCTGCGTTTTCTTGAAATTATATGCTACTTTTATGAAAAAAGACGGTCTGTATAACATACAAACCGTCTTTTTTCATATATTTAAGTATTCTGAATTATTCGCTTACAACATCAAAAGCAACTTCAACAGATACTTCTTTGTGTAATTTCAGTGTTGCTACATAAGAGCCGATTTCTTTTACCGGTTCTTTCAGCACGATAACCTTGCGGTCAACAGTATAACCAGCCTTTTCGAAAGCATCGGCCAACTGAATAGGACCAACTGCACCGAAAATTTTTCCTGTCGTACTTGTTTTGGCACCTACTGTCAGTTTCACGTCTTTTAATTTTTCTGCCAGTTCAATGCATTCGTTCTTGATACGTTCCAGTTTATGGGCACGTTGCTTCAAGTCTTCAGCCAAGCGTTTTTTTGCAGATTCAGTAGCTAAGACGGCTTTCTTCTGGGGCAACAGATAATTGCGTCCATATCCATCTTTCACTTTCAATATGTCTCCTTTGTAACCCAGGTTTGTTACATCTTCCAACAATATAATTTCCATACTTATTCCTCCTTGTTAAAATTATTTCATCATATCGGTTACATAAGGAAGCAACGCCAAATGACGTGCTCTTTTTACAGCTTGAGCTACACGACGTTGAAATTTCAACGATGTTCCGGTAAGACGGCGAGGAAGAATCTTCCCTTGTTCATTCAAGAATTTCTTCAAGAATTCGGGATCTTTGTAATCTACATATTTAATACCGCTTTTTTTGAAACGGCAGTATTTTTTCTTTTTGACATCCACGGTCGGAGGAGTCAAATATCTGATTTCACCATTGTTGTTTGCCATGTTTTAATCCTCCTTTTGTTCTTTTGATTTGATACCTTTTCTCTTTTCTGCGTATTCGTAAGCGTACTTGTCCAAGCGGAAAGTCAAGAAACGGAGCACGCGTTCATCGCGACGGAACTGCGTTTCCAGTGTTTCAATAACTGAAGGTTCAGCATCAAACTGAAGCAGTGAATAGAACCCTGTCGATTTTTTCTGAATCGGGTAAGCCAATTTGCGCAAACCCCAATTCTCCTCGTTTGTGATAGTTGCAGCGTTTTCGGTCAAAACGGCTTTGAACTTTTCTACCGCTTCCTTCATCTGAACATCAGACAAAACGGGAGTCAAAATGAAAACGGTTTCATAATGGTTTAACATACTGTTTCTACCTTTTTGATTAATAAATAAATTGGTTTTTAATTTTGCGGTTGCAAAGGTATGAATTTTATTTGATTGAAAAAAATAATTTTAGCCTTGTGTGAAAAACATTGTTGACGTTGGCAAATCAGCATGATGAACTTATTGTTTCTTGTCAGCGTCAAGTGTTTCGAGTGCTTCTCCAACCACAAAGTTGCTTCCTCCTATGAATATGAAGTCTTCGGAATCTGCTTCGTTCCGAGCGGCTTGCAACGCTTCTGCCACGGAGTTGTAGGCAATACCTTGCAAATGGTTTGGAATGGCTCGCCGTTGCAGTTCGGTAGCCGGGAGGGCACGTGCTATATGGGCTTGCGTAAAGTAATATACCGCTTCTTTCGGCAGCAAAGTGAGAACGGTCGATATGTCTTTGTCGTTCACCATGCCGATGACAATCCGCAGGGTTTTGTAATGCTGTTCCTTAAGTTGCAACACTACGTTTTCTATGCCGGCCACGTTGTGTCCGGTGTCCAGCACAATGCGAGGGTTCTCGGAAACGGTTTGCCAGCGGCCTTGTAGTCCGGTCAGGTCAATGACATGTTTCAATCCTTCGCTGATGTCGTTGTCCGACAGTTCGAATGCGGGATTTTGCTGTAGTGTCTTTATGCCGGTAACTGCAGTCACTATGTTTTTCAACTGGTAGTTGCCGGTCAGCCCGACAGTGTAGTTGTTGCCATCGGACATTTCTACATATAGTTGGTTGTGTATGTGCTTGTGTGCCGTGATGTGCAACTGTTCTTCGGCGAACACGATGGGAGCGTTCATTTCCCGGGCTTTGCTTTCAAATACATCACGTGTTTCGGGCAGGCTTTCGCCTATAATGACGGGAGTGCCGTTTTTTATGATTCCGGCTTTTTCTGCTGCAATTTTAGCCAAGGTGTCGCCTAAAAAAGCGGTATGGTCAAAACTGATGTTGGTGATGATGGAGAGCTCTGGCCGGATGATGTTGGTGCTGTCGAGCCGGCCTCCCAAGCCGACTTCAATAACGGCTACATCAACTTTCTTTTGGGCGAAATAGGCGAATGCCATGGCCATGGTCGCCTCAAAAAAAGAGGGTTGTACCGTATCGAACAATTCTTTGTGACCTTCAACGAATTCAGAAACGTATGTCTGTTCAATTTTTTCACCGTTGATTCGAATGCGTTCGCCGAAGTCGACCAGGTGAGGGGATGTGTAAAGACCTACGTTGTAGCCTGCCTGTTGCAACACGGCAGCCACCATGTGCGATACTGAACCTTTGCCATTGGTGCCGGCTATGTGGATTGTTTTATAGGAATGTTGCGGGTTATCCAAAGCATTCAGCAGACGGATGGTGTTGTCGAGTCCGGGTTTGTAGGCATTGCCTCCTATATGGTGAAAAACCGGCAGCCGGTCGTATAGATACTGGATTGCTTGTGTGTAAGTCATCATAGCGGTTTGTTTTGTTGTGTTGTCAGGGCCTGAAAATGACATGGGCCGCTGTCGGGTCAATCATTTGCTTAGAAAATCCCGTATAAGCTGTTCGACTTCGCTTTGGGCTTTCTTTAAATTGTCGTTGATGATGATTTTGTCGAAACGGGGCGCGAATGTCATTTCATATTCTGCTTTACCTATGCGTTCGGCGATTTTTTCCTGTGAGTCGGTAGCACGGCCCCGCAGGCGTTGCTCCAACACTTCCATGCTGGGAGGGGCAATGAAGATGGAAAGTGCATCGTCGCCATACTGTTTCTTTATGTTCAGTCCGCCTACGACATCGACATCAAAGATGACATTCTTGCCGGTTTCCCGTATGCGTTCCACTTCACATTTAAGTGTACCGTAGAAACATCCGTGGTAGACTTCTTCAAATTCAAGAAATTCGTCATGTGCAATTTTGTCTCTGAATTCGTCGGCCGACAAAAAATAGTATTCCTTGCCGTGAGTTTCCTTGCCACGTGGTTGCCGGCTGGTGGCGGAAATGGAAAATTCGAGATTGAATCCCTGTTGCAGTACATGTTGTATCAATGTACTTTTACCGGCTCCGGAAGGAGCGGAGAAAATAATGAGTTTGCCCGAGTTCATATTCAAATTGATAGCCCCCAGACTCTCAACGGGGGAGGCTGGGGGAGGTGGTTGTTGTAATAAGATGCCTTGTTTGATGGCTGTTGTACCTCATGTATGAAAGGCTCTGTGCCGGTCGTCACGACACAACGCTCCGGAATAGGCTTTTGGCTACAATACGTTCAGCACCTGTTCTTTTATTTGTTCAAGTTCGTCCTTCATCAACACGACGATTCTTTGCATTTCGCTGTGGTTGGCCTTGGAACCGAGTGTGTTGACTTCGCGGCCTATTTCCTGGGCAATGAATCCCAGTTTCTTTCCGGGAGACTTTTCGTGTGCCATGGTTTCCAGAAAATAGTTCAAATGGTTGCGCAGGCGCACTTTTTCTTCGTTTACGTCGAGTTTTTCGATGTAGTATATCAGTTCCTGTTCCAGGCGGTTTTTGTCGTAGTCGACTTTGTCGGCGAGTGTCAGGAGGTTTTCTTCCAGGCGGGCTCTTATTTTGCCCACTCTTTCTGCTTCAAACGGATCGATTTGTTCCAGCAGTTTTTTTATGTTGTTTATTTTGGTCTCAAATACCTTTTGCAGCGCATTCCCTTCCTGTATGCGGAATTGTTGAAGCTGGTCAATGGCTGCATGTATGTTCTTTACTATTTCGTTCCATTCGCTTTCGTTCAGTTCCTGGTTCTCTGTTTTGAGTACATCGGGCATGCGCAGCAACAGGTCAAACCAGTTTTGCGGCATGTCGATGCCCAGGTTTCGGGCGGTGGCTTGTATTTGCTTGTAGTATGATTCGACCACAGTTTGGTTTATTTGCGGAGTGGACTCTTTTTCTGCATTGTCAATGTAGAGTGAGAAGTCTATTTTTCCGCGTTCGAGCCGCTGCGACAGAATGTTTCTTATTTCAATGTCTTTTTCCCTGTACAAGGGTGCAATGCGGGTGGATATATCGGCCTGCTTGCTGTTGAGCGATTTGACTTCGGCAACTATCTTCTTGTTGCCATATTCCAGCGTGGCTTTTCCGAAGCCGGTCATTGATTGTATCATGATGAATTCTGTTTTTTATGCTTGTTGCGCGGCGTTGCCGTTTTTTTGTTTGTCGTTTTGTTTTTTGTTCCTGTTTCCTTTGGACGTTCCGTTTCCTTTGCGGCTCCGGCTTTTGCGGTTCCGGCCGCTTTTGCCCGATGCGCGCACTTTGTGTTTTTCGGGTTCATAGGCCGGACCTTCGCCCAGTTCAACGGGAATCGGTATTTTGTATATGTCTTTTCCGAGGAAATCCTCTATCTGTTTGAAGCGGAACTGTTCATCTTCCGAGACCAGCGTGATGGACATGCCCTCTTCGCCTGCACGTGCCGTACGGCCGATACGATGCACATAGTCTTCCACTTCGCGGGGAACATCGTAGTTGATGACCAGTGTGATGTCGTCAATGTCAATGCCGCGCGACACAATGTCCGTGGCCACCAGAATGCTGATACGGCTGTTCTTGAATTCGTGCATCACGTGGTCACGTTGCGCCTGTTCCAGGTCGGAGTGCATTTCTCCGGCCGAGAAGCCCATGTGGCGGAGTGTTTTGGTGATTTCCTTCACTTTCAGTTTGGAACCGGAGAACAGAATGACCTTGTTGGGTTCCTGGGTCGAAAACAGGTTTTTGATGATGCCGGCTTTCTGGCTTTCGTGGCAGATAAAGGCCGTTTGCATGATGCTTTCGGGCGGGCGTGAAATGGCAATGCGTATCTCTTCCGGTTCCCGCAGGATGGTTTTGGCAAGTTGTTTTATTTTCGGCGGCATGGTGGCCGAGAACATGATGGTCTGCCGTTCCTTGGGCAAGCGGTTTACCACCTGCATGATGTCGTCGAAAAAGCCCATATCGAGCATGCGGTCAGCTTCGTCCAGAATGAAATATTTCACTTGTGAAAAATCAATCGGGTACAGGTTGAGGTGTTGGAGCAGTCGTCCCGGGGTGGCAATCACCACGTCGGCTCCTTTTTGCAGTCCGCGACGTTGTACATCCCATGCCTGCGAGTCGTTACCTCCGTACACGGCGACGGAAGAGAAGGGCAGGAAATAGGAGAATCCCTCCATTTGTTGGTCTATCTGTTGTGCCAGTTCGCGGGTTGGTGCCATGATAATGGCTTTAATGCCCTGGCCTTGTCCGTCGGTTTGCAGGTTGTGTAGCAGTGGCAGGATGAAGGCCGCTGTTTTTCCGGTGCCGGTTTGGGCGCAGGCTATCACGTCGCGTTTTTTCAGAATGACGGGAATGGCATGTTCCTGCACCGGAGTCGCATCCGTAAAGTTCATGGCCCGAAGTCCTTCCAGCACTTCATCGCATAAATCAAGCTCTTCAAATTTCATACTTCAAAAATTTGTTTGCAAAGATAATGCAAATGAGCGCAAAAAGCAATCAAGCTTGCTTGAATTGTTTTTTGCCGAGTGCAGCTTATCTTATTTAAAGATAATGCAAATGAGCGCAAAAAGCAATCAAGCTTGCTTGAATTGTTTTTTGCCGAGTGCAGCCTTATCTTATGAAAAGATAATGCAAATGAGCGCAAAACCTATCAAGCTTGCTTGAATGCTGTTGGAGGGATGCGGCTTGTCTTTCGATAGAATAATACCTGTTTTTTCTTGTTGTTTTGCTTTCCGTTTTGTATTTTTGAACCATAAAAGTTATCGTCCCACATTCGTGGGACACGTGTACCACGGCCGTGAGACACGTGTCCCATATATGTGAGACACGTGTCCCACGAATGTGGGACGATAACATGATGCTCAAAGAACAAGAACTGTGAACTTATAAAACAATAACATGTATGGCAGTAAAATATGATGTATACAAAACTCCCGCAACACAAGGTGCGGAGGAAACCACGTATCACGTGCGGGCAAAACATGCGGGCATGTTGACCATGCGTGAAATAACTTCGGGCATAGAGCATGACACTTCGCTGACGGAAGGCGACGTGTTGGGGGTGTTGGCTTCGCTGTCGCACGTGCTGGCAACCGCTCTTGGAACGGGCAAACGGGTTTATCTGGAGGGTATCGGCTATTTCAGTCTGGCCGTTGAGGCACCCTCGGTTACTTCGCCCCGTGACATGCGGGCCGAATACGTGCAGGTGAAAGGCGTGAGCTACCGGCCCGACAAGGTTTTGAAAAAGCGGCTTTCGGCGGTCAAGTTTGAACGTGAACAGCAGAAATCGCATTCCCTGACTCTCACAGACAAGGAGGTGAAGGAGCGATTGGACCTTTATTTCGCTACACATGTTTATCTGCGTCGGGCCGACTTTGAACGTTTGTGCGGTTTTGCCCGAACTACGGCCATCCGCAGGCTGAACGCTCTGTTGGAAGAAGGTTTCCTCAAACGCGACGGAGGACCACGGGCGGCTGTCTATCTGAAAGCATAGGCAGGGCAGATTATATGCAGGATACGGTTTTTTACGGATTATAATAATATTAAATAGGTATAGAATGAAAAGAGTGCAAATAGTTGTCGTGCTGCTTTTGATGTGTGCGTGCGCATGGGGGCAGGGACAGTACAAGAAGCCGGTGCGGCCGGTAAAGAATGTGATTGTTATGATTCCCGATGGAACTTCGGTGGATGTGCTTTCGGCGGCACGATGGTATAAAACGTATAACGGCATGGGGACGGCTTTGAACGTCGACCCTTACTTGTGCGGACTGGTGAAGACCCATTCTTCGAATGCTCCGATTGGCGATTCGGCTCCCACAACCTCCTGTTACATGACCGGTATGCCGCAACGGACCGGTAACGTGGCCATCTATCCGCTGTCCGACCGGGGTAATGATTTGTGTGAGGTCGATACGGCCATGGCCTATCAGCCTTTGGCGACCATTCTTGAAGCCGGAAAAATAGAAAAGGGCAAGGCGGTGGGCCTGGTGGCTACCTGTGAGTTTCCGCATGCCACACCGGCCGACTGTTCGGCACACAGTTACGACCGCGGCAATTATAAGATCATAGCACCGCAAATGGCCGGACAGAATCTGGATGTCATGTTTGCCGGAGGAAACGCCTTTGTTTCGGACAATATGAAAAAGCACTTTGCCGACAAGGGCATTCGTTACATAAAAGACGACCTGGCGGCTTTCCGCTCTGTTAATGGAGGCAAGGTGTGGGCTCTGTTCGGGGATGAGGCATTTCCGTATGATCTGGACCGTGACACGACCCGTTTGCCTTCGTTGAAGGAAATGACCGGCAAGGCGCTGGACGTGTTGTCGCAAAACGAAAACGGGTTTTTCCTGATGGTGGAAGGCAGCCTGGTGGACTGGGCGGCTCATGCTAACGATGCGGCAGCCATCATTACCGAATTTCTTGCTTTTGACGATGCGGTAGGTGTGGCACTCGATTTTGCAAAGCGTGATGGAAATACGGCTGTGATAGTATTGCCCGATCATGGGAACAGTGGGTTCTCTATCGGACGCTATGGCTTCAAGTACGACACGGCAAGCTTGTCGCAGTTGTTCGGGGCAGTTTCGGACTACAAGGCTTCCAGTTATGGGCTGGAAAAAATAGTGGAAAAAACGAAGCTGGAAGACTTGAGGCAGGTGATCGGGACGTATACTGGGATAGAACTTACGGATGAAGAATATGCCGATGTACTTCATGCAAAGGGAGTGCGTGTGGACAATTACATGAAAGTGGGCGAGAGCCGGAGCCTGCAGTCGGTACTGGCGGGCATTATGAACAGCCGCACGTATTTCGGTTTTACCAGCGGTGGCCACACCGGCGAGGATGTGTTCCTTGCCGCCTATCATCCGCAAGGCGATATTCCCATGGGGCTGAACACGAATGTGGAAATAAACCATTATCTGTCGGACGTCATGGGATTGGAACGGCCGTTGTCGGAACTGACAAACCGTATTTTTGCCCGGCATACCGATGTTTTTGCCGGTATGAAGGCCGATGTGCAGACCAATGAAAAAGATGGAACTTTGGAATTGAGGGTAAAACGTGGTCGTCACACCTTGCGGGTTCCGGCCTTCTCGTCGGTGGCTTATCTGGATGGCAAGGCGGTTGATTTGGGCAGTGTGGCTGTTTATGTGGACAAGACCGGACTGTTTTATTTGCCGGCTTTCTTGTCCGAAGTCTTGAAGTAGGAAGCGAATGTGGCGGATAGCAAGGAAATCAGTCTCCCTTATGAACCGTGCAAATGATTTTTTGCATTTTTTTCAAAACTTTTTGAAGCTATGGCTTGTTATTATTATAGTCTTTAAAAAAATATATTGATATGAAAAAAATTGTTTATGCCGTGAGCAGCATGTTGCTTTGTTCGTTTTTCTTGTTTTCCTGTGACAGTGAAAATATTAATACAAGTACGGTTGAAGAATTGGATTTGAACCGTTATGCAGGGAAATGGTATGAAATCGCAAGGTTTGACCACAGTTTTGAACGCAATCTTACAGGTTGCACCGCCATGTACACTTTGAACGGTGATGGTACCATTAAGGTGATTAATGCGGGTTATAAGAATTCGCTGGATGGCAAGTATCAGGAAACTGAGGGTAAGGCCAGACGCCCGAATGATGCGGAACCCGGTAAGTTGGAAGTGGCGTTTTTCCTGAATTTCTATGCGGATTATTATGTGTTGGAACTGGCAGATGATTATCGTTATTCATTGGTGGGTAGCAAGAAAAGCAAATATCTTTGGATTTTGAGCCGTACTCCCCAAATGGATGCCAAAGATTTGGATTTCGTGCTGAAGAGTGCCGAAAACAGGGGATACGATACAAACAAACTTATTTGGGTTGAACAAAAAGAGGAATAGTTCCTTTTGTCAGGTGAGGTATATAAGTTGTTTTGTCGGCGTTTTTGGTTTTGCAGGCAGACTAGCTTGTCATTGAAAGAGCATAGCGCGGACTGTGCGATTGGAAATGAAAAATAAAAAAATGCCGTATGAAGACAAAAAGCCTGTGAAAGCCGGCCTGCAAGATATGAGTTTTTTTGTGGAAGGGAACTTATAGAACCCGTCTTTGAGGTGTTCTCGTAATTTGGCAGAGCCAACAGTTACGTGCAAAAGCAGAAAAAATGTTTTTGTGACGGACTGTTGGCTCTGCCTTGTTTTTGCAATAAAAAAGCATATTCTTTTTGTCTGTATGCAAAAATATCTTTACATTTGCGCCCGGATTTGTAAAGTCGACTTTGCAAAAATGAGTCAAACGATAGAACATACCGGAAGAATACAGCGCATCGACGGAACTTCGGTTCAGGTATTGATTACCCAGCACTCTGCTTGCAGCGGGTGTCATGCCAAATCGGCGTGTACCGTTTCGGACTCGGCCGAAAAACTGGTCGATGCGGAGACCGATGACACTTCGTTGCAGGTGGGCGATGAGGTGTTGGTTTGTGCCCGTCGCTCGTCGGGTATGTTGGCCGTGTTGTTGGCCTTTGTTGTTCCATTCTTGCTTATTCTGTTGGTTCTTGTTGTGTTGCGTGCCTTTGTCGATAATGAAGCACTCACCGGGACCATCGCCTTGGCTTCGCTTGTTCCCTATTATGTAACATTGTCATTGTTCAGAAGTCGCTTGAAGTCGACTTTTCGTTTTTATGTGAAGAAATTATCTTGATAGAGTTATGAATATAATTGTAATATCTTTGGTTACGTTGGGAGTGATTGGCGCATTGGCAGCCATCATTCTGTTTTTTGTGGCAAAAAAGTTTTATGTGTATGAAGATCCCCGCATTGATGAGGTGGAGGCCGTGTTGCCAGGTGCCAACTGTGGGGGATGCGGTTATCCGGGCTGTCATGGCTTTGCCGATGCGTGTGTGAAAGCCGATGATTTGGGCAAAATGCTGTGTCCGGTAGGAGGTGCGCCGACTATGGAAAAGGTAGGTGCCATTTTGGGAAAGACAGCCGCTGCGGCAGAACCCTTGGTTGCAGTGGTGCGTTGTAACGGTACATGCGAACATCGTCCGCGTACGAATGAGTACAATGGTGTGAAAAGTTGTGCTATCGCCCATAATCTGTATGGGGGCGAAACCGGCTGTTCGTTCGGCTGTCTTGGCATGGGCGACTGTGAAGTGGCTTGTAAATTTGATGCTTTGCACATCAATCCGGAAACAGGCATGCCTGAGATAGACGAGGACAAATGTACTTCGTGTGGTGCTTGTGTGAAGGCTTGTCCGCGTCTGCTTATAGAACTTCGCAAGAAAGGACCGAAATCGCGCCGCGTGTATGTGGCTTGCCGGAACAAAGAAAAAGGGGCAGTGGCCAAAAAGGCCTGTGAAACTGCTTGTATCGGTTGTTCTAAGTGTGCGAAAGTATGTGCTTTCGATGCCATTACCGTGGCCGACAATCTGGCTTACATTGATTCGCAGAAATGTCGCTTGTGCCGTAAGTGCGTGAGTGAATGTCCTACGGGAGCAATTGTTGAAGTGAATTTTCCTCCAAGAAAAGAGCCCCAGGCTCAGCCGTCGGCTGAAAATGAAGTGAAAACGGATGTGAAACCGGTTTCGGCCGCAAATGCAGAGAACGAAATTAAATAGAAACCAACTTGTCGGCTTTTATCAGGGAGCCGGCTTGTTTACTGTATAAACATTATGAAGACATTTAAAATAGGTGGCGTTCATCCGGCAGAAAACAAGTTCTCGGCCGGTAAGCGTATTGTTGATACGCCGCTTCCCAAACAGGTGATTATTCCTTTGGCCGCTTACATTGGCAAACCGAGTGTGCCGGTGGTGGCAAAAGGCGATGTGGTTAAAGTCGGACAGTTGGTGGGGCAGGCCGATGGCTTTGTGTCGTCCAACGTACATTCTTCCGTGTCAGGAAAAGTGGTGAAAATAGAACCGGCGTTGGATGCTTCTGGCTATAAGCGTATGTCCATGTTCATTGATGTGGAAGGCGATGAATGGTTGGAAACCATAGACCGTTCTACCGAATTGATTCGTGAATGCAAACTGACCCGCGAAGAAATTGTGAAAAAAATAGCCGATGCCGGTATTGTGGGACTGGGAGGTGCTACCTTCCCGGCTCATGTGAAGTTGACCCCTCCTCCTGGTAAAAAAGCAGAGGTGCTTATTATCAATGCGGTGGAATGTGAACCTTACCTCACATGTGACCATGAACTGATGATGGAGCACTGCGAGGAAATATTGGTAGGAATCAGTATATTGATGAAGGCTTTGCAGGTAAGTCGTGCCGTGATTGGCATAGAAAACAACAAGCCCGATGCCATTGCCTTGTTCCAACGGCAGATACAGGTGCTTTCGTTTGATGGCATTGAAGTGCAGCCGTTGAAGGTGAAATATCCGCAGGGAGGTGAAAAGCAACTGATTGATGCAGTGACTGGTCGTCAGGTGCCGAGTGGGGCATTGCCTATTGAAGTCGGTGCTGTAGTGCAGAATGTGGGTACTACGTTTGCCATTTATGAAGCGGTACAGAAGAACAAGCCGTTGATTGACCGTATAGTCACTATCACCGGGAAATCGATGTTGAATCCGGGTAATTATCGTGTGCGCTTGGGAACACCTCTTAAAAATGTGGTGGAACAGGCCGGAGGCATTCCTGAAGACACGGGAAAAATCGTTGCCGGCGGACCGATGATGGGTCGTGCGGTGACGAGTCTTGACATCCCGACGGCTAAAGGAAGTGCCGGAGTGCTTTTCCTGACCGAGAAGGAAGCCCGCCGGTTGGAACCGAAAAACTGTATTCGTTGTGCCAAGTGTGTTTCGGTATGTCCCATGGGACTGGAACCTTTCCTGTTGGCACGGCAGAGCGACCGTCATATGTGGGATGAGCTGGAAACGAATAGGGTGTATGATTGCATAGAATGTGGCAGTTGTAGCTATACCTGTCCGGCCAACCGTCCCTTGCTCGACAATATCCGATACGGGAAAGTAACGGTCATGGGCATTATGCGCCAAAGGAATGTGAAGAAATAATAAGATGTTGGATTTTTAGAAAAATATGGATAGTATGAATAAGTTACTTATTTCACCGGCACCACACATTCACAGCGGCGATTCCGTGTCGAAAAACATGTATGGTGTGATTATCGCACTGATACCGGCTTATCTGACCGCACTCTACTTTTTCGGGCTGGGTGCCTTGATTGTGAGTGTTACGGCGGTGGTTTCATGTGTGTTGTTTGAATATCTCATACAGCGCTACCTCTTGAAGGGGGAAAGCACCATCTACGATGGTTCGGCGGTGCTTACCGGTTTGCTGCTTTCGTTCAACTTGCCTTCAAACCTGCCGATATGGATTGTGGTGGTTGGGGCACTGGTCGCCATAGGCGTAGGCAAAATGAGTTTCGGCGGCTTGGGCAACAATCCGTTCAATCCGGCTTTGGTAGGACGTGTGTTTTTGCTTATTTCTTTCCCTGTACAGATGACGACTTGGCCTCGTCCGATGCCGTTGAACATGCATTATCTTGATGCGGAAACAGGTGCTACTCCTCTTGCATTCCTGAAAGGGGGAGCTTTTGAAGACTTGCCTGCTCACATGGATCTGTTGCTCGGCAACATTGGAGGTTCGCTCGGTGAGGTGTCGGCCATTGCTTTGCTGATAGGGCTGGTTTATTTGTTGGTACGTAAAATCATTACCTGGCACATTCCGGTGAGTATATTGGTTACGGTTTTGGTGTTTACGGGCATTTTGCATGCCGTGAATCCCGACATGTACGCATCGCCTTTGGTACATTTGCTCACGGGAGGTTTGCTGTTGGGTGCCATTTTCATGGCAACGGACTACGTGACTTCACCCATGAGCCATGTAGGCATGATTGTCTACGGCATTGGCATTGGGGTGATAACGGTGGTTATTCGTGTGTTCGGAGCCTATCCGGAAGGTATGTCGTTTGCCATTCTCATTATGAATGCCTTCACTCCGCTCATTAATACCTACATAAAACCCAAAAGGTTCGGAGAAAAGAAAAAACAATAAATCGAATGTGCTGATATGCAGATAAAAGAGGCAATAATCAGCATGTTGACACATTAGTACATGAATTTCTTATGGCAAAATTAGAATCGAGTTTTAAGAATATGGTGTTGGTGCTTACAGGCATCACCCTTTTTGCTGCGGCTACGTTGTCATCTGTGTATACGCTGACCAAGGCTCCGATTGAGGCAGCCAAAACAGCCAAGCAGCAGAACGCTATAAAAGAGGTACTCCCGCCTTTTGAAACATTGGCTGAAGCCGATACGGTTGCTTTGGACAATGTCGGAGACTTTGTGATTTACAAGGCATACAAGGGAGAAGGACAGTTTGTTGGAGCGGCTGTCGAGTCGTTTTCCAACAATGCTTTCGGTGGAAGCATAAAGGTCATGGTCGGCTTTGACGCAGCTGGTAACATTGTTGATTATTCTGTTCTTGAACAGAAGGAAACTCCCGGACTTGGTACCAAAATGACCGACTGGTTCAAGACTGACAAGGGTGCACAGAACATCAAAGGAAAAAATCCGGCGGTAAATAATCTGACCGTATCGAAAGATGGGGGAGAAGTTGATGCCATTACGGCGGCAACCATTAGTTCGAGGGCTTTTCTTGAAGCGGTACGTAATGCTTATGCCGTTTATGCAAACCATCCGGATGCGGTTGACACACACAGCGGTGCAACGGCAAAGGCTCAATAAACTGAATGTAGTATGAATGAAAAAGATATAGTATATGAGCAACAATAATTCAAATCTGAAAGTTCTTCTTAATGGACTGATAACGGAAAATCCGACGTTTGTGCTGCTGCTTGGGATGTGTCCTACGCTGGGAACGACTTCATCGGCTATCAACGGTCTGGGTATGGGGCTGGCCACTACGTTTGTGCTGGTGTGCTCCAATATGGTGATTTCTTTGTTGAAGAATATTATTCCCGATAAGGTGCGCATCCCTGCGTTTATCGTGGTTATTGCCACTTTCGTAACCGTGGTTGACATGATGATGCAGGCTTACGTGCAGTCGCTGTATGCCAGCCTCGGGCTGTTCATTCCGCTGATTGTGGTAAACTGTATTGTGTTGGGGCGTGCCGAAGCATTTGCTGCCAAAAATAATGTTGTGCGTTCTATGTTTGATGGTTTGGGCTGTGGACTTGGTTTTACGTTTGCCCTTACTTTGTTGGGAGCCGTGCGCGAGTTCCTGGGAACGGGCAAGGTGTTCAGCCTGTCGGTCTTTCCCGAAAACTACGGCATGCTTGTGTTTGTGTTGGCTCCCGGAGCGTTCATAACGTTGGGATATCTTATCGCCCTGATCAACAAGTTGAGAAAGGCTTGATGTCTAACTTGCTAAATATATTTTAATTATGACATACATTCTTATCTTTATCAGCGCGGTCTTTGTCAATAACATTGTATTGGCGCAGTTCCTGGGAATATGCCCCTTCCTTGGAGTTTCCAAGAAAATTGATACCGCTTTGGGTATGAGCGGTGCGGTTGCTTTTGTAATGACCATTGCGACCATCTTCACTTACATCATTCAGAAAACGATTCTCGACCCGTTCCAAATCGGCTTCTTGCAGACCATAGTATTCATTCTGATTATTGCGGCTTTGGTACAGTTGGTAGAAATTATCCTGAAAAAGATTTCTCCTGCTTTGTATCAGGCTTTGGGTGTGTTTTTGCCGCTTATTACAACTAACTGTACCATTCTGGGGGTTGCCATTATGGTTATTCAGAAAAATTTTAATCTGTTGGAAAGCGTGGTTTTTGCCATTTCCACTGCAATTGGTTTTGGATTGGCTTTGGTACTTTTCGCCGGCATTCGCGAACAGTTGAGCATGGTGAAACTGCCTAAGGGAATGGAAGGTACACCAATAGCCTTGCTTACGGCCGGTTTGTTGGCTATGGCATTCATGGGCTTCTCGGGCATTGTGTAAAAAATGCAAATAAAAAGGCAGTGCGTTTTGCCTGAAACTAAAAAATCAATTATCTTTGCACGGTCAAAACATAATTGATAGGCGGAATTAGCTCAGTTGGTAGAGCACAACCTTCCCAAGGTTGGGGTCGCGGGTTCGAGTCCCGTTTTCCGCTCAACAGCAGGTGAGCCGGATGGTTGTTGAACCGTCCGGCTCACTTGTTCTTTATACATGTGTTTTGTTGTATGTTTTTCTCTCACTTATGCCCCATGTTCGGAGAAAGGAGGGTGGGAGAGTTAATAGAAGTGACGTTCCTGCAGTTTCTTGTATTGTTTTCTGAAGCGGAAAATGAGCTGTATTGCAGCTATGGAAAGTCCGAAGATAAACCCAATCCACAATCCTCCAGGCCCCATGCCGAGAACAAAGGCCAAAAGATAACCTACGGGCAGGTTGATGACAATATAGGAAAGGAAGGCGACCAGCATGATTTTTTTCACATCCTGTATGCCGCGCAAAATGCCGATGGTGATATTCTGCAAACCGTCCGAAAATTGGAATGCGGCAACGAATATGAGCAGATATGAAGCGACACGCAATGCATCGGGATCGCTGGTGAAGATACGGGCTATGGGTTCGCGCAGGGTGATGAACATGATTGCGGTGAAAGTGTTCCACATGAGCCCCAGGTGGTAGGATGCATAAGCCGCTCTTTTCAGTTCGGTCATGTCGCCTCGGCCATATTCATGGCTGATGCGGATGGTGGTCGCCGAGCTGAGTCCGACAAGAATCATGAATGCGAAGTTCGATACGGTCATGGCAATCTGGTTACCGGCTATGACCGATGTACCCAGCCAACCCATCATGATGGAAGTCAGTGCGAAGGCGCTCCCCTCCATAAGCATTTGCAATGCTATGGGTGCGCCGACCTTGAGCAGTGCTTTAATGTACTGCCAGCGGAAGAAACGAGCCTTAAAGTAGAGCAGGTAGGCTTTGAATTTCGGTGCCAGCACGAAAAAGCACACGGCAAACAGGGGCATGCACACGCGTGAGATGAATGTGGCGAATCCCGCTCCGGCAGCTCCCATTTGCGGACAACCCCAATGGCCGTAGATGAACAGCCAGTTGAAAAATATGTTGATCAGGTTGGAGGTGATGATGATGACCATGTTCACCGTTGTGTTGCCCACCCCTTCGAGGAATTGCTTGAAACAGCAGAACAGCATGTAAGGAATGATGGACCATACCAGAAACTTGTAATAGGGAATGGCCATGTCGACCACTTCCACCGGTTGTCCCATGTGGTACATGAACGGTATGAGAGCATGCAGCAGTCCGAATGCAGCCAATGCGGCAACCAGAAACAGCACAAACGAGTTTTGAAAGTATTTTGCCGCCTCCTGCAGTCGTCCTTGTGCATATTGCTCACCCACAAGCGGGGTCAGTCCCAAAGCAATGCCGGTGGTGAAAATGAACACCATGAAAAAGACACTGCCGCCAAACGATACGGCGGCCAGCGGCAAGGCGCCCAACTGGCCCACCATGGCATTGTCAAACAACTGCACGGCCGACACACCCACCTGCGACAGCATGACCGGTGCCGCCAATTTCAACGTTTTTTTGTATTGTTCTTTGTACAGAGCTAATTGCATATGCATTGCTTTTTTTAAAAGGGGTGCAAAGGTAGTGATTTTTACACAAATGAGAAAATATGAACGATTCTCGTCGGTTTAAGGACGTGTCAGCACATGGCAATATGACGCAAAACTGTTGTCTTTGGGCGTGTTTTTTTATCGTCCCACAGCTGTGATTCATTTGTTTCATTGCAATGAGACTAATGTCCCACAGTTGTGAAACATTAGTCCCACAGCTGTGGGACGATAAAAATATGTCATTTAACGAATAAGGTTGACTTAAAATATCTTAATGCATAAAAGAGGTTGACTCAGATTTGACTTATGTTTATATTGGGTTGACTCGTTTGTCAACTATTCACTTGTCGGGTTGACTTTTCTGTTTGTCCGTACA
>CASEAJ010000046.1 GCA_949285425.1 uncultured Porphyromonadaceae bacterium
CCGACAAGACCATACCCGTATATGTACCTGCCAATGCACTGAGCAGCTATCAAAGCAATGCAGATTGGAGCGAATTCACCCGTACAACATACATAACATTCATTAGCAATAACTTGGAGTACAAGCTACTGTATACAAGCCCCAACCAGGCGGAAATCATCGGTTATACCACCAGGCCGACAGGCGTGCTGAACATTCCTGCAACCGTAAACCATAAAGGCAAGGACTACACCATTATCACCATCGCCGAGGAGGTGTTTTCCGAATGCTCAGACCTGACGGAACTGGTATTCCCTGAATCGTTAAGAACGATTGGCGCCCATGCCTTCCACTACTGCCAGGACCTTACGAGCATCACCTGCTATAACACAACACCGCCGAATGTGGGTGAAAGTGCCTTTGAGGGAGCCGACAAGACCATACCCGTATATGTACCCGCTGAAGCACTGAGCAGCTACCAAAACCATGCAGATTGGAGCGTATTCACCAACCTGCAAGCCATCGTAACAGAATTTACCGTCGGTGGACTGACATACAAAGTGACCGACCAGATTGCCAAAACAGTGGAAATAATCGGCTATACAACGGGATTGCCTGATGTACTGGACATTCCGGCTACCGTAACCAACAATGGTATAAACTACAACGTAACCAGCATCGGAGCGGATGCAATCTGGGGTATCGATGACCTCACAGAGGTAAGTATTCCAAACAGCATCACCACCATAGGGGAAAATGTGTTCTGGGCTTGCTACTACATGACGAAAGTAACTATTGGAAGCGGAGTGACGAGCATAGGAGCAGGTGCGTTTGCCCTATGCGAAGGCCTCACGGAAATGACCGTACTCGCCACCATGCCGCCTACTTTAGGAGATGACGCATTTGGAGGCGTCAACCGCGACATACCCGTATATGTACCCGCTGAATCGTTGGCAGCTTACCAGGCAGCCGAGGTTTGGAAGGACTTCAACCTGCAAGCCATAGGGAGTGCTTTTACCGTCGGCAACCTGCGCTATGAAGTGACCGACCAGACTGCAGAAACGGTGACTGTCACCGGCTATGTAAACACGCCCGAAGGCGCACTGGAAATTCCATCCACCGTTGAACATAAAGGCACCACCTACAGCGTGACCTCTATTGGAGTGAAAGCCTTCTATGACTGCACCGGACTGACAAGTTTAACCCTGCCGGCCAGCCTGACAAATATTGAAACGTATGCCCTCTACAACTGTTCCGGACTTACAAAAATGACGGTTTTTGCCACCACACCGCCGACAGTGGAAGGAGGTGCATTCTATAACATCAGCAAAGAGACACCTGTATATGTACCTGCCGCATCGCTGGCAGCCTACCAGGCGAGTGTTTGGAAAGGATTCACCAACCTGCAAGCCATAAAGACTGCCCTGAACACGCCGTCCATGCCGGAGAGCATACGCATACAGGGCGGCATGCTGCACAACCCGCAGCAGCTGCACCTGACCCTCTACGACATGCAGGGACGCCAAGTGTATAGCGGCAATGACAACACCGTGAGCCAGCCCGCGGGCGTATATGTGCTGCGCTGCAACGGCGCAAGCGGCAAGGTACTGTTCTGACACAGGACGGACGGTGCAACAGCACCGTCATGCCGGCCGCCGAGCCGGCACCCTGCGAGGCAAGGCCTGCACCGCCACCGGTTTGCAAAGGTGAAAAGCCTGCGGACAATATTATTCTCACTCTTCCTCCCATGCATCCGGGGGGGAGAGTGAGAATAATTTTACCGTCTGCTGCAAATGATTCGGCAGAAAAACCGTACTTTTGAAGCCGACAAGCCAACAAGGCATGAAACAATAACGACAATCGATATGAGGAGAACCATTTTTACCATCACTCTTGTCCTGCTCACGATGGTGGGCGTGTGGGCGCAACGCTTCCAGAGCGCAGGCCTGTATTTCAACATTACCGATGAAACCGCCAAAACGGTAGAGGTGAGCTATGAAGCAAAATCCTCCGGCAGCAATTACAGCTCCCTTCCGGGCGTGCTGGTCATTCCTGCTACCGTAACCTACAACGAAGTGGAATATAAGGTAACCGGCATCGGAAAGGAAGCCTTCCGCAAATGCCCCGCGCTCACGCAGGTGACCCTTCCTAACAGCGTTACAAGCATAGGGGAGAGTGCTTTCCGCGAATGCTCCGCCCTTGCGCAGGCAAACATTCCCGCCAGCGTGACCGGCATAGGCAACTGGGCATTCAACGAATGTGCCGCCCTCACGCACATCACCATCCCCGACGGGGTGGCTGCCATAGGCTACGGAACGTTCCAGAACTGCTCCGCCCTTGCACAAGTGAACATAGGCAGCGGCGTGGGCACCATCGGCGAATATGCGTTCTATATCTGCTCTTCCCTCGCGGAAGTGACCATTCCGGACAATGTGACGCACATTGGAAGCAATGCGTTCAAAAGCTGCTCCGCCCTGGCGCAGGTAAGCATAGGCAACGGCCTGGCGGGCATGGGAGACGGTGCGTTCGCCAACTGCAAGGAGCTTGCCCGTTTCGAGGTGGCAAGCGGGAACACGGCCTTTTGCGCCGAAGACGGCGTGCTGTTCAGCAAGGACAAGAGCACGCTCGTGCAATATCCCGCCGGCAAGGCGGAAACCACTTATGCCATCCCCGACGGCGTGACACGCTTGGGCACGGAGGCGTTTTACGGCTGCTCCAGCCTACTTACGCTGCATTGCGGAACGGCAACACCGCCCGCCTTGGGAAGCAATTGCTTTAAAAGCTCCGGCATCACCACCGTGTTCATCCCGGCCGGCACGCTGGAAGCCTATACCAACGCATGGGGCAACGGCTATACCTACATAGAAGAATGGGAACTGACCGTGCATGTGGAGACACCGGGCGGGCTGGAAGCGGCACTGAACGGGCACAGCCCGTCGAAAATAACCAGGCTGACCATTACCGGCACGCTCAACGGGACGGATTTCAGCCTTATCAACAAGGACATGACCCGTCTGTATGCCTTGGACATTTCAGGCATCACCAACACCACGCTGCCCGATGAAGTCTTTGCCGTAAACACCACCCTGTTGCAGGTTGATTTGCCCTCGCAACTTACGGCCATACCCGTCTGGGCGTTCTTGCGTTGCTCCATCCCTGCCATCAGCATACCCGAAAGCGTGACCAGCATAGGCAAGGAAGCGTTCTACAAGTGCACCGCCCTCACACAAGTGACCATTCCCGAGGGCGTGACCAGCATGGGAAGCAGGGCCTTTGCCAACTGCACGGCCCTCACGCGGGTGAACTGGAACGCCATACGTTGCGGGGACTTTGTTTATGACAGCTCCACCATGACCTACCCGCCTTTTAACAACAGCCCAGTCAGCGAGTTCACCTGGGGCGACAAGGTGGAACACATTCCTGCTTATAGCTGCTACGGCATGGACAAGCTCACGCAAGTGACCATTCCCGAGGGCGTGGCCGGCATGGGCGACATGGCCTTTGCCCACTGCACGGCACTCACGCGGGTGAACTGGAACGCCATACATTGCAGGGACTTTGCAAACAACAGCTCCGGCAAGTTCTATCCTCCTTTTTACAACACGTCTGTCAGCGAGTTCACCTGGGGCGACAAGGTGGAACATATTCCCGCTTACAGCTGCTACGGCATGGACAAGCTCACGCAAGTGACCCTGCCCGAAAGCGTGGCCGGCATCGGAGCATACGCGTTCGGCTATTGCAGCGCGCTTGCCAAAATGACCGTGCTGCCCACTACCCCGCCGGCCGTAACGGGGAATACGTTCGACGGCGTGAGCCGCGACATACCGGTGCTCGTGCCGGCCGCATCACTGGCGGCCTACGGGGCGGCCGAGGTATGGAAAGAGTTCATCAAGCTGCAAGCCATAGGCACCACCGGCCTGCACATGCCTTCCCTGCCGGCGAACATACGCATGCAGGGCGGCACGCTCCACAACCCGCAAGGGCTGCACCTGACCCTCTACGACATGCAGGGACGCCAGGTGTACAACGGCACCGCCGCCACCGTAAGCCAGCCCGCAGGCGTATATGTGCTGCGTTGCGCAGGCGCAAGCGGCAAGGTGGTGTTCTATGAGTAGTGACGAGTGACAAGTGACAAGTTAGTAGCGGGGAGCAGGTAGCGAGGAGTTTCTGTAGAGACGTACCGTGGTGCGTCTGTTTTAGGAGCGGGAAGCCCCAAAGCCCGCGGGGCTGCAAACGATTCATTTCAACCCAAATCAGTCGGGGCTGTTACACAAACCGGCTGCAAGGAAGATCCTTGCAGCCGGTCTTTTTCTTAAGAAATATCTTTTTTCGCTCTTCTACAACAGACTCCATGCTACGGTAAGTCCCGCCATGACGATAGACACCATGCTCATCAACTTGATGAGAATGTTCAACGATGGGCCCGATGTATCTTTGAACGGGTCGCCCACCGTGTCGCCCACGACCGTGGCCTTGTGTGCATCGCAGCCTTTGCCGCCGAAGTTGCCTTCTTCAATATATTTTTTCGCATTGTCCCAGGCACCTCCCGAGTTAGCCATGAAAATGGCCAAAACGAAACCGGCCGCCAAACCTCCGGTCAGCAATCCCATGACACCCGAAACGCCCAGCACGATTCCGGTAAGGATAGGAACGATTATGGCCAACAAGGAAGGGAACAGCATTTCGCGCTGCGCCCCTTTGGTCGATATTTCCACACAGCGGGCATAATCGGGGGTTCCTTCACCGGTAAGTATACCTTTTATTTCGCGGAACTGGCGGCGTACTTCTTCCACCATTTTTTGTGCCGCACGACCTACCGCATTCATGGTCAATCCGCAGAACAGGAACGCCATCATGGCACCAACAAACATGCCGGCCAACACTTTCGGATTCATCAGTGTGACCTGATACCAATCCATGAAATCGCCGAACGAGGCTGCAGAAATTTCCGCTTTGCCCAACAGTTCATTTCCTACACGCACCAGACCATCTACCGAACCTTCGGCCAAACGCACCAGACCAATTTTGATTTCCTCTATGTAAGAAGCAAGCAAGGCCAAAGCGGTGAGTGCAGCCGAACCTATAGCAAATCCCTTGCCCGTGGCTGCCGTTGTATTGCCAAGTGCATCCAACGCATCGGTACGCTTGCGCACTTCCGAGCCCAGTCCGCTCATTTCGGCATTGCCACCCGCATTGTCGGCTATCGGTCCGTAGGCATCGGTCGCCAGCGTAATGCCCAAGGTTGAAAGCATTCCCACGGCAGCAATGCCTATGCCGTACAGACCAAGACTCAGGTTTTCGGCCGTGAGCATGTGCTGCACGTCAAACTGAATGGCACACAGGTAAGAAAGTATAATGGCAAAAACAATGGTTACCACCGGTATGGCTGTAGATATCATACCCAATCCCAAACCCGAAATAATAACGGTTGCCGGTCCGGTTTCCGCACTTTTCGCCACCTTCTGCGTCGGTTTGTATGAGTGTGAGGTATAATATTCCGTACCCTGTCCGATGATGATGCCGGCTACAAGTCCGCAAATGACCGAGAAAGAAATGCCGACCCAGTTTTCAAGTCCCAGCAGATACAGAATGACAAATGTCAGCACGGCTATCAGAAGCGCACTTACATTGACACCCCGGTTGAGGGCAGCCATCAACTGTTTCATGTCGGCATTCTCTTTGGTTTTCACCAGGAAAATACCGAAAATGGACAGGAATATGCCCACCGCGGCAATGATCATGGGAGCAAATACCGCTTTGGTCTGCATGGCCGGATTCATCATGAACGCCGAAGCACCCAATGCCGCCGTTGCCAGAATGGAGCCGCAATATGATTCATACAGGTCGGCACCCATGCCGGCCACGTCGCCTACATTGTCACCCACATTGTCGGCAATGGTAGCGGGGTTGCGAGGGTCATCTTCCGGAATGCCGGCTTCCACCTTGCCCACCAGGTCAGCACCCACGTCGGCCGCTTTGGTATAAATGCCCCCTCCCACACGGGCAAACAAGGCCTGTGTCGAAGCTCCCATTCCAAAAGTAAGCATGGTGGTAGTAATGAACATGGTTTTATGAGCCGCATCGGCTTCTTCGACAAACGCATTGAGAATGAGATACCAGGCCGAAATGTCGACCAAAGCCAGCCCGACAACCACCAGCCCCATGACCGCTCCCGAACGGAAAGCCACCTGCAAGCCCTTGTTCAATGACTGGGAAGCCGCATGGGCCGTACGGGCCGAGGCATAAGTTGCCGTTTTCATGCCGAAAAAGCCGGCCAAACCCGAAAAGAACCCACCGGTGAGGAATGCGAAGGGAACCCATGAGTTCTGCAAACCGAAAAACGCCATAACGGCAAACAACACCGCCAGCACCACAAACACGATGATAACCACCTTATACTGCTGTTTCAAATAGGACATAGCCCCCTCACGGACATGTTGGGCTATTGTTTTCATTCTGTCCGTACCTTCACTCTGCTTCATCATTTGCCTGAAGAAAATCCAGGCAAACAGTAAAGCTGTTACTGCCGCAACGGGCACCAAATAGAAAATGTTCTCCATACAATTTAAATTTAAATGAATTGATAATTATGATTTACTGTTCTTTTGTCTTTTCTATTCCCATAATCCTTTGATACAATGTCGGGTGTGAATAATAAAAAAACACATACAGCGGATGTGGCATAAGATTGCTGAGCGAGGTGGCCGACAGCTTCTTCAAGGCCGACACCAGACGGTCGCCGTATCCGAACGATGCGGCATAACCATCGGCCTGGTACTCAAACCGCCGCGAAAGCACATTCATGCCCAAATCCAGCACCAGTGTTACCGGCGAGTAAAGAATGGAAAATGCCAAAGCGTTCAGATGAAACGAAGCCCGAGTCCCTCCCAATGCCTGTGCAAAGGCATCGCTTTGGAGCACAAAACCAAAGAAAAGAAACAACAATAGCATATAGGGCACGTTCAACAGCAGATTGATGAGATTATGCCGGTGTTTATAGTGCCCTATCTCATGTGCCAGCACAGCGACAATCTCATCAACGGTCATTTTGTCGAGCAAGGTGTCATAAAGCACGATACGTTTCTTGGCACCAAGTCCGGTGAAATAGGCGTTTGCCTTTGTCGTGCGCTTGGAACTGTCAATGATATAAATGTTTTTCAATTTGAATCCGGCCTTGTCCGCAAACGCTTCAATGGCATCGCGCAGTTCGCCCGGTTCCAGCGGTGTCTGCTTGTTGAACAAAGGCACAATGATTTCCGAATAGAACATGGACATGAACAGGTTGAACACCATGACAACTCCAAAAGCCAGTAACCAGAAAAAATCCGGAGTCCAGGTATATATCCAAATGACTAACGAAAGCAATCCGCCGCCCATGACAACCGTAAGCAGCCATCCTTTCAGTTTGTCCATTATGAAAACCGCAGGAGTCGTCCGATTGAAGCCGAAGCGTTCCTCTATGCGGAAGGTATCGTACCATGCAAAGGGCAGCATCAACAGGTCACTGGCCAGATAAATGATGCCGAAAAACACAAGCGACACCACAATTTCGTTTTCCACCCATGAACGCACCCAGGCATCGAGCCAGCCAAAGCCTCCGAAACTGTACATCAACAGCGTAACAAGAAAACTGACAGAACCGGTCAGCATGCCGAAACGGGCATTGGTGCGGAAATAATCCTGTTGACGGGCATATCGTTCAGGGTCATAAATGCCCTGCAGCACAGCTGGCAATGGAGTTCGGGAATAGCGTACGTTGACAAACGAAAGATAGCGTTCCAGCAGGAAATCGGCTATCAATATGAAGATGATTATACCATATAATACATGAACAGACATAACAACCAAAGGCTAATGTTCAACAAATCACTGCAATGTCTTTTGCACTTACAAAAATAGCAAAATCCGCCAATAAATCACACGGAGCAAGGAAAAACATCGGCCGAAATGTCCGTATCCGGCAGATAAGTAACTCGTAAAAACACAAAATCATCTCGAAAGTTCCTCACAAAATCATACAAATTCACTTAAGGTGGGTTCTATAAATTGCTTTATGGGTGATTTATAGAACCCACCTTAAGTTTCGCAAGTGAAAATTCAACCTGTTCATAGCTTGCTGGCAAGGGGCTGTCCGCCCCTTTGTTGCAGGCCATGAACCAATTGCTTGAACTTGTGAAACCTAAGCAAATTCATTTTCACGAATTACTTATCAGTAAAAATCCGCTTTTTGGGTCAATTCCAGTTTTTCTCCGGTAACCGGATGGGTAAATGTCAGTGACTCGGCATGCAAATAGAGACGGTCAGCTTTCGTTCCATACAGGGCGTCGCCCCGTATGGGACAATGCAATCCTGCCTGATGGGCCGCATGCACGCGGAGCTGGTGGGTACGTCCCGTATGGGGATAAAACGCCACAAGCGTACAACCCTCCTTCCGCTGCAGCACCTCAAAATCGGTTACTGCCGGTTTGCCGTGTGCCCAATCAACCATCTGCCGGGGACGGTCGAGCCAGTCCGGACAAAGCGGCAAATCTATTGTCCCCCTGTCCTGCCCTACCTGCCCAACAACCCAGGCCACATAACGTTTACGTACAAGCCGGTGCTTGAACTGTGCCTGCAAACGGCAATGGGCCTCCTTCGTCTTTGCCACAACCAGCAGTCCGGAGGTGTCCATGTCGAGCCGGTGCACTATCAGCGGACTGTCCGTCTGCGGATAACGCCTGCAGGCCCATTCATATACAGAAAAGGCATTCCCTTTGCCCGGAACCGACAGCAATCCCGCAGGCTTGTTCACCACCACCAGCCATTCGTCTTCATAGACCACGTCCAACGGCCGTTCACGGTCATTGCCGGAAGGCAGCAATGGATTCGGTTCCACATCCAGTCCCTGCAACATGTGTTTCAATATCGGTTCGCACTTCCCCTTGCAGGCCGGGTAGTAATGTCCGTGCCGCCTCATTTCCGACACCGGACTTGCACCCCACCAGAACTCGGCCATGGCCAAAGGTTTCCAACCATGCAGGTATGCATATTGCAACAGTTTGGGGGCCGCGCAGTCTCCGGCTCCGGAGGGCGGAACCTTGTGAAGCGTATGTTTGAATATATCGCACAAGTCCTTCTCTTCACCCCGATAGTTCAACATGCGAAAGCGGGAAAACAAACGCTGCTGCAACGCGGCGGAGCGCTGTTTCCGTTCCGTCCGCAAAGATTCCAGACGCGATTCATAACCGGCCGACTTCTCCTGCAGGTCAATCAGTTTTCGTTTCCACTGCAGTTCCTGTCGCTTATATTCCGCCTTCTGAAACTGGCTTTCGCGTATCAGTGCCTCCTCTTCTTCCACCGTCAGGGTCCGTTCGCTTCGGCTGCGGTCCCGTTCGGCCTTCGCCGTTTTCAATTTCCGTTTGGCTGCGGCCTGCCATTGCTTCATACAGGCCTCTTCATGGGCCAGTTCCTCCCGAAGCACACGGTATTCCTCCGATGACTCCAAACTCTCAATCAGGGCATTCATGCCCGATATGGCTTCTTCCTCCAGCCTGAAACTATCGTCCAACTGCTGCATGTTGCACACGGGCGGCACAAAAAACGGCTGTACGCTTTTCCCGGCCAACATGCCGGAAAAAGCGGCCACATAGCCCAACTTACCCTCACCGGCACACACAACCAGCACACCGAACATCTTTCCTTTTTCCAGTTCCGCCTGCCATTCGGTTTTTGCCGACAGGTAGGCTTGCACCTCCTCCGCAGCCAATACACAAAGCGGGTGCGGCGTATAACAGAACGGATAAGTAAAACGTTCGGGCAACGGGATGTGCGTTACGGGCGAATGAAAAGCATGAAGCACACCCGTAGATGGGGGTTGAGCGACCGTAGTGTCCACCCGTTTTTCGTCTGCGGTTTCCATGTACACAGAAATCAATCTTCCTCGCGGGAAGGTTTCGGGGTTTTGAACTTTCTCTTTTTTTCCCATGCGGCCTTGCGGGCCAGATAGTCCTCGTATTGTTTTTCCAGATAATTGTCCGCCATAAAAATACAATTTGTAGCTTGCAAAAGTATCATTTATAATCGGTTTATGCGAAAAAACATTTCACTTTTTACTGTCAGAAATTTAGACTAAGCGGCTCAAGATACGGTACATTTTTCTCCGCCTTGTCCGGTGAGCCGGAAAATCGGCCTGTAGAAGCCGACCGAAGGCCTGTTGTTCGAGCACAGCGAGTTCAGGCATTCAGGCTTCGCAAGGACGGGTTTTTCCGTGCGAAACGGGCACAGCGGCGGCGTTCTTTGCCTACTTTCTTCCGCTGTAGGAAGAAAGTATGGTCGGGGTCGCAGGGGCGGACAGCCCCTTTATAGCCAGCCTTATTCGTCAAATGACACGTTTTATCATGCGTTTTCCCTGTTTCAACAGCCAATATTCTACGACCCACTATGGTGGGTTATATAACTCACGGTGGTGGGTTATACAACTCACTACCTTGGGTCGTACAACTCACTATAGTGGGTCGTAGAATTTATCAGCATGAGTTATAAAATCCATGCCGGAAAGTCATAAAACACAAGCCGGAAAAAACAGGAAACCAGCCGCCGTTGCAAAGGCTGCTTCTCTGTACAAACGGCGATTGCTCCGCTTTTTCCCCTAACCGGCCAACGGATGAAAATCATAAAAAATTCGTACTTTTGTCTCTTGCAAAGACCCGAAACGACATGAATTCTTTTCTTCGACGCATAGCGCAGACATTCTATAGGGAATACGGAAACGACATGAGCAAGTTTTGCTTCGTGTTTCCCAACCGAAGGGCCGGTCTGTTCTTTCAACGCTATCTGGCTGAAATCATTGAACGGCCCATGTTCTCACCCGAAATCATAACGATAAACGAGTGTTTCTTTTCGGCGGTCAACGGCCAGGAGGTCGACCATCTGGGGGCACTTTTCCGGTTGTACGACATTTACCGGCAAACAAGCGGCAGCAACGAAAGTTTCGACAACTTCGTGTATTGGGGCGAAATGCTGCTGACCGACTTCGACGACATTGACAAGTATCTGGCCGACCCCAAACAGGTGTTCACAAACATTACCGAACTCAAGGAAATCGATCTTCTGTTCAATTCGTTCACGGAAAACCAGTTGAAGGCCATACGGGAGTTCTGGAAGAATTTCGACCCGCTGCCCGACAGTCAGACCAGCCTGAACTTCATCGCTACCTGGAAAATTCTGTTGCCCCTGTACGAACGTTTCCGGCAGAGCCTGCGTGAAGAAGGACTTTTCACCGAAGGGATGGTGTGCCGCCACGTAGCGGAATGTCTTGGAAGCGGACAAACCATAGAGGCTTTTGCCGGAAAACAGTTTGTCTTTGTAGGCTTTAACGCGCTTACACTGGCTGAAAAGACGCTGTTCAAGGAACTGAAGAAATCAAACCAGGCCGATTTTTACTGGGACTATGAGGCGGCCGAACTGCGCGACCCGGACAACCCGGCTTCGCGGTTCTATGCAGAAAACATAACGGCCTTTCCGTCGAAACTGACCGTAGAACCGGTCGTTGAAGACTTGCGGAGCAAACATTTCGAACTTTGGGCCGTTCCGTCGCAAGCGGGACAGGCCAAACATGTGCACACGCTGCTCAACGGCATTTTTCCCGAAGGTCAGACAACCGATGGCATCAACACGGCCGTTGTTCTGCCGGACGAAAGCATGCTTATCCCCCTGCTTCACTCGCTGCCCGTTCAGGTGGAGAAGGTAAATGTAACCATGGGATTCCCTTTGAAAGCCACACCCGCTACCGGGCTGGTCGAACTTATTTTCGAACTGCAACGCCGGAAAAAGACCACACCGCAAGGCACCAGCTTTTACTTTCAAACCGTATTGAACATACTGAACCATCAATACATACATTTGGCCTGCGGAGACCTTGTCCAGACCTTCACCAACGACATTACGGCCAACAACCGAATCTATGTCGACGAAGGCGCATTTGCCGGGCACGCGCTGCTTTCCACCCTATTTACTCCGCAGACAAGCACAGACAAGTTTCTGCCTTACCTTATGTCCGTATTGCGGCAGTTGCAGGAGAACTGGCGCAACGCTACCGAACAGACAGAGTCTTTCCAACTGGAACTGGACTTTCTGTATCAGTACTACATCGTGCTGAACCGCATGCAAGACATCATGCAAAGCCGTCCGGCCGGTCTGGAAATGTCCACCGACACGCTCATGCGGCTCATTAGGGAACTCACGGCCGGCATTTCCATTCCTTTTGTCGGCGAACCGCTGGCGGGTCTGCAAATCATGGGAGCACTGGAAACCCGCGGACTTGATTTTGAAAACATCATCATCACGTCTTTCAACGAAGGTGTTTTCCCGCGCAGAAGCCCTCAAAACAGTTTCATCCCCTACAATTTGCGCAAAGGTTTCGAATTGCCCACCGCCGAACATCAGGATGCACTGGCTGCCTACAACTTTTACCGGCTCATACATCATGCCCGAAACATATACCTGCTCTACGATTCGCGCACCGAAGGCCTGCAAACCGGTGAAGTAAGCCGCTTTGCCCATCAGCTGCATTACCATTATGGAGTACCCATCCAACACAGAGCCCTCACCTTCGATGTGTCTTTCAGAACCCCGTCACCGCTTCAAATAAACAAGACAGACCACATCATGCACAAGCTGTCGGCCTTCCTTCACCCGGGACAAGGTTGCAGGGCACTGTCGGCCAGTTCCATCAACTGCTACATTGACTGCCCCATGAAGTTTTACCTCACCCACATTGAGGATATGCGGCAGGCCGATGAAGTGGCCGAAACCATAGAGGACAACATGTTCGGCACCCTGTTCCATGCTGTCATGGAATACATCTATACCCCGTACAAAGGACAATTGATGCAGGCTGCCGACTTCGACCGAATCATCGACGACAAAGCCGGAATAGACCGGTACATAGCAAAGGCATTTGCCATCAATTACTTCAAGCGTAAAAACGATACGCTGGTACCGCTCGAAGGGAACAACCTGCTGGTGGCCCATGTGCTTAGAAAATACGTGATACAGACCCTGCTCATCGACAAAAAGAACGCTCCGTTCATTCACATCACTTCCGAAGAATCATGCCATGTCCGCTTTCCGCTTTCCGATGGCACACGGCAAGTCAACCTGAAGGGATACATAGACCGTGTCGATGAAAAAGACCGGAAAATACGCATTCTGGACTACAAGACAGGTAGAGGCACACTCGACTTCAAAAATTTTGAAGAAGCCTTCCAGCCCGACCGGGATCCGAAGAAAGCATCAAAATATCTGTTGCAAACCTTTCTGTATGGAATACTATACAAGGAAAAAGCAGCGGGAAAAGCTATCATGCCCTGCATATACTACATGCGAGACACATTTAAAGACAATTTTGAAGACCGTCTGCATTACAAAAACAAAGACATAGATGAATATATCAACGATTTTTCCCCATACGAAAGCGAATTCAGGGAACATCTTACCACCTGTCTGGATGAGATTTTTGACCCTCAAGTACCGTTCAGGCAGAACATAAGTGACAAACCCTGCCAATACTGCGACTACAAAATCATCTGCAACAGATAAAGCAGAACTGAATCCAACACATATAAATGAACACATGCAAGAAATAGAACGTAAATTCAAAGTCCATTCCGACCGCTACAAATCGGAAGCATTCCGAAGTTGTCCCATTGCACAAGGATATCTGTGCAAGGTGCCCGAACGTACCATCCGCATCCGCATCAAAGGCGAGAAAGGTTTTATCACCATAAAGGGGAAAAGCAACGATTCAGGCACAAGCCGGTATGAATGGGAAAAAGAGATTCCAAAAGCCGAGGCACTGGAACTGCTAAGATTGTGCGAACCATCCGTCATTGAAAAAACACGTTATGAGGTCAAAAGCGGAATCCACACCTTTGAAATTGATGAATTTCACGGCGACAACAATGGGCTGGTTATAGCCGAAATCGAATTGTCAGATGAAAACGAACCCTTCGAACGGCCCGAATGGCTTGGCGAAGAGGTGACCAACAGAAAAGAATATTATAACTCACACTTAAGCGAACACCCATATAAAGAATGGGAAAAAAACAATTTACAATGAAAAAACTATCTATTATCCAAATGCTCCTGTTGGCAGGAGCATGCATGAGTGCTTTTGCAGGCCAACCATCCGATTTGTTCGAGAAAAAAGACTTTGTGTACAAAGGAGACACATTACATTACCGGATTCTCTATCCGGAACATTATGACCCCGACAAAAAATATCCGTTTATCCTGTTTCTGCACGGTGCCGGTGAACGCGGCTCTGACAATGAAAGCCAACTGAAACATGGATCGTTTCTTTTCACTTCACCGGAAAACCGGAACAGCTACCCGGCCATTGTCATTTTCCCGCAATGTCCGGCTGATGGTTATTGGGCACCTATGGAACAAGACGGAAATGACCGGATTTTCCCGGAAAACCCGAAACCGACCCCTTCCATGCGCATGGTTGAACAACTGGTACGTCACTATATGAAACAGGAGTCTGTCGACCGCAACCGCATGTACATTTTAGGTCTTTCCATGGGAGGCATGGGAACCTTCGATTACATTTGCCGTCATCCGAAACAGTTCGCCTGTGCCATTCCCATTTGTGGAGGTGTCCATCTGGAAAGACTGAAAAAAGTACGGCACATGCCTATCCGTATCTATCACGGGTCTGTTGACCCGGTAGTATCCGTCGAGTTTTCAAGAAATGCTTTCATTGAACTGAAAGCCTTAGGATCGGAAAAAGTAGAATATAAAGAATATACGGGAGTAGAACACGACAGCTGGAACAACGCATTTGCCGAACCCGATTTCCTGGAATGGATGTTCCGGCAGACAAAATAGAAAGAACAGAAGACGGATTCTCTTTCCAATCAAAAAAATTGCCCCTGCTGCAAATTTTGCAACAGGGGCAATTCTCGTTCCATTCACATGATGATGGTTTTTGCTTTATTTACACGAAAAAGCAAAGACTTATTTCTTCTCTATCCTTGAACGGGTGGTAAATTTCACTCCGGTCTTTCCTTTGATGCCTTCGGGTATGAGAGGCGTGTCACTGCTTGAAAGAAAAATGCCGACCACCTGATCCTTATATCTGTCTTGGTACACACCCATGTCATAATATCTGACATTGTCGGCCGTAGCGAGATTCAGGTCCTCAAAACGTTCTTTTATATACATTTCCGCTTCTTGCAACGCTTCTTCATCATCCCTTAGAATCACCAAGGTGGACACCAACCCTCCTTGCTCGAAATAATGAATTTCCTGCTCTATTTTCGCATTGTCAGGCAAGTCATACACCAGCTTTTCTTCCGTACTCTCTTTCTCGTTAAGCGTACCTTCCGGAACCATTTGCTTTACATAAGCCATTGTACTTCCCGGACGGAACAACAGCAGCACATGATTCAACAAATTGGTTTGCGTCTCTACACTGACCGTACTTTCGGCATAAATCTTCCCATCCGTAGAGTAAATCCGAACGACAGACACTCCGGCACGTCTGGCCTTGACTACCGCTTCATTGGCTGTGGTCACATTCATTTCCACGACCCCCTTGTCACTCAGCGACCATTTATAGGCTTTGTTCAATGCATCGCCTGTCGAAGAGAAAGAAGGCACTATCGTATCTGTCTCTCCATAAGCCAACGTAACATGCTCGGGGGTAAGATACACCTTGCCATGATCCGTCGTGTCTACGAATGGAGGCTCCGGATTCCGGTCATTACATGCCACAAACGACAGCACACAACCAGCCAACAGCAAAGAACAGCTCAATAACTTCTTCATAGAATTACCAATGCTTGTATATGTCCTTTTTTTATTCTTCCTCCGTCTTTTCTCCTTTAGCAAAAACCAATGAGGTCTCTCCGTTTTCCAACTTCAGGACATCCTCTTTTTCCAAACAAACTTTTACGCCTTCTTCAGCTGCAAAAGCCATCAGGAATTCCGTTTCTGCATTTTCAAACGGACAAGCCATCCGCGTCGATGCCATGTGAGGAGCCCGAAGCATTCCCTTTTCCAAACTGAATCCACCCGTATAGCGATTGCATCCCGATGAACCGTACACAATCGAGTCGGTAAAATTAAAATCTATGGTCGGGATCGGACCTTCAAACAAAGTTTTTGCGTCAACGCCGTTCATACTCGTCAGCACCCAATGATTGTTTTCAAGCACTGCCGTATCAATACTTTTGCTTCCACAGCTCTGCATTCCGAAAAACAAAGTTACCAAAACGGTAAACACAATTCCTTTCATTCCTTTTTTCATCATTTTATACCTAAATTAAATTAAACATATCTGCGTCTTTCCATACAGGAAAACCCTTACGCAGTTTTTCCAGATTCTCTATGGATATATCAACAGTTTCCACACACATTTGGTTGGGAGCAGCTGCCAGCAACACTTCACCTTTAGCATTAATTAACTTGGATTCCCCACTATAACAAATGCCATTCCCCTCTCCTATCCGATTCACACCACAAACATAAGCCTGATTTTCTATGGCACGCGCCTCGAGCAAAACATTCCAGGCTTTCATTCGGCTCACCGGCCAGTTGGCCACGTACAGCAGCAAATCATATTGGTTGCCCACATTGCGCGACCACACCGGAAAACGCAAGTCATAGCACACCAACACACACACGTTAAATCCTTTATAGTGCACTATCAAGCGGTCATTCCCTCTTTGGAACGTGCGGTCTTCACCACCGGGAGAAAAAAGATGACGTTTGTCGGCCGTGGCAACGGTTCCATCAGGAAACACAAAAAACGCCCTGTTATAGAACTTTCCTGCCTCACAAGCCAAAAAGCTACCGCTTATGGCCATTGTACAGGCAGAAGCCCAATGTTTCAAAAACCGTACCGTTTTTCCCTGCATATCTTCTGCCAGTTCCAAATGTTCCGGACAAAACCCGGTAGTAAACATTTCCGGCAAAACCACCAGATCTGTCTTTCCTGCCAGTCTTTCCAGCCGGTCACCGACATGTTGCAGATTGGCATCCTTATCAGCCCACACTATATGGTCTTGAAACAACGTTATTTTCATAAAATCAAACTGCAGTACGTTTCAAAGAGAGAAAAGACAAACGTTTGAGACGGTTAAATCAGAAGAGGGCATCACGGCTCCAGATAAAATTGTTCCGGGAACCGTGCCGTAACCCCCCGATAGAAGGATTGTATTTTTTTCAAATCGGCCGCTTCATCTCCTGTCGGATAAAATATTCCGGTAATGCCCAATTCCTTTTTGCCATAATCAATGTAAGCAAGCTGGATAGGAACATTGGCCTGAACCGCAATGTGATAGAATCCCATTTTCCATTTATTCACACGCTTGCGGGTACCTTCAGGGGTAATGGCAATATGAAACCGTTCCCGGCTGTTAAATACGTTCACCACCTGCCGTGTTACCGACATTTTACGCGACCGGTCAACCGGAACCCCTCCCATACGACGCAACACATTGCCTACCGGAAAGAAAAACCACGACTTCTTCATCAGAAAAGAAGCATCGCGACCCTCTGCCCAATAATACAGTTTTCCCAATATGAAGTCCCAGTTACTTGTATGAGGGGCTACACAAATCACACTTTTCGCAGGCTCGGGAACTGTTGTCACATATTTCCATCCGGCTGCCTTCAATGCCCAACGGCCAAACTTTTTCATCTGTAATTACATTCTAAACGCCTGCAAAGCTAAGGCTTTTCATTCGAAAAGCAACCCCCGAACATCCATTATTCCCCAGTACAAGAACTTATTTAATATATCTTAACCACCCAACGGCCGATTGGCGCGCATCTTTTAACCCCAATCGGTCATTTGGATTTTGCATTGGTTTTTGCTTTTCTAACGAGAGATTTGTTGTTCCGTGTTGCAGGCGCATAGCGGGCTATACGCCGAAAGACGGAACAACAAGGCACCTGAAGAAAACGAAAACCGGCAAAAAGTGCAGACACGATAAGTGAAACAATGGCAGAACGTTCTAATGACTCATTGGGGTTTAAAGAACCCATACCTATAAAAAAGATGATGGCAAACCCGATTCATCTCTCTTATTTTTTCTACCTTTGCCGCATAAAAACAAACCAGACATGAAGCTATTGTTAATAAGCAACTCGACCAATCCGGGAGAAGCATATTTGGAATATCCGAAATATGAAATACAAAAATTCCTCGGACGTGAAACTATTGAAGCGCTTTTCATTCCCTATGCGGCCGTCACTTTCTCATACGATGAATATGAAGCCAAAGTAAACAACCGCTTTGCCGAAATAGGACACCGCGTGAAGAGCATCCATCATTTTGACGACCCCAAGCTGGCCGTTGAAAAAGCCAAGGCCATCATCGTAGGAGGAGGAAACACATGGAAGCTGGTCCGCATGTTACACGACAACGGTTTGATTCCCATCATCCGCGAAAAAGTGTTGGCTGGCACTCCCTATATAGGGTGGAGCGCCGGTTCCAATGTTGCCTGCCCTACCTTGCGCACAACCAACGACATGCCCATTGTCAACCCGGGAACATTTGAAACGTTCAACCTCGTTCCTTTCCAAATAAACCCTCACTATCTGGATGACAATCCGGCCAATCACGGAGGCGAAACCCGCGAACAACGTATTGAAGAATTCATTACCGAAAACAAAGAAACTTACGTGGTCGGCTTGCGCGAAGGCACCATGCTGCACTATGAGAACGATGAACTGCGACTGACAGGAAAACGTCCGGCACGCATTTTCAAGCATGGCATGAAACCCAAAGAAATGAACGCAGAAGACAACTTTGATTTTCTTCTCAAAAAGTAAACTCTGATTCATCATATAACAAAACAGGCGCCATTGTTTTACAACGGCGCCTGTTTTTGTTTATGACATATATGACTATTTTGCAGCCTGCAATATCTTTCGGGCCACATCACCGGTTACATTACCGGCCTCACCATAAGCTACACCCGATTCATTGAAACGTTTGGCTACGGTTTCAATCGTATCATCGCCTATCCCCACTTCCGATAAACGGGTGGCAAGGCCCAACGAACGGAAAAATTCTTCTGTCTTCTCGATTGCCATTTCAATGCGTTCATCTTCCGTAGAAGCTTCTACATGGAATATGCGGTCGGCATATTGCAACAGCTTCGAACGCTTTTGCTCACGCAATACACGCATTGTAGCTGGCATTACAATGGCCAACGAAGCACCGTGTGTAATGCCATGAAGCGCTGTAAGTTCATGACCTATCATGTGAGTACACCAATCCTGCGTCACTCCCATGCTGATAAAATCGTTCAACGCCATTGTGGCGGTCAACATAAAATCGGCCATCGTGGCATAGTCATGCTGGTTTTCCTTTATTTTCGGAGCTATTTCAAGTACTGTGAGCAGCAAACCTTCAGCCCAACGGTCCATTACACGCGACTGTCCTGCCGTGGTCATGTACTGCTCCAGCACGTGCACATAAATATCGGTCAAACCCGCCGCAATCTGATTGGCTGGCAACGAATAAGTCACTTCCGGATCAAGAATTGAAAACTCGGGATAACGGGTATAGAAGGCAAACTTTTCCTGCGTCTCCCGACGGGAGATAACCGCACCGCTATTCATTTCCGAACCAGTAGCAGGCAATGTCATCACCGAAGCAAACGGAATGCTCTTGTCGGCTCTCCCCTTCAACACAATGTCCCAGGCATCCGTATCGGTGCACACTCCTGCAGCTATCAGTTTTGTTCCATCCAATACGGAACCTCCACCGACGGCCAAAAGGAAATCTACATTTTCTTCCTTGCATTGGGCGATAGCTTTGCGCAAGGTTTCAACGGCCGGATTGGGCTCTATACCCCAAAATTCGATATAGTTATGTTCCTTCAGAGCCTCTTTCACCTGTTCGTAGACTCCGTTGCGTTTCACACTGCCTCCGCCGAACGTCACCATAATCTTTCTTTCTTTTGGAACAAGTGCACTCAAACGTGCTATCTGTCCTTTTCCAAAGACCAGTTTGGTCGGATTTTGAAAAATAAAGTTATTCATATATTTTGATATTAAATGAGTTTTCCTTTTTTGAAGAACAGAAGAATGCAGGCCATAGCTTTTTTCCCTGCGTTTCCCTGTTTAACCGACACACAAAGATACAAATTTTATCCACATGCGGACAGTTTCCTTGAATTATCCGTTCCTGTTTTCCATTCTCTCCGCACAAATTCTATGACCCACTATTATGGGTTATATAACCCACTATTATGAGTTGTATGACCCACTATTATGGGTTATACAACTCACTATTGTGGGTCGTAAAACACATGCTCACAAACGGACAAAGCGATTGGTTCGAATCTATGAACCTATACGCCTGTGGAGCAGAACGGGTTTCCTTTCTGATTATATTGCATTATCTTTGCAACCGGATAACAGAAGACTATGCGAAAAATTGAACTGCTTGCCCCGGCAAAAAACATAGAATGCGGCTTGGCTGCCATCAACCACGGAGCCGATGCCGTATACATAGGTGCCCCACAATTCAGCGCAAGGGCTGCGGCCGGAGTGTCGGTCAGCGACATCGAACAACTGTCACACTACGCACACCGTTTCCGTGCCAAAGTGCTGGTGGCGCTCAACACCGTACTGACTGATGCTCAATTGCTGGAAGCCGAACGGCTGATACGGCAAATTTACAATGCCGGCGCCGATGCCCTCATTGTGCAGGATATGGGTATCACCCAACTGGACCTGCCACCTATCGCACTCCATGCCAGCACACAGACCGATAACCGCACGGCCGACAAAGTGCGGTTCTTGGAGCAAGCCGGCTTTTCGCGGGTCGTACTTGCCAGGGAACTCTCCTTGCAGCAAATACGGGAGATAGCCTCGCAAACACAAGTCGAACTCGAGGCCTTCATACACGGAGCCTTGTGTGTGAGTTACAGCGGACAGTGCTACATGAGCCAAGCCATGTGCGGACGCAGTGCCAACCGGGGCGAGTGTGCCCAATTCTGCCGGTTGCCCTATGACCTGCTGGACGCTGAGGGCAAAGTGCTGTTAAAAAACAAGCACCTGCTCTCCCTCAAAGACCTGAACCAATCGGAACACCTGAAGGAACTGATTGATGCCGGAGTATCCTCGCTGAAAATAGAAGGACGACTCAAAGACCGGGAATATGTACAGAACATAACGGCATTCTACCGAAAGAAGCTCGATGACATTCTTGATGGAACCCGCTACCGGCAAGCATCATCCGGAAAAACCACGTTCTTCTTTTCTCCGGAACCGGCCAAAAGTTTCAACCGAGGATTCACCGATTACTTTCTTACCGGACGAAAACCCGACATCATCCAACCGGACACGCCCAAGTCGTTGGGTGAACCGGTAGGACATACGGCCACATGCGGCACACGTTCATTCACCCTGTCGGGCAACATAGAGCTGAACAATGGAGATGGATTATGTTTCATCAACCGGCAAGGCTCTCTCGAGGGTTTCCGTGTGAACAAAGTGGACGGAAAAGAGATTTTTCCCTTGGAAATGCCCAAACTGTGGCCCGGCGCGGCTCTGTTCCGCAATCAAGACAGCGAGTTTGAAAAACAACTGCAACAGAAAACCGCAGAACGGAACATTCGGATTGACATCGATTTTTCAGAGACACCCGACGGATTCATACTGCAGTTGACCGATGAGGATGGCATTACAGCGAGCATCCGAACGGTTTACGAAAAACAACTGGCCAAACAGCCGGAACGGGCCATCGAAAACATACACAACCAACTGGCTAAACTGGGCAATACCATATACGTAGCCCGGCATATAAACATACAACTGTCAAGCCCTTGTTTTTTCCCGAATTCTACGCTAAACGAATGGCGCAGGCAGGCAATTGATGCGTTGGAAAAAAATAGAGAACGGTCTTACCGACGTCCGGAAAGACACGCAGGAAACGGAACGGTTGCATTTCCCCAACAAACGTTGGATTACACAGGCAATGTCACCAACCGAAAGGCCGAAACGTTCTACCGGAATCACGGTGTACAGAGCACAGCACCCGGTTTCGAACTGCATGAACCCGACCATGCCACACTCATGTTTTGCAAGCACTGCATCAAATATGCCTACGGTTGGTGTACCAAACAAGGCGGAAGCGTACCCGGCCAAGAACCACTTTTTCTACGACACAACGGGCAACGATACCGGCTCAAATTCGACTGCAGGCAATGTGAGATGAAAGTGGAGAAAGACAATGGCATATCATAACAGGCAATGACTATCATCTTGCCCTTTCTGATACATCTTACCGGGGGAACAGACCATGGTGTGTGCATTCGTACACACACCATTCTGTGAAACGAACAACGTTTTATTTTATCAACAATTTGTTGGCTCTGTAGGAAACAATCTTGTCATCACTCTTCACACTGACCCGATAGATATACACACCGGGTAGCAGTTTTCCGTTAGCCGTCGAGAGGTCCCAGGTTATGTAGTTGGCAGACTGACGGCTTTCACTCCAAACCCGTTTGCCCGACAAATCGTACACATCGACGGTCATGTCTATCATTTCATCTTCCCGGTCATGTTTCACCTGGATAGTTGTCTGAGTCGTAGCCGGATTCGGGAAACAAGTTACGGAGAAAATTTCCGGCTTCAGGTCCTTCACAACCTCAAAGTCCAGGTATTCCATAGTCGACACATTATACAGGTTCCAGGCACGGAACATCAAAGTATAGTGCCCTTCTTCCAGTTTCGGCAACTGATACGTAACCGTACCTTCCTTGTAGGTATCCAACTCCGACTCATAATAATCGTTCAGCACAAACGACTGGTTGTCATTCAGCATCAGCATAATGTCATGTCCCGGAGTCGGACTGGATATATTAATGCCGTTTTCATCGTACAAATGAGCCATGAACACCGGAGTTTCATCCACTTTTCCTCCCGAAACAAACCCTTTATGATTCAAATACAGTTCTACCTGAGGCCCGCTGGTCACATTTTCGGCTGTGGAGCTACTTCCACCTATGATGAAATTTTCATTATATCCTTGTCCGCCTTCATTGCCGGTCTCATTCCACACGGTAAACACCATTCGTCCAGAGCCATAATTGTATTTTATGTCTTTCGGCAATCTGAATGTTACAGAAAATTCTCCATTCTGTACCGCAGCTGTTCCCTTGAACAAGATATTGGAATAATCGGTATAGGAAAACGGACCCGCCAGATCTCCATCATTATTCAACGTAGTCACCGAAACTTGCTTGTCATACACGATAATCTGTGCCGTACCTTTAAAGTGGCTTGCCTTGTTACCTTGTCTGTCAAGCACACAAGCCTTTACTTTCACTTCAGACAAAGCGCGCAGCGTATCGTTTCCGGCTACCGGCTTCCCGTTTATCTCCTGCAAAACCACATCATACCGATTCGGATAGTTCAAACGAACCGATGGATCGCCAAAATAGACGTAGGCCAATTTGTTTGCAGGGTCGGATGTAAGCGTGTTTTTTGCCAGCATGATAGCATCGCCAACAGCCATATTTTCATTGTCGGAGTTGGAAAAAAGAGTTTCGGCAAAAGCCCGCATCAACGAATAGTTGGGTCCTGGATAAACAGAACGTGTAGCCGAAAAACAGCCTATTGCCCCTCCTTGAGCCGTGAGAACCAATTCTTCCCCACCCGACACATACTCCTTGTCATAGCGTGAGAATTCACACGTACCTGCGCTGACCAAAGGCAAACACTGGTTCGTCATATTCTTGATTTCATGTGTCTGCAATATGTTTTCATTGGTCCACCCGTTCACATTGGCATGTCCCATGTAGTTGATATAAAGCAACCCCATACGAATAAGATTTTCAAAACGGTTCTTGGCCAGGGGATATGTTTGTCCGCTGGCATTCACCTCCTGCTGATAGGCATCGAGCAGAATTTTGTTCACATTGTATCCCCTCCGTATGCCAGCTACGGCATCGGCCACCCCGTTGGCCTGTTCCATGTGTGTGTTACCATCTCCATCATCACCCAGAAAGCAAAGCTGATTTTTCCAGGCACCGGGAGTGTCATTACGCATGTAGCTTATGGTCTTCTCCACCACAGCCCAAGCCTGTTCTTCCGTCACTACGGGGAAACGTCCTATGCTGATATCCAACTTGTCTCTGTTACCCAGACTTACCCCTTCATTGTCATCCAGAAAGCCGAAGTAGTCATCGGTTGTGTAAGACTCCTTGTCTTCTGCTACCGAATTGGCTGACTGATAGGTGAGCAGCAATCTGTTGCCTGTTCCACTTAGCATTCCCCGATTGTCAAACGAACCTTTTCCAAACAACAAAAGATAGCGCAAAGACACATCCTGCCGTTCATACAACATTTTGGCCGCCCAGCGATAGGCTGTAGCATCCGGCGTACCTGATGAAAATTCATTATATACCTCATCGGCTGTCACTACTCCCACGTTCAGTCCATCAAGTTCGGCATGGGCACGAGCCAAAGACTCCGCTGCCGCCTTGAATGCCTGATTTGTAATGATAAGCATATCCACCGAAGCCATGCCATGCACGTTCTGTCTGGGAACTTCATCCAACAATGTGGCCGATGGAATGGACGACACCGCATTCAAGTCCACTGCCGCATATGACTTTGCAGTCATCGCATCATCGACAAATGTCAAGGTTCCTCCCGATACTTCCAACGGCACTTCCTGTACATTGGCCAAATCATTTATATTCCACACCCGTACCGATGAACCGGCTGTGAGGCGATAACGGTTATGCCCACCCAGATTTTCACGATTATGAAATGTCATATACGCACCGGTCATGGCCAGCGCACGCCGCACATTAACTTCGATATAATCCAAATAACCTATGCTCGAACCTGTATAAGACAACATAAACGACAACTGGTCCGAAGAAGTCGTGAACGTATTATCGGACGATGATATGCCCTTGGCCCCTCCTCCATTCAGACGCAAGGAAAAATAGTTCTTGTCACGAGCCACTTCGGTTCTCACCTCCACGTTTTCCGATTTCACCACATTGGGAAACGAAAATGAAGCGGTAACGGAACTTCCAGTGTTCACCTGCTCGTACAATTTCCGTCCTGAACGGTTAACCGAAGCCGATTCCCGTTCATACACGGCATAATCCGTAAACACACTCACGTCGCTTACAGCCTCAGCCGTCACTTTAGCTCCCTGGGCAATACGTTTTCTTGTCCCTACGGCATCCGAAGTGACAAAATAATAACCATACGTGGAATAAGGATTGATTTCGTGCGTAAATTTTCCTGCAGCAGCATTATAAGTCCACTTATTGACACCCTGTGCATAAAAAAGAATGGCATCGCCCGTATCGTACACAGCCACCTCGGGCAAATCATCCGGCTTCTGTTTGCTGAAGTCCTCATCCAACACCGCGCCTCCATAACCGAACAAACGCACGTTGGCCGGGTCAATGCCTTTGGAGCGCAAATCGGCATAAGTCAGTTTATATACTCCGCTTTCAGTCACTCTTACTTTTACAAAACGCCCCTCCGACAACACCGACTTGGCAGCAAACGAATGCAGTGCCGATTCCACCGCAGTTCCCGAACGTTTATGACGGGTCAGTTCCAAATCAAACGACTTCAACTTCAATATTTGTCCATCCCTTTCCACAAACGGACATACCGATACGCCGTAATATAACTGCTTGCGCGAACACGACATCCGAGCAGAGACAAGCGGTTGAGCCGAAAGCTCCACATCGTCCAACAACGGCAATTCATCCGATGAAACCGGGACAAACACCCCGTTTTTCAATTCCGCCCTATATTCATCCGTTTTGTCTGCCGACAGTTCATAATGATAGTAAGGCAAATGGTTTTCACCTTGGTACGAAGCCTGTTCCAAAGCAATCACATCCGTGTAAAGCGAGTCGCTGATACTCCAACGCTCCGTTCCGTTCCACTCCAACTCAACGGGTATAACCGTCTTTTCCTGTGCCTGCACCCACATAAAGCCGACACAAAGGCAGAGAAACAAATATATCTTTTTCATATATAACATTTGCCGTATGCTGATAATTCAATACAAATCATTCCTTTTCGTTCACTTACCATCCTAAAATTCATAGGTTTTCATGTCTTCGCCCAACACCACATGAGGGAACACGGCCTTGGCCTCTTCATAAATCATCTGATGGTCCGGATAGCGCGCGGAATAATGTCCCAAAATCAGTTTTTTCACACCGGCCAAACGAGCAATCTCGGCCGTCTGCCGTGCTGTGCAATGCAGGGTTTTGCCGGCCCGGACCAGCTCGCTTTCGGCAAAAGTCGCCTCATGATACAGACAATCAACCCCTGCGATGAGCGGAACCATCTGTTCATTGTACGCCGTGTCCGAGCAATAGGCAAACCGTTTGGGAGGATCTGCCGCCGTGGTCAGCCGCTGATTGGGCACCCGTTCACCTTCTTCCGTCACATAATCTTCGCCTTGCTTTATCCTGCGCATCCAAGCCACCGGCACACGATAGAAATCGATCATTTCACGAATGATGTGCCGTTCTTTCGGTTTTTCCTCAAACAGATAGCCGCAAGTAGGTACCCTATGCTTCAACGGTATGGACCAGACCGAAAGCGAGCGGTCTTCATATACCAAGGCATGCTTGGACGGATTGATCGGATGAAACAGAATTTTAAAGGGAACATCAGAGCAAAAATACTCAATAAATGGTTTTAGCAACCGCTCCAGGTCGGGATGTGCATGTATATGAAGGTCGGCAGTACGGTTCAACATGCCAAAAGTGGAGATAAGCCCTATGAGTCCAAAACAATGGTCACCGTGCAAATGGGATATGAATATGTGCCCCAGACGCGTGTCCGATATTTTCATTTGCCGCAGACGTATTTGTGTTCCCTCACCACAGTCTAAGAGAAACTGCTTGCCTCGCATTTCCAGTAACTGTGCACTGGGAAAATTACGCCGGGTAGGCAATGCCGAGCCGCAACCCAATATGGTCAGCCGAACGTTCTCCATACGACATGCTCCTTTTTTATATCACCCTAGTTTTCTTCTTCAGTTCAAAATCACGCCCAAGATATTTCTCGCGTACTATCGGATTGGCAGCCAGTTCTTCCGATGTGCCCTGAAACATGATACGCCCCTCGAAAAGCATGTAGGCCCGGTCGGTAATGCTCAATGTTTCATCCACGTTGTGGTCGGTTATCAGAATACCTATGTTTTTGTCCTTCAGTTTCCACACAATGTCCTGAATGTCCTGCACGGCAATCGGGTCAACGCCGGCAAATGGCTCATCCAGCATGATAAAATTCGGTTCTATGGCCAGACAGCGGGCTATCTCCGTACGGCGGCGTTCTCCCCCGGACAGACGGTCGCCCAGGTTTTTGCGCACATGTTCAAGGTTGAACTCGGCAATGAGCGTTTCCAATTTCTCCTTCTGGTACTTCTTTGAAAAATTAGTCATCTCGAGCACGGCCTTCAGGTTGTCCTCCACCGACATTTTCCGGAACACCGAGGCCTCCTGCGCCAGATAGCCAATACCGCTCTGCGCCCGCCGATATACCGGATATTTCGTGATTTCCTTGTCGTTCAAGAATATCTTTCCGCTGTTGGGAACCACCAGTCCGGTAGTCATGTAAAACGTGGTGGTCTTTCCCGCTCCGTTCGGACCGAGCAGACCAACTATTTCGCCCTGTTCCACATGAATGGACACATCATTCACCACCGTACGTTTTCCGTATTTTTTAAACAAATGCTCCGTGCGTAGCACCAGTCCTTGATTTTCCATTGTCGGCCAGTTTACTTTATCAAGCAAATGTAATGAAAATTCGCATTACGTCCGCAACTTTCCCCTTCGGATTAAGCTATTTTATAAAAATACTGTCCGAAAACAACTTCTGTTCCCGGATGGTACACACCACAAATACTTTCGTCCTGTTTTCTTTCATACGGCATAAAATCTATGGATTCGGACGTAATATCATGCAGCAATGCCTTCAATGTTCTTTTTTCACCTATGTGAAACGCTTTTTTCACCTATATGAAACATATTTTTCACCTATGTGAAAAGCATTTTTCACATAGGTGAAAAAAGAAAACAGACAGCATAAGTACACGACTATCTGCTTTTGCCACACCCAAACACAAGGCATATTCTCAAAACGGAAACGAGGGATGCCTCCTTTCCGGAGCCATCCCTCGTTTCCGTTTGTCCGCTAAAGCAAACAACTGTTTGTTTTATGCACAACCGTCAATGGAACATCATGCTTTTTCCACATAAAGTGTCTGGGTTGGGAATGCAAAGTTCAAACCGGCATTGTTGAAAGTGGAAAGAATATCCATATTTACATTTGACATGGTCTGATAAATGCCTCCTTCCTTTTCTATATAGTAAATGAAAGTAATGCCTAACGAAAAGTCACCGAATTCGGTAAACGCAACGACCAAATCTCCGGAACTGACAAAAGAGACCCGTTGCGGAAGGGTTTTCAACAAATCCATGGCCTCATTCATTTTTTCGGGGGTCGTATCATAGGTCAAACCCAATTTCAATATGACCTTGCGCATGGGTTCGCTGTCAACATTCTCAATGGCGTCGTCCATGACCTTGTAATTGGGCACTGTCAGCAAGCGGTTGTCAAGCGTACGAATGCGGGTACTGCGCAAACCGATATCTTCAACAAAGCCATCAATTCCACTGAAACGTATGCGGTCGCCTATGAGAAAAGGACGATCCACAAAAATAGTGATTCCCGCCAGCAGATTTTTCATGGTGTCTTGAGCGGCCAAGGCAATCGCAACACCACCTATACCCAAGGCTCCTATCAGCGTTTTAACATCATACCCTCCATTTTTCAAGGCCATCACCCCTCCTATGGTCCAGACCAGGTAAAGAATCGTCCTGCGTACAAGGGGCATAAAACGAATGTCGAAACGTTTCCCTATTTTTTCCGCTTCCTTTTCGGCGGTCGCCTTGCCTTTTTCATCAATCAGCGAGGTGAGCAAACGGGCAAAAAACCATGTCACATTCAAGGTAGTCAGGATATGGTATGCGTTTGACAAAAACGCATGGAACTTATCCGGCGTTTCCAGGCGATTCAAAGCCACCCATATGGCAATCAACAATATCCCCAAAAGAACAGGCGACTCCAACGACCGGAACAATATATCATCGAACCTTGTCTTGGTTCGTGCCGCCAATTTCTGAAACACCTTGACATTCAATATCTGTATCAGCTTGTTCAGCAACAACGCCCCTACTATGACAGCCAAAGAAATCATCCAATCTTTAAAACTGTTTCCGTAAAATACATTTTCCCACATATTTTGTTCTTTTTATTTGTATTAAACAATCATATCCGCATAATTATGGCAAGCGCAAATCATTTTCCATTCAGTCGGCATGCATGGCAAAGGGTACCGCATCACTGGGCATCCGCCAATCGCCACGGGGAGAAAGGCTGACCGATCCAACTTTCGGTCCATCGGGCATGCATGAACGCTTGAACTGCTGTGTGAAGAAACGGCGGAGGAAAACAGCCAGCCATTTCCGAATTTCAGCATCCTGATAGGAATTGCAGAAGGCCTGCCGGGCCAGAAAAAGAATCTTTTCAGGAGTAAAACCAAAACGTACCAGATAGTAAAGGAAGAAATCGTGCAGTTCATAAGGTCCCACAATATCTTCCGTTTTCTGGGATATGGCTCCATCTTGAGCGGCCGGCAAAAGTTCGGGACTCACAGGGGTATCGAGCACATCTTTCAATATCCGTCCGGTTTCACCGCCCAAACGGTCGGCCAGCCAGTCCACCAGATAACGCACCAAAGTTTTGGGCACTCCGCTGTTCACACCATACATTGACATGTGGTCACCATTGTAGGTAGCCCAACCCAATGCCAGTTCCGACAAGTCGCCGGTACCCACCACCAGGCCGTTTTCCTTGTTTGCCACATCCATCAATATCTGTGTACGCTCCCGAGCCTGTGCGTTTTCGTACGTCACATCATGTACCGTCTCATCGTGTTCTATATCTTTGAAATGCTGTATACAAGCCTGTTTGATGGAGATTTCCTTTCTGGTTACTCCCAACGAACTCATTAAGTCAAGCGCATTGGTGTAGGTGCGGTCGGTCGTACCAAAGCCAGGCATGGTTATACCGATAATGCGTTTACGGTCAAAGCCCAACACATCGGCCGCCTTCACGCACACCAGCAGAGCCAACGTAGAATCCAACCCTCCCGATATGCCGAGTACCAGAGTCTGTGCTTTTGTGTGCTGCCAACGTTTGGCCAGTCCGGTCACCTGTATGGAAAACAAGTCTTCACAGTTTTCATCACGTTTTTCACCGGGCGGGATGAACGGCGTTTTTCCTATCGTTCTATTCAACTCAAACACATTGTAACGGGCCGGTTCCAAAGCCACCACCCGGTAATCTTCGTCTGAACGAGCCTGTTCGAAATCGGAATTGCGCAGACGTTCAGCCTGCAGACGTTCGATATCCACATCGGAAACGACCAGTTGGGACTGAAAACTGAAACGGGATGATTCTTTCAGTATGCAGCCATTTTCTGCTATGAAAGCATTGCCGGCAAAAACCATATCGGTAGTCGACTCTCCTGCTCCGGCCGAAGCATACACATAAGCGGCCATGCAACGTGCCGATTGCTGTTCCACCAACTGCCGGCGATAGGCCTGCTTGCCGACCAATTCATTGCTTGCCGAAAGATTGAACAAAACTTCCGCACCATGCAAGGCATGCTGGGAACTGGGCGGAACCGGCGACCAAAGGTCTTCACACAACTCAACGGCAAAAGAAAAACTTCCGTCCGAAAACAGAAGCCGCGGTGAAAATACGGTCTGCTGTCCCGACAAAACAACACAGCCGGGAGCGGAAACAGCCGATGAAAACCAGCGTTTTTCATAAAACTCTTTCTGATTGGGAATATAGGTTTTCGGCACTGCACCCAAAACACGCCCGTTTTGCATGACAACCGCCGCATTGTACAGTCCTGTTCCTGCCTTGACCGGCATGCCAACGATGGCAACCGGACTCAAGACCGAAGTCTCAGCCAAAATGCGGGCAAAAGCCTTTTCCGCCTCCTGCAACAATTGCTGCTGGTGAAACAAATCGCCGCAGGTATATCCCGTCACACACAATTCAGGAAAACACACCACCTGCACCTTTTCCTGCTCGGCCTCCTTCAACAGGTCTATAATCCGTTCTGCATTGAATGAGCAATCGCCCACCTTCAGTTGCGGAACAGCCGCCGCTATACGCACAAAACCATTATACATTTTTATCTTATTTTTCAACTACCGGTCACAAAACCGCAGTCATCCTTAAACATGAACTTGTTCAACAAAAACGTACGCTTCAAAATTATTCACAAACAGCATCAGCCGCAGTCCTCAAACCGTAACTATCCATTCGATTTCCGTTCCATATCACTCAAATAAATCTCCAGCGATTTTGTGGAAACTCGGATTTCCCATACGGACAATGCAAGCGATACTATCAGAAGCAATAAAGCGACACCAAACACATACACCGATATAACCTGCAAACCGATATATATAAGGAACATGGTGGCAACACACAGCAGCAAACTGGCCACTCCGAAAAACTGCATGCTCCGCGTCAATGAGAGACGCTTTCGCAAATTCATAATCTGGGCATGCGTCAATGCCGACCGGTCCTCCATGTAGCGGTCCTTCAAGCTACGCACCAACTGGGCATACGACAAAAAACGATTCGTATAGGCCAACAGTATCAACGATACGGCCGAAAACAGAAATGTAGGGGTTACGAGTGTCAATTCCTGCATGATTCCTTACTTTACGAATGACAAGCTGCCAGTTACATGGCCCAAAACAACCACGCCAACACGCAACCTGCTATTATTTCAATAATTCCGCCATGCGTTCTCCCAAACGCAAACAAGCCTGATAAGTGTCCGCCTTCAAACCCTGTTTTTCTTCCGGAGCGAAATCGGCCGTTTGCCACTGCATGCCTTCGGCAAAGGCAGCCAGACGCTTCACCGCTGCCCCGGCCCAGGTAAACGAACCGAAATAACCAAACACTTTATTCTTCACGCCCCGTAACTCCAACTTACGAACAAGGCTGTCTATGGCCGGATAAAGTTCATTGGAATAAGTCGGACTACCGATGACCAGACCTTTGTACTTGAATACATCGCGCAAAATGTCCGAAGCATCCGACTTCGACACATTGTGTACCACCACGTTCTTTACCCCGGATGCTGCCAAACCTTGTGCCACAGCCTCAGCCATGCGGGCCGTATTCCCATACATAGAACCATAAACCAATACTACACCATCTTCCAAATGCTCATAACGACTCATTTTATCATACATGGCCGCCACTTGCGGGATATGTGCTTTCCACACCGGCCCGTGTGTACTGCAAATGATTTCAAAGGGTACGGACGACATTTTCTGCAAGGCTTTCTGTACCGGAGCACCATATTTGCCGACAATGTTGGCATAATAACGCACCATTTCGTCCCAATAAGGAGCCACGTTCATGTCCTCATCAAGCACGGCCCCGTTCAACGCACCGAAACAGCCGAATGCATCTCCCGAAAACAACACACGGTCCGTCCGGTCGAAAGTCATCATGGTTTCAGGCCAGTGCACCATGGGAGTAAGGTAAAACTCCAGCTCGTGCCGGCCCAGGGTGAGCACTTCTCCATCTTTCACCTCCAATGTGTTGTCGCACAAACCATAATAGCCTTCCACCATTGAAAGCGTCTTGGCATTACCAACCAACGTGACATTAGGAAAATATTGGCGCAAAAGACGGATGGAACCGGAATGATCGGGTTCCATATGATTGATAATCAAATAATCCAACGGACGTTCACCTATGACCGATTTAACCTTGTCTATGAATTCATCGCCATAACAAGTGTCAACCGTGTCAACCAACGCAATCTTTTCATCCACCACAAGATAGGAGTTATATGACACTCCGAACGGCAACGGAAGCATATTTTCAAATTTATGCTTCTGACGGTCGTTCACTCCCACGTAAAAAATGTCCTTCGTTATTTGCTGATTCTGAAACATATTGATATTTATTTATTTGTAAACAATCAGGGCTATAAATTGCTGCAAAGGTAATGATTTTCAACCATTCAACCATAAAAGCCATCCATGAATCATACGTATCTAATGTTAGAACTGATGGAGTTACGCAAATCCAAGACAAGAAACAGCCACATAAAAAAACATGACCCGGCATAAGTTCTTCGCCGGAAAAGCCATGCATTCGATATAAAAACAAAAATATTTCGTTGGTTCCAGCACACAAAATCCTTATCCTGACCCTACGTGGTTTCAACCTCATGTACATTGAACGTTCATTTTGAAGGATGAAAAATGGGCTACAGTCAGTTCTTTGACAAAACTGTAGCCCAAATTTCAAAAAAAAGAATTTACGCCTTTGCAGCGAGCAGGGCTTTCACCTTTTCGGAGATGACACGTCCTTCGGCCTTTCCAGCCAGTTGTTTGGATGCGAGACCCATAACCTTACCCATGTCTTGCGGTCCGGCTGCACCTACTTGTGCAATAATGGCCGACACGGCTGCTTCCAACTCAGCATCTGTCATTGGAGCAGGCAGATAGCGCTCTATCACCGCTGCTTCCGCCATTTCGTTTTCCGCAAGGTCGGCACGGTTCTGTTCCTTGTATATTTGTGCGGACTCCTTACGCTGCTTCAGCATTTTCTGCAATATCTTCAATGCCTGGTCATCATGCAACGTGCCATCACCGCCTTTGGCTGTTTTGGCTTCCAGAAATTCCTTCTTGATGCCACGCAACGCTTCAAGCGTCACTTTCTCACGCGCCAGCATGGCTGTCTTGATGTCATTGTTTATTTGTTCGAACAATGTTTCCATAAAATAAATTTTTATTGATTATGTTACATTAGAATTTTCTTTTCACTATTTGCAGGAAGCTCTCCACCGTTTCATCTTCTTCATTCCAACGGAATGTCGCCAACAGGTAGCTGCTTGCTTCTTCGTAGCTTTCCATTTGGTTCAGTTTCGTAAGGGTCTTGTTCAGCAGTTCACCGTTACCGGCAAAAAGTTCGCGCTGAAAACGGAAGCGGTCACCTATGCTGATGGCCTGTCGGATGTCGTCAATCTTTTTCAAGCTATGTGCATCGGCAATGGTGTTATTTACGGATTTTTCCGTGTTTGTCATTGCCACACGGACCTTTTCCTGTACTGGCGGCCTTTGTTCCTCTTCGGCCGTTTCGGCCGTTTCCACCATCGAAACCTCAACCGCATTCGCTACTTCAGCCTCCACTTCCAAAATTTCCGGCACTTCCACAAGTTCTTCCTCCGTAACACTATCTGTACTATTGTCCCCACCGGCATCTTCATCGGTGTCAGGCATTTGCGGCTCGTCTTGTTCATCTGCAGGCTCTTCTTCGGCCAGCAAATCCGGTTCTTCTTCATACACGGGAGCAGAAGCTGTCTGTTCATTGTCATCCTGCACGTCCTCCGGCACAAAAACATCCATTTCAACGGCAACATCAGCCGTTTCGCGAGCCGTTTCACCGACTGCGACGCTCATTTCTTTCGGCCCGGCCGTTTCTTCTTTCTTTATGGCGCCCAGTTGCCGTATGTAGTCAAGCACATCTTCTGTCTTGCGCTGTGCCAACTGAATGATGACCGCCGGATATTCGTTCATCTCCATGAATCCTTCCGTCATCATGGCCAATTCCTCTATGTCTTTTTGCAACAATGTCACTATCAGCTTTCTTTCCATTTTTATCGATTGGCTTTTATTAATTCGTATATAATTTACTAAATTTGCCGTCGGACACGGCCTTTCGCCCATTGCGAGCAAAAACGCTGTAAAGTTAAGCGAAACAAAGCACAAACCGAACTAAATTAGGAGAAAATTAACATGATTTATTCCGAACAGAATCACCCCGTACAACAGAAGCGTGGCAGCATTGAGGTTATTTGCGGTTCCATGTTCTCAGGAAAAACGGAGGAACTGATACGACGGATGAAAAGGGCACAATTTGCCAAACAACGGGTTGAAATATTCAAACCCCAGATAGACACCCGGTATTCGGAAAACGAAGTGGTGTCGCACGACCGGACTTCCATACGTTCAACCCCTGTCGACTCTTCTGGAAGCATTTTGCTGATGACCGGCGATGTGGATGTGGTAGGAATAGACGAAGCACAATTCTTTGATGACGGACTGCCGGATGTATGCACCCAACTCGCCAACCAGGGTATACGGGTTATTGTTGCGGGACTTGACATGGACTTCCGGGGGGTACCTTTCGGTCCTATGCCTGCTTTATGTGCCATTGCCGAAGATGTGTACAAGGTACATGCCATCTGTGTACGTTGCGGTGGACTGGCCTATGTGTCTCATCGCCTGGTAGACGATGAAAAACGGGTTTTACTCGGTGAAACCGGAGAGTACGAGCCCATTTGCCGCGACTGTTACAACAAATTAAAGCACTGATGCTCCTATTAGCCAGCTTACAAGGCTTGAAAAAGACAATCAACAAACCTAAACACACTAAAAAGCATGCACCCGAAACCTTATACATTCGACCGCGTTGTCCGTATGCTGATCGGACTTGCCGTACTTGTTATTCTGGCACTCCTGATTAACAAACTAAGTACCGTATTACTTCCATTTGCCATCGGTTGGCTGTTGGCTTATCTGTTTTACCCGATTATCCTTTTTTTCCAGAACAAGTTGAAAATAAAAAGCAGGGCATTGTCCATTCTGTGTACAATTCTGTTTTTATTGCTAATCATCGGAGGAATTGTTTCTTTCGTAATACCGCTCATCATCAAGGAAGTTGACAAGTTCTCACAACTTATCACACTTTACACCCACAATTTTAATGTTGACAATTTTCTGCCGGTCGCCTGGCAGACCAGGATTCGGGACTTTTTTGCCCAACTGGATTTAACATCCATTTTAAACGATCCCAATGCCACAGACTTTCTTAAAAGCCTGGCCCCCAAACTATGGAAAATCGTGAACAGTTCATTGAGTTTCATTTTGGGTATCGTGGCTTTTGTCATTGTATTCCTGTACTTCATATTCATATTACTTGACTATGAAAAAATAAATGCAGGTTTCATTAATGCCATTCCTGCAAAATACCGCACATTGGTCATGGAAATCAGCTACGACATAAAAAACGGCATGAACAAGTATTTCCGTGGACAGGCACTCATTGCCTTGATTGACGGAGTCTTGTTTGCCATCGGTTTTTATATTGTGGGACTGCCTATGGGGGTGGTATTGGGATTGTTCATGGGACTGTTGAACCTGATTCCCTACCTGCAAGCACTCGGATACGTTCCTGCCATGTTATTGGGACTGCTACAAGCCTCGGAAACAGGAGACAGCTATTGGAAAATACTATTGGGCATCCTGATTGTCATTGTTGCCGTCCAAGTGCTCGAACAAATGATACTCACCCCAAAGATTATGGGAAAAGCCACAGGACTGAACCCAGCCATTATCTTATTGTCACTCTCTGTCTGGGGTACTTTACTGGGCTTACTGGGCATGATTATCGCCTTGCCGGCGACAACGCTTATCATTTCTTACTACAAACGCTTTGTACTTAACGAAGAACCCTTAAAAGAAGAAGAAGAAATCAAACCTATAGAGCCCCAACAACCAGCAAACGAAGAAACAACCGACATGTGAGAACGCATCCACAAGCCGGTTATCAGCACTTCAATGAATACACATTAAAAACTACATGGTTTTTCTTTAACAGCGTGAAAGGGACTGCTACACCTATGGTTTCCCAACGAGTACCATCGGTTGCACGATTGTGTGCTTGAATAAGAAATACCTTTACATTATCATTGCCTGACACGAAGCGTTTTTCTACAACCAACTTTTCAGAAGCGTACAGTTCTGCATACCACTGTGAAGGTATGGCAGGAAACAAAGTCTGCTGACAAAACGTCTTCAAACTTTTATGTTCAATAAGATACACGGCATCCGGCATGAAATAAGCCAATACATCGGGAGAACCCGTATGCATCCAACCTGGTTTATCCGGATATTTACTGAATACCTCGATATATAAATCGCCAAAGTTTTCTTCCCGAAACTTTTCAGACACGTGGCAGGTTGTCCCGTCCAGCAAAGTTAATGTCAGGTCTACATCTCTACGTTGCCAGTCCATGTCATATTCGGTGTCCGCATCATAGCGCACGATATCTGACACGGGCAAATGGTCCCGATAAAAATCATCGGCAAATGCCGCTTTGGCCCGTTCACAACGCAAACTGTTCTCAAAATTATGCAACATAAACCTGATATTCCTTTCCCCTACTTCTCCATGTAGCCACCAGCCAAGAAATAACGTTTAAAGCCTTGTATGGTTTCTTCCAAAGGCGGCGTTTCAAAAATGCCATAAACAGCAGACCCGGAACCCGACATGGAAGCATACAATGCTCCTGCTGAGTATAGACCGGCCTTTATTTCGGCTATTTCCGGATAAAGTGCAAACACCGATTCCTCAAAATCATTCTTTACCACACCTCTCCATTCTTGAACAGGCAAAGACAACAAATCAACCAAGGAGCGTTCCGATTTCCAGGGGACAACCCTGGAATATGCTTCGGGGGTTGACACATGAATATCAGGTTTTACCAACAACAGAAAATAGCCTTTCAAAGAGAGTTTGATAGGTGAAAACACATTGCCTATGCCCGAAGCAAACACCGGCTTATTGCGCACAAAAACCGGACAGTCGGCACCCAAACTTACAGCCAACTGTTCCAACTTCCGGGGAGACAACTTCAGAGCGAACAGTTCATTCAATGCTTTCAACATGAATGCCGCATCAGATGACCCCCCCCCAAAACCGGCACCAAACGGGATCCGTTTTTCCAGCGATATATCCACCGGAGGCACTCCATACTCGTGCTGCAACAAGCGGTAAGCCTTTACTACCAGATTATCCTCCGGATTACCGTCCACAGAAATACCTCCGGCCGAGAAACTGTAGTCCGAACACATAACAGATGGCTCTACACTCAACACATCGTGCAAACCTATGGGATAGAAAACAGTTTCTATGTTATGATATCCATCCGGACGTCTTTCTACGACATTGAGCCCGATATTTATTTTCGCATTCGGATAAAGAATCATATGCTTCTATCTGTTATTTATAGTTCTCATTCCACCGTTACCGATTTGGCCAGGTTGCGTGGCTGATCCACATCACAACCCTTCACCACGGCAATGTGGTAGGCCAGCAATTGCAATGGTACCACTGCAAGTAAAGGCACCAGACATTCTTCCGTATCGGGGATGCTGATGGAATAATCGGACAAAGCAGTCACCACTTCATCACCTTCCGTAACCACCGATATAATCCGGCCTTTCCGCGCCTTTATTTCCTGGATGTTGCTGACTACCTTTTCATACATTCCGGCACTCGGCGCTATTACCACAACCGGCATTTCCTGACTGATGAGTGCAATGGGACCATGCTTCATTTCTGCCGCTGGATAACCTTCGGCATGGATATATGATATTTCCTTCAATTTCAAAGCCCCTTCCATTGCCACCGGATAATTGTAACCCCGTCCCAAATAAATGAAGTTCTGGGCATAGGTAAAGGTCTTGGCAAACTCAGCTATCACGTCATTCTGTTTCAGAATATGTTCTATTTTATCAGGCACATGGGCCAGTTCACGGACAATTTTCAGGTAATGTTCCTCGCTCAAAGTACCTTTTTCCCTGCCTATGAGCAGTGCCAGCATGGTGAGCACCGTAACCTGTGCCGTAAAGGCCTTGGTGGAAGCCACTCCTATTTCCGGTCCTACGTGAGTATAAGAGCCCGAATGCGTGTTGCGAGGTATGGACGAACCTACCACGTTGCAAATGCCGTAAATAAATGCACCATGCCGTTTGGCAAGTTCTACCGCCGCCAACGTGTCGGCCGTTTCGCCCGACTGGGAAATGGCTATCACCACATCATCCTTGTTTATAACCGGCTTACGGTAGCGGAACTCCGATGAGTACTCCACTTCCACCGGAATGCGGGCAAACTCCTCTATGGCATACATACCTATCAAGCCAGCATGCCATGACGTGCCGCAGGCAGTGATGATGATACGTTTGGCATTCAGGAACTTTTCCTTGTGGTCGATAAAGCCTGAAAGTGTCAGGTTGTTCTCTTCGACGTTAATACGTCCCCGCATGCTGTCGCGTAACGTGTTGGGCTGTTCAAAAATCTCCTTTATCATGAAATGCGGGTATCCGCCCTTTTCCAGCTGGCTGAGCGTCAGCTCCAGACGCTTCACTTCCGGAGTCTTTTCTATGTTGCTGATGGTTTTTATTTTCAAATCGCTTCCACGGCGTATCGTCACTATTTCTTCATCGCCCACATACACCACCTTGTCTGTAAATTCGACAATCGGAGTGGCATCCGAAGCCAGGAAGTATTCTTCATCGCCAATGCCAATGACCAGCGGACTTCCCTTGCGAGCCGCTACCATAATGTCGGGACGGCCTTTTTCCACCACCGCTATGGCGTAGGCTCCCACCACTTGGTTCAATGCCAGTTGCACTGCCGTAGGCAGGTCTACCCTATCCTTTTCCTTGAAATACTCTATCAGCTGCACCAACACTTCCGTGTCCGTTTCGCTGCGGAATGTGAAGCCGTGTTCCTTCAACGATTCTTTCAACACAGCATAATTCTCAATGATGCCGTTATGTATCAAAGCCAGTTTTTCTGACTGAGAATAGTGCGGATGGGCATTAATCTGGTTCGGCTCGCCGTGTGTGGCCCAACGCGTGTGCGCAATGCCGACCGTTCCGCTCACATCCTGCCCTTCGGCAAAACGTTCAAGGTCGGCCACCTTGCCTTTAACTTTATATATGTTCAGCTTGTCATCATGCAACAAAGCGACCCCCGCACTGTCATAGCCGCGATATTCAAGCCGCTTCAAACCTTTTATCAGAATGGGATAAGCTTCGCGCTTGCCCATGTAAGCCACAATTCCACACATAATTACATTAATTTTATATTCTGTTTTCTATTCATTCTTTCAAGAAATTGAAGTCTGCCTCCGCTTCAGAAGGCCGTTTTCAGATACTGCTCCACCTTTTCCATGAACAAGGCTATATGTGCTCCATCGACAAACGAATGGTTCACCGACAAGCCAAGCGGCATGAACATCCGTCCATCTCGGCACACGGCTTTTCCCGCATTCATCAGCGGGTAATCCATTGTATGCCCCACGGCCATCTGCGTATAAGTGACGGAGGTGAAGTAAAGTTTCGGTGTCGCACTGAGCAGAAACACGTCAAAATCGCCCTGTTCCATCACCTGCTTGTCGGTGCCGTAAGGGTCGCCATCGGCCGGAATGGAGTGCATGATGCGGTGTGCTTCTTCATAAAAGGCGGCAAAATCCTCCCGATAGGGTATGCGCACGGTGTAGAACGTTTTCCCGGGAACGGCTACGGGCGTCAGCACATCGACCGTGTCGTGCAATACGACACGTCCTTGCTTATCGATGCGGTAACGGAACTCCTTCACTTCGTTCACCGCCCGCAACACGGCGTACAAATAATGCAGGAAAAACGACCGGCCTTCCGTTTTCGAGGTTTCATAGGCCACGGTGCAGTCCACCTCACTGGTCAAGGCAATCCAAGGATTGGCAAAGGAACGGAAATACAAATAATTGTCACGCCGTTCCCAAGTATCTATATCTATGACATGTTTCATAATCGGGACAAAAATAGTGAAAGGTGAGTGGAGAAACAAATGAAAACGCAGTTTTCAATTTTGTTTCTTCCGAATCGCCTCCTGTTTTATCTAAAAACACAAATAATTGACAAATACGCACAAAATACACACGCTACATTCCAAAATGAAACATCCGATTGCGCCTCTGAATGAAGCGGTCGGAACGGGTCGGACAAGTCAGTGCGACGAGTTGCCCAACTCGCATGGGCGAGTTGGGCAACTTATGTCGGCGAGTTGAGCAACTCAAGAAGCCGAGTTGGGCAAGTCAGGAGGCTGAGTTGGGCAAGTCAGGAGGCTGAGTTGGGCAAGTCAGCCTGCCGAGTTGGTGAAGTCAGCTCGCTGAGTTGGTGAAGTCAGCTCGCTGAGTTGGTGAAGTCAGCCAACTAAGTTGGGCAAGTCATAAGCATAGGATGCGGTTATCGACCGTTGAAGTCACCTGTTTTCCTCCGATGAATACGGACAAAAACGGGCTCCAAAATACCTGTCAGGCAGTCTGCACAACCGTTTCACGGTGCTTTATTTCCTCCTGCGCATTGCGTATCATAAAATGCAGCCGGTTGAACACATTCGCCTCGGCCATGTTGCTGTCAAAGTCAAGGAAAAGCAGGTTCAAGGTCGGATAGAGTTCCTTGGCCCGTTTTTCAATGCCTTTCGATATGACCTGGTTGGCAATGCAACCGAATGGCTGCAGGCTGACCACATTGTTCACTCCCATGCGCACAAAGTGAGCGAACTCGCCCGCTATGCCCCAGCCTTCGCCGAACTGTGCGTTCAGACTGATGATGTCGGAAGCATGCCGTGCCATCACGTGAGGACTTTCCACCCGGTCAATGAACGGGAATGCCGCCGCGTGGTCCTCCATTTTGTGAATCATCTTGAACACGAACTTTTCCGCCAAATCCACAAACGGCTGTGCCAGGCGGGAGGTTGTATCCACCCGCCCCCTTTCCCGAGCCACACGACTGGCGAAGAAAGAGGTGAAGAAGTTGCTTAAGGGAGGCACCACGGGCTCGACACCCTGGCTTATCAGCCAGTTGACAATGTTGCCATGGCCGAAATTGTTGTATTTTACGAAAATTTCTCCCACAATGCCGATGCGAGGAATGTGTCGTCCGTTGTTTACCCGCATGAAATCATCGGCGGCCCTTTCGGCCAAAGCGTAGAAGGCTTTCGTGTCGGCACGTTGCAAGGCCTCGGCACCCAGACGTATGTATTTCTCCTTCAGACGGACAGCAGCTCCCTCCTTCAGCTCACGGGGAGCCGTTGCATAATACATTTGCGACAGGCAGTCGGCATAAGCCATACAGGCAATGATTGGACGGATGATACGGCCCCATTTCACCTTGAAACCGGGCTGTTCGTTGATGGTGCCCGATGCAGTGGAAACCGTTATGACGGGCACATCGTCAAAACCGGCGGCTATCATCGCCTTCTTCAACAGCGTGACATAGTTGGTGGCACGGCACTGTCCTCCGGTCTGTGTAAGTCCCAACGCCACTTGCCGGCGGTCATATTTACCACTGTCCAACGCCTTCATGAAGTCGCCAACCACCAACGTAGCCGGATAGCATATTTCGTTGTTGGAGTACTTCAAACCATACTCTGCCGATGACATGTCGCTTGGAGGCAAATTCTCGGCCTTATAGCCCAGCAGTCCGAAAGCCGCCGGCAGGAAAGGCGAATAAAAGTCGGCAAACCAAGGCATCAATATGGTGCGATGACGGTCCTCGGGAAGAAAAGGCTTCGTCTGTACCGGCCTGCGGTCCTTGCACGGCTCCTGTTCGCGACGGAACTTCAGGCTTTCTATCAGCGAACGGATACGCAGACGGGTGGAACCTATGTTGTTTATGTCGTCAATTTTCAGGAAAGTGGCATTTCGTCCGTTTCGTCTCATAATGTCAGCCACTTCATCGATAATGAATGCATCGGGTCCGCAACCGAAAGAGGTCAATTCTACATAGTGGATAAACTCCGGTGCCTTGGCCGCCCAAAGGGCCGCTTTCAATATGCGATTGGTGTAGGCCCACTGCATGATGCTTTGCACTTGGGTTGAGTCGGGCTCTGCGTCACGCACCACATCTTCTGTTATCACATCAGCCCCGAATCCGGCCACCACATCAGCTATCTTGTGTTGTATTAACGGGTCACTGTGATACGGACGCCCGGCCAACAGCACAACCAAACGGCCTTGGCGACGGGCTTCATCCAACACCGACCGGCATCGCTCGTTCATGAATCTCGCATAGGCATCCTGCGCCTCAAGTCCTTTGGCAAATGCCCGGTCTATCATCTGCTTGTCAATGCCCGGCAAAATAGAGCGAAGGTATTCGGCACAAGCCTTTTTCATCAATTTCTCATCCTTGAAGGAGAAAGTGGGCGAATCGAACGGAACACCATAACGGCCTTGCGGATCAACGGCACTGCGAATCACCTCGGAATATCCCGTCACAATCGGACAGTTGTAACTGTTCACCGTGCCAACATTCTCTTTCCTTTCATGCACAACGAAAGGCATGAAAATGCGGTCCACCCTCTTTTCTATCAAATTGAATATATGTCCGTTGGCCAGCTTGGCGGGAAAGCATATGTTATCGGCCATCACCGTTGCAATACCCTTCTCATAAAGCTTCATGGTCGATGGGTCAGACAGCACGACCTCTATGCCACACTCCGAAAACAAGGCATGCCAGAAAGGATAGTCCTCATACATGCCCAATGCTCTCGGAATGCCTATACGCATTCTTCCGTTTATTATCGCCGGACGGTCAAACAGCAAACGGAACTTCTCTTCGTACATATTAATGCCCTTTGCCACCTTCGTCCCTGCGTTGCTGAACACCTTTTCACACTTGTTGCCCGAATAGTAACGGTTACCATTTTCAAAGCGGAACTGCGTCACCGTACACTGGTTCTCACAACCTTTACACACAGTCATTCTCGATGTGTACTGCTGCGGACATACCATATCACTCAAATCCACTTCCCTATTCAATCCGTTCGCAGCACGGTCTTTGGCAAAAAGAGCTGCTCCATAAGCCCCCATCAGTTCCGGATAGTCCGTCACCATGACATGCTTGCCCAATTCGTTTTCCAATGCACGGATGACAGCCAAGTTTCGGAATGTTCCTCCTTGCACCATAATGTGCTCACCCAATTCGGAGGTATCTTTCAACTTCAACACCTTATTCAAACAATTCTTTATGACAGAATATCCCAAACCGGCCGATATATCTGGCACAACGGCACCTTCGCGTAACGACTGCTTCACCTTCGAATTCATGAACACCGTACAACGAGTTCCCAAATCGCAAGGCTGTTGAGAAAGAAAAGCTATTTCCGAAAACTCCTGCGGAGTATAATTTAACGAGCGGGCAAAAGTTTCTATGAACGAACCACACCCCGAAGAACAAGCCTCGTTTATTTCCAGCCGCTTGATCACTCCGTTTTCTATGAACGTGGCTTTCATGTCCTGCCCACCGATATCCAAAATAAAACTGACCTGGGGATTGAAGTGATAGGCTGCCGTATAGTGAGCAATGGTTTCAACCATCCCTGCATCGAGCGAAAATGCGTTTTTCAACAAATCTTCCCCATATCCTGTCACACAACTGCCCATTACCTTAAGATTTCTTCCTGCTTGTCGTACTTCTTCGTACAATTTGGACAACCCCACAGTTGCTGTTTCCAAAGAATTGCCCTTGTTCTTGTCGTAAAAACGGAAAAAGACACGTCCTTCCGCATCGGTAGCAACAATCTTTGTCGTTGTCGAGCCACTGTCTATGCCGACAAAACAAGTATCATCAGTCATGTGTTCCATATCCACATGAGGCAAAACAAACTTCTTCTTTTCTGCCTCCCACAATACACGTTCATCCTTACTACGGAACAAAGGTTGCAAACGGCTTTTCGCATAAACCCATTTCTTTTCTCCCGTCCGTCTTATACAATCGACAAACTCCGACAAAGACTTTCCTTCCAACTGTTCTTTCGCATGAACGGCAGCTCCCCAAGCCGGAATGACTTCCGCGTATTCTGACAAATAAAAACTGCTTTCCGCCAAACCCGACTGTTTCATAAAAGCTACCCGCAAAGCGGGAATAAACGTAAACGGACCGCCACACAAAAAAACTTTCGGCAATATATCATAACCTCGGGCCAAAGATGTAATCACCTGCATGCTTACCGCATGAAAAATTGAAGCGGCTATATCCTCACGACTCACATTGCGTGCCAACAGATTTTGTACATCCGTCTTGGAGAACACTCCGCAACGTGAAGCTATGGGATAAATGGTTTTGGCCTTTTTTGCCAAATCTCCCAGTTCAGCCACATCTACATTCAATATGGTAGCCATTTGATCAATGAACGACCCTGTTCCACCAGCACAATTTCCATTCATGCGGATGTCCGGCGACATTCCATCACGGAAAAATATCATTTTTGCATCTTCCCCTCCAATATCTACCAATGTCTTTATTTCCGGGAATTTTTTCAATACAAGTTCACACGCAGCAACCACCTCCTGCACAAAAGGAATACCTGCCCGTTCGGCAATACCCATACCAGCAGACCCTGTGACTGACATACACACAGCCACATCTCCAATCTTTTCCTGCAAACTGCCGAGCAAAGAAACAGCTGTGCCGTTTATATCTGCAAAATGACGACGATACTCCTTGAATAAAACCGTTCCCTCTTCATTTGTCGCTACTACCTTCACCGTGGTAGAACCGGCATCCAAACCAACATAAACCATCTTTCTTTTTTACTATACCTTTTATGTAACACTTGAAACAAACATTGACCGTTTGTCAAATCATCATTCAAAATAAGCTCTCAATAGCTTCTTTACAATAGCTTTATGCTCTGTCAAAAAGTTTTCCCGTTCCATTTTGTCCGCTTCACGATACATGGCCAGCAAAGGCTCCAACAAGTAAGGAACAAATTGCAATCCAAAGAAAACCGTTATCAAATGTACTTTTTGAAACTTAGCCTTCATTTGAGGTACATTCAATCCATCATTGAGCAGCACACTTAAGGCTTTTAAATACAACTGTGCCTTTTCACTCTTGTCTACAAAATCATATATCAGTTTCGGATTACGCTGTATTTCCACAAAGACGAAACGAGGTATATATTCGTTTTGTCGAAGTACTTGGTCATAGATTTCTACTATCGCATCTATTTTTGAGTCAATATTCCCTTTTAAGGCAGAAAGATTTTCTACCTTCGGCAAAAGGATATTGAATATCTGTTCTATTATCGCATAGAACAGGTTTTCTTTAGTTCGATAATAATAATTCAAAGCCGTACGGCTCATTCCCGCACGCTCCGCGATATCGGACATTTTCGCACCATCCAATCCTTTTTCTATAAAAACCAACTTGGATGCTTCTATAATCCTACATTCAGTTTCTTGATTATCAATCATTTTATTTTACCGACAAACCTGTTTGACAACAGCGTCAAAATTAAAAAAAGAAATGAAATCTTGACTCTACTTTCAAGGAGGTTTAGCGAAGTTTAACAAGAACAGGCCGGGTAAAGCCATGGCTTTATTCCCCAATCTTTTGTTCTTCATTCATTTTTATATATATTTGCATAATCAAGCCATGAAATTTTCACGGTCTTTTTTTCCTTTTTTCATTCCTCCCTCCAAGCTAAATGATGCACTTCCTATAGTAGATTTCCCAACTTCCTATAGCACATTTTTTAACAGTTGTTCTTTTCTACCCGTTATACATTACCTGTCAGTTCGTTGCGTAGTACACAACGAGAAAAGAACAACTATAGTACATTGTACAACTAACTATAGCACGTTGAGCAACTAACTATAGGTAGTCGGACAACCTACTACAGGTACTTTTTACACTGCTATTATTGATTGTTTTGACACGTAGGAATATGAGTAAAAGTATATTTTATACACTATATCCACAAAACAAGTTACATCGAGCAACTAAAATTTCTTGTTTTTGATGCGAATGAGGAACTGAAATAATTGAGCCAAAAGACAACATTTATAATGAAGGGCACACAATACCATTTTTTCTCCCAAACGGCATTTGTATAAATACTTCAACTCAAAGTCACGAAACATGAAAGCATATTTTTTTTTCAATACATAAGAATTCGTGTCAATCATTAAGCGAAGTTTCATACAGACTTTTGCCCATTCTGCATATTCTTCATATTGCCTCCAAACCCCTTCCTGCTTCAAGAAACTATCCAACAATGTCCACAAAGTTATCGTATCCTCAAAATGTCCCAGCACCACTTTATGTGTAATAGAATTTACATTTGAATGAGTATAATGATAAAAGGCCCTATCAACCTTTACTATTTTTCGAGCCTTGAAATACAATCGTGTCACGACACACCGGTCTTCACAATAACGAATATTGTCCGGAGCAAAAGCATCAGTCTCCAACCAAAACTGACGTCTTATCATTTTATTACATAATGACGGACTTACTTTCCCAGTACATACAAGCATATCTGCCTTGTTTTTTTCTGTATCGGCCGAAACATGATCATAATAAATTTCAGTCTTATCCGGATATTCCATCCATATGTCCGACACCACGATATCAGCACTTTCTGCCACAGCCTTTTCATACATGACTTCCATCATGTCTTTATCAAGGTAATCATCACTATCAACACAGCACACATAATCACCCAAAGCCGCCAACAAAGCCATATTGCGAGCAACACCTGGCCCTTGATTATATTCGTTATTAATGATTTTCACATTGTTTGATCTACGAGGATATCGTTGGATAAGCTCTACTAGTTTCTCCATACTATCATCCTGCGTACAATCGTTAACAAATATATATTCAATATTATCCAGTGTCTGCTCAAACAAACTACGCGCACATCTCTCTATAAAAAACGACACATTATAAACAGGAACTAACACTGATACTTTCGACATAACCTTGAATTTTCCAGCAAAATATCATACAATAAACTCTTTTCGACTCAATATCATATATGTAAGAGCCATACAATCAAACCACACCAAGACTTCAGATTTTCTTTTAATTATAGTTATATTTTCAACTGTTCCTATTCTTTAAGTGCAGCAACAACAAAAACCAATAAGCAACCACATAAAGTTTAAAATGCAACAAGATCAATGTCACCTTTTCTCCTCTTCGAAGTCTTCGACTACCAATATACTTCAATTCAACATCATGAAATAAAAATCCATACTTTTTCAACAATGCATACGAATTAACTTCTACCATAAAACGAACCTTCAACAACACTTTCGACAAATCGGTCACCTTCTTGTATTTTTCCAAAGCCCCATGGTTTTCCAAAAACACATCCATGGTTTTCCAAAAAAGAATTATATCACTCAAATGAGACTCATTTCTTTGAAACGTAATTGAATGCACATTAGTACAAACATAATGATAAAAAGCTCTATTCACTTTCACTATCTTCTTGGCATAAAAGTAAAGCCGGGATACAACAAACCAATCCTCACAATAACCCATTCCTTGAGGAACAAAAGCATTTGATTCCAACCATAAAGTCCGCCTGATCATTTTCGAACACAGAAACGGACTGTTATGCTCACAATCCAGCATATTGGCAAAGTTTTCCTCATTATCCGTGGACACAACATAGTTTGTCACTTCAATCTTATCGGCATATTCAAACTGTCTGTCCGACACAACAATATCCGCTTGTTCAATCACCGCTTTCCGGTACAAACATTGCACCATATCAGCATCTATATAATCATCACTATCAACACAACACACATATTCACCCGTTGCCGCCAACAAAGCCGTTTCCCGAGCCACACCTGGCCCTAAATTGGATTTATGAGTAATAATATTCACCCGATTCTTCCTATGGGGATAACGGCGGACAATCTTTTCCAGTTTGACCATACTATCATCCGGAGTACAATCATTGACAAATATATACTCAATGTCATCAAAGGTCTGTTCAAACAAACTACAGACACAACGTTCAATATAATCTGACACATTATAGATGGGCACCAACATAGAAACCTTTGCCATATATTTCTCACTGCAATACAAATTCAACAAACTTATTTTCCAACATTTTCCAATTATATTTTTCCTCTGCAGCCCGACGGGCATTCTGTGCATACTTCAGATAAAGGTCCGGCTGATTCACACAATCTATTATAAAACGGCATATAGATTCTATATCATCTGGATCAACCAAATAACCAAAATCTATTTCATCAATTTCTTTCCGGATAGCTTTCAAATCAGAAAAAACAATTGGGCGCCCACAAGCTAAATAATAAAACAATTTTATCGGCAAACTATATGTGTTCCGTAAATTCCTTAAATCCAATAAAAAATGACAATCCCCTATCATCAAGCAATAATCTTTAAACGGCAAATATCCAACCTGTTCCACATATACATTCGATGGTACATTATTCAAAAACTGTTGATAATATTGTTTGTCTATTTCTGTTTCAAAGGAAACAATCAGTTTTAAATTTATAGTCGATTCCGGTTGTAACTTTGCCAACAACGATACCACATTCAATACATTATACCCTCCCCTATCTTCATTAAAAACTCCACTATACAATAAATCGATACCATTCTTAAAGCTTTTCAACGGATATTGTTTTATATATTCCAAATAAGGAAAATAAGGTAATTTGATCTTTTTCTTCCAAAAAAACACTTTGAACGGAAATGATTTATAATACTCTCCAAATATAAATCTGTCAGACAAAAATGCCGCACAAATATTAATCGAAGTTAACAGCATTTTTTTCATTCTCCTCTTCAGTCCTACCATTCCAACCAAATTATGGTTTGCCGGATAACGTTCAGTTATATCATACACAATAACTCTTTTCGTTTTTTTTCCCACTGCAGCAATAATCGCTATCGGATTGTCACAAACAATCACATCCGGTTTGCTATGGCTCAACCTTATACGTACCTCTTTTATTTTATCTACAGGTGATAAACAACTGCCATCGAAAGAATCCACATAAACTCCTTCAACAACCGATTTCATATCACAGTGTGCTGAAATAACAGTAACACAAGAATGTTTCAACATACTATATGCTTGATGATAAAAGGTTCTATCATCAAATGGCATATGAGTCATATTTACAAATGCAATTTTTTTCATTGGTATTCTTTTTCTGTTGAAGCTATTTCCTTTTTTACCTGTAAAAGATACCATTCTGAAAATACGCCATTCATTGATATAATCGCCCTACTATTACCTTTTAACTCTTTCACAATAGGTTGCACAAAGCGTTCGTAATCAAAATAATCATATTGGAATACCAATCCACTCTTTCTCAGCCAAGGGAATAAACGTTTTACAAAAACTTTCAAGTTTTCTTTCCATGGGACTTCCAACAAATTCACTCTGTCTTTGGAAAAATTCAAGTCATATTCATCAAACAATTCCCACAAAACTTCTTTATACAATTTTTGTCCGACTCTGTATTCAAAAGGAAGAGAAACAAAAAAGTTCATCAGTTCCACATCACACAAAGGCATCTGAACCTCAACACCAAACTGTTCCCATAGTTTGTTTGTATTTATAATGTATTTGGCTTGGCGTTCCTTCAAATCCCAATTTTCTACCATACCAAAGAGAGGAGCCGAAAAATTATCACTCAGCTCACGTCCTATCTCTTTACGAATTATTCTTCTGTCTTTCATCGAAAGTTTTACAATGTTACAATGTATATATTGCAAATCTTTCGCCAATGTTTTCAATGACCTATAATTTCTCATATAAGACCGCAAATGACTTCCTGAAAAGAAATCACCACCATGTCCTTGCAACACACAAGCCGTTGAATTTATTTTAGCATGATTCAACAAATAATCGGCAGCAAAATACTGCATAAAACCAAATTTTGACACATATTGAGATTCATACTTATAAAAATTGATAAACTGATTCTTCGTATAAAAATCAAGAGCTTCAATTTTTGTGTAATCGATGAACAACCATTCAAAGCCTAACCTATCAGCTACCTTTTGAGAATATTCCCATTCCGGATTACCTTGTTTCCTGCCAAACGTATAACATAACACATCTTTCTTACCTGCTTTTTTCAACATATAGGCAAGTAACCTTGAGTCCAACCCACCACTCAACGAAAGAAGAACAGGTCTATTTTCCAACAAAACAGACATTTTTTCCGTTACACGATTGATTATTTTCTTTAATTCTTCCTTTGCTTCAGCAAAACTTATATCATTTCTGATTTCAGACAAGAACACATGATAAAAATTCGAAGAAATATGTCCATTACTAACAATAAGACATTCACCAGCTTGCATTTGATGCACATTTGCAATAAGAGTTTTATTACCCAACACATAACTCAAACCCGAATAAACAATTGCTGAATTTTCATCAAGCTCTTTACGTTCACCCTCTGTAAAAACATTGTCAACCTCATCTCCCACATAAACAGTTCCATTGTATTGCCTATAAAACAAAGGAAAACTCCTGAAACGATCCACAGCCAAAAACCATGTTTCTCCGTTATTCACAACTACAGAAAACAGACCATTAGCTTCCAATAATTTTTTCTTAAATTCATTTTCATCTGATATATCATTAAAATAATCACATACTTCTTCATTTTTAAGCAAGCGTCCATCACCTGTGAACAAATATCCTTTGGCATACACATTATCCTTACAATACCAAGGGAATACTTTATTCCGTATCAAACTAATATTTACCGATCCTGTTTTCATCTTTCTATTTCTATAATCTTCATCAAAAACCATGTTGTCATAACAATTCTATTGCTCACCTCTTCTTATAAAATCATTTTTCCAACATTTTATCAATAAACCAACAACAATTAACAAAACACATATGAAAGCAACTATTCTCCAAATCATTTTTCAGTTCAATCAACAAACTATATGTTCTCAACTTTAACAAAGTTTCAGTTTCCCAATAATATCATTTACACTTCTTTTTTTCAATTCTCCATAAGGCTTCATTATTCCTCCAAAGCCCTGGTAAAAGCGAGCTATCCCCTCTACTCTAGAGCCTTCAAAATCGAGCACACGTTCCGAATGCGAACAGGAACGGACAATGTGGTCTATTATCATAAACATGGCAGAAGTGCGTTTGCCTTCTTCGTTTGAAACTGGCAACAAATAGACCAACCGTTTATCCGAAACCAGCAGGCACAACGCGGCTATCGGTTGTTCCTGGACATCATATGCCCCCAACAGCAACAATTCTGAACGGGCAAACCCCGCATCCAACAGTTTTATTACAACATCTGTATGCGGAACAACATATTTTTTCTCCACTCCGCAATAAAACTTCAGAAACTCTTGTGGTGTAAGTCCCTCACGTACAGAAACACCGGCTATCTGTGCCTTGTGTATGTTCCGTTTTGTGTTTTTTGAAAAACCGGCATACAGTTCTTCATACGTCCGGTTCAAATTCAGCACATAGTTCGGCAATTGTACTGCACGTAAACTGGCATTACCTTCATTCAAATTCAAATGATAACTCAAATAAGGAATTTTTCGTATAAAGACTTCCGCTATATTTTCACCAATTTCATGTTGGGAAAAAATGCCCAATTGTTGTGTAAGAGGCGGCTGCACCAAATATGCAAAGCCACATTTACACTTGCGTGGCAAAGGCATTACATATTCATAGTCACCGGCTACCAACGCTTCCCAACCAGGTGACACGATATCAAGATACCATGTCAATGCATAAACAAATGAATTTGCAGCCCCCTTTATACACTGATCCCATTTCACATAATCTATTTCTTTATGTCTTAAATAGCGTACTTGCATGACTGAATACAAATGAATAAAACACGGATAATGGTTTCTCACACCATTCCGTTATCCAACGGTCATCACCCTCTTTCCTTCAATTTACAAAAGTAATGGTTTTCCTTTATAAATACAGAAAAAAGCCCCTCTAACAGACTATTTGTTTTGTGGTTGAAAAAGATTATTGTAATTTTGACACAAAATTTGAATTATGGCAAAAGAAAAAGACACTATTTCCGGCTCCGGAGTGGTATATAATTCCCTTACTTACGGAAGCAAGATTATCGGCAAAATCATAGCCGACAAAGATTACCGAATCGATGGTGAAATTGAAGGTGAAATCATTTGCAGCGGCAAAGTCGTCATCGGACAAAAAGGTGTGTTGAAAGGCACTCTGCAATGTGCATTCGCTGAAATATTAGGACGTGTAGAAGGTAAAATCAATGTTTCAGACACACTTTCACTGCGCGAAAACTCAATTATAATCGGCGATATCAAAACCCAGACCCTGGTTGTCGAACCTAAAGCCGTATTTGAAGGCACATGCTCCATGATGAAGGAAAATGCCAAGCAGGAAAACCCCAGCAATACAACAAAGAAAACGGTCTGAAAACCGTTTCCGATGCAAAACTTACCACACAATACACGCAAACAACAACAAATAACAACAAACACTATGTCTTGTTTGCGTGTATTACAATAGTACGCAGAAAATACTTTCCTCACAACGACAATTCACGACAGCATGCGACACACATTTATCTTACTTCTTTCCGCTGCGTTCCTTTGCACCGCCTGTGACTCCGCCCGAAAGAAAGCAGAAAAAGACATCAAACACAGGTTCGAACACATAGAAACTCTATTAAACGAGAACTCACTTCATGCAGCCCGCATCGAATTGGACAGTATTCACACGCTGTATCCCCGCATGGTCGATGCACGCCGGCTGGCAAAAGCACTGAACGACACGATAACCTTGCGGGAAAGTTGCCGCACACTGGCTTATTGTGACAGCCTGCTACCTATCAAACAACACCAAGCTGACTCCATACAAAAACAATTCCGTTACGAAAAAAACGACACCTATGAGAATATAGGCCACTATGTATACAAAGCCTTACGCATAGAAGCAAACATAGACCGTACGTATCTTCGGGCATATGTAGACGAGCATGCCGACTTCTATCTGATAAGCAACTTTACCGGAAATTACACCCTGCAACACACCCGTATCAAAGCCTCAGTAGACGACATGTATGCAACGACCGACAGCATTGCTATCGACAGTCCGCTCAACCACAGTTTCAATGATAATGGCACCTATTGGGAAATTGTCACATTCAAGAACGAAGCTTCCGGCAACCTGCCTGTATTCATAGCCCAATATGCACAAGAACGCATAAAAATCACCTTACAAGGCAAACGGAACTATGTGTTCTACCTCACCGAAACCGACAAGAAAGCATTGAGCGAAACTTACAATCTATGGGTTGCAAAAAAAGATGTGGCCATGCTTCAGCAGGAAATAAGAAAGGCACAAGCAACCATTGACAGAATAAAACAATGAAAGGCAGATAAGCAGCTCTACGCGCAAGCGGAAGCGCGTATTTCTTCAAAAGAACATCGTCCGGTCAGGTTTTCTTTTCCACAAAGGGATATGAAGATTTGACCGGTTAACGGTTCGTTTCAAGAAACATTTCCGTCAACCTTGAAACCGCATAACGATCTACCTCACTCTCAGCAATGGTCTGCAAGCTGTCAAAAAAACAATTTCCACGTTCGACCTGCACCGTTACAAACCGGGCAAATATATTCCGGTGGCTAAGCACATGCTTCATCACCTGTGAAACGGCACGCATTTCAACCTTTCCACAGTTTTCAAACATGGTCTCGAAACGCTTGTCGGCCATGAGTTCATCAAGTGTCAGCAATGTATCAGTTTCTATTAGCGGGAATTCATACAAGCCTTTCCACACATCGTTTCCCGTACGTTTCTGCAGAAAAGTCATTCCTTCATGCAGAACATAAAAATAGTTGAAATAACGGTTTTTTATTTTTGTCTGTTGCCGTTTGACCGGCAAACTTGCCACCATGCCCCATTCAAAGGCCTTGCACTGCGCCTGTAAAGGACAATGTAGACAATCGGGCGATTGAGGCACACACTGCAAAGCTCCGAACTCCATCATGGCCTGGTTGTGCAGGCCAGGACGGTCGTACGGCAACAACTCCTGAGCCAGAGCAGCAAACGCTTTCCTACCCTCTCCCGAATCAATGGGCATATCCAAGGCAAACAAGCGCGACAGCACCCGGTACACATTGCCATCGACCGTGGCATGAGGCAAACCATAGGCAAAAGAGGCTATTGCCGCCGCAGTATATTCGCCCACCCCATTAAGAGACAATATTTCTTTATAGTCGTGCGGGAATGCCCCTGCAAAGTCGGCCAAAATCCTCTTTGCCGCCTTGTGCAAATTGCGTGCCCGGGAATAGTACCCCAACCCCTGCCAGTATTTAAGCACCTCATCCTCTTCAGCCTCCGCCAATGTCCGCACATCCGGAAATCGGCCGATAAAACGCAAATAATAATCCATTCCCTGATTCACACGGGTCTGTTGAAGTATTATTTCCGACACCCATATGCGGTACGGGTCGGTAATGCCACGCCACGGCAAGTCACGCTTATGTTCCAGATACCACGCAACAATCCGCTCCGAATATATTGTATCCATTGAATAACGATTGATATTTTCTGTATTTGCCGAACAAAGATAGTGCAAATGCGAGCAAAATCCATCAAGCTTACTAAATGGTTTTGTAGAATACAACTTATTCTTTCTATCTACGCATACGGTCTGGTTCATGTTTTTCCCGACTCATATTTTGTTTCTTTCTGACATAAGTTCTATAACTCAAATTGTAAACGATATAATCCAAGCGCAAGGTCATAGACTATTTACGACTAAAACCACAAAACTATACGTACAGACAAAAGAAAACAAGTTCACAAAGACAGGAAATCTCCGTTTCACCACAATGGACATGACAAAACAAAAATCTGCCAGTCTTCACATGTCAAGACATGAAAGCCGGAAAACTTTACCATAGACGGTATTTACAGCAAAATACGGCCTAATCCAAGATTGGACATCAATCCCTTCATTGGCAATGACAATGGACTTATGAATCCCAACGCTGTTAAACACCAGCAAACAATTCGTCCCTGCCCTACTTTCCGGCACATGCGGGACAAAATCCTTTCACCGTGTAATTAATGGAATTAATGACATATCCTTCGGGCAAAACAGCCACCGGTATCTTGATGTCATCAAGGCAAAACGTGCGGTGGCACGCTTCGCAGAAAAAATGAATGTGACGGTCGCCAACATGGCACACATCGGATGTATTGCGACACAGTTCATACTTTACAGAACCACTGCCATCCTCAAAAGCATGCAGCACATGATGTTCCAGCAAGACGGAAAGAGAGCGTGATATGGTCGACTTATCCAACGTGCCCAACTCAGTTTCCAGTTCAAAGAGAGAAATGGGGCTGGTGAGTTCCGACAATTTCTGTACAATCAGAATACGTGCCGCCGTAGGACGCACCCCCTTATGAATCAGATGTTCTTCACTTTGCTTGCTTAACATAACCGCCTTTTTTACTGTTCACACTCACTGTCACCTGCAAAGATAATGCAAATGAGGGCAAAATAAGTCAAGCGGCTTGACTTATTTTGCCGAGTACAGCTTTATCTTATCATTTTTTCAGAAAATTCCATCTGTCATTTCCGCCTGCTGTTCATGTCGTTTCAGCATCATGTTCTTTTTTCACATAGGTGAAAAGCATTTTTCACATAGGTGAAACATATTTTTCACATAGGTGAAAAGCTTTTTTCATATAGGTGAAAAAAGAACTTTATCGGCAAAAGTGCACGACTTCGTCAGTACCGATGCACGACACCGAAAGCGGCGACCATCCCTCACATGCTGTTTTCCAACGAAAGAGCCACTGAGATTAACGAAAAATTTCTCTAATTATACTTCTTCATCCGTGAAAAAATGTTTAATTTTGCGGTGTTTTTTTCAAGAATCATATTTTGCTGAAAATCAACTACGACCAGTTATTCATGCCGAAAAAAACAGTGGACGTGCATCTGCGGATAAGTTGCCAACTGTTGTCTATCGGCAACCGATAACCGTTGCCGTTGAACGACGAACAAACTATCATTATTATATATAATAAATATGGCGAACCTAATTAAGACTAAACGTGGTTTGGACATTGAAATCAGCGGGAAAGCTCAAGAAACCATTGGCAGCGCCCTGCCTTCGGAAGTAATTGCTATCATTCCCGACCATTATCACGGCATAGTGCCGAAAGTAATGGTGAAAGCCGGTGAAAAAGTAAAAGCCGGTACGGCTGTATTTCATGACAAAACAGTTGAAAGCATGAATTTCGTATCGCCCGTAAGCGGTGAAGTTATTGCCGTGAACCGTGGTGAAAGACGAAAAGTGTTGAGCATTACCATTGCTCGCGACTCAGTAATCGAATACGAAAAATTCGATTTCAAACCCCTCGAACAACTTTCGGGAGAAGAAGTGAAAGCCGCCCTGCTGCAAGCCGGGCTTTGGGCCTACATCAAGCAGCGTCCATACGATGTCATTGCCAATCCGGCAAAAACACCGAAATCCATCTTCATTTCCTCTTTCGATTCCGCTCCGCTGGCTCCGAACAACGAGTTTGTCATGCGAGGACAGTTCGATGACTTCCAGACCGGTATCAACGCTTTGGCCAAGCTGACTCCCGGAAAGGTACACCTCGGTTTAAAGGCCGGCAGCAAATCGACCGATTTCCGCATGATACACGGTGTGGAATTTACCGAATATGAAGGTCCTCACCCAATTGGCAATGTAGGAGTACAAATCAACCACGTTGACCCCATAAACAAAGGGGAAACCGTATGGACAATTGGCGTGCAAGATGTGCTGTTCATCGGACGCTTGTTCAACAAAGGCATCGTCGACCTGTCGCGCCTTGTTGCATTGACCGGTCCCGAAGCCTACGAAACACAATACTACCGCACATTACCGGGAGCAAGCATTGCCCCTATCGTAAAAGGAAATGTACATACAGGCATTCCGTTGCGGTACATCAGTGGGAATGTACTCACCGGGATGCAGGTTGAAGCCGATGGTGTCATCGACCCCTACGCCACACAAATCACCGTACTTGATGAAGGTAGCGAAACGCACGAACTCATCGGCTGGGCCATGCCCCGTTTCAACCGTTTCAGCAGTACGAACCTGTATTTCAGCAAACTGTTGAAATGCCCGCTCGTAGAAAAGGCTTTCGGAAAAGTGCAATTCAAGTGGGATGCGCGCCTCATGGGCGGACGCCGCGGTATCATCATGACCAATGAATATGACAAAGTGCTGCCGATGGACATTCTCCCCGAATTCCTCATCAAGGCCATGCTCGCCAAGAACATCGACAAAATGGAAAATCTCGGTGCCTACGAAGTGGCCCCCGAAGATTTTGCTCTCTGCGAGTTTGTCGACACTTCAAAATTGCCGCTTCAGGCTATCGTTCGTGAAGCATTGGATTATTTAAAATCAGAAGTAGAATAATTATGAGCGCATTAAGAAACTATATAGACAAAATCAAGCCGAATTTTGAAAAAGGCGGCAAATTCGAAAAGCTTCACTCGGTGTTCGACGGATTTGAAACATTCCTTTTCGTTCCCAACACGACGTCAACAAAAGGAACACATATACACGACGCCACCGACTCAAAACGCACAATGATTATCGTTGTGCTCGCACTCATACCGGCCATGCTGTTCGGTATGTACAACGTAGGCTACCAGCACTTCATGGCCATTGGCGAAACAATGGGATTCTGGGGCACATTCTTTTTCGGCTTCCTTGCCGTATTGCCGCTGATTCTCGTTTCGTATATCGTCGGTTTGGGAATCGAGTTCATCTCGGCACAAATAAAGGGTCATGAAATACAGGAAGGTTTTCTTGTAAGTGGTTTTCTCATTCCGCTTATCGTTCCGGTTGACACTCCACTGTGGATGGTTGCCGTAGCCACTGCGTTTGCCGTTATCTTCGCCAAAGAAGTGTTCGGCGGAACCGGCATGAACATATTCAACGTAGCGCTGGTTACCCGCGCATTCCTGTTCTTCGCCTATCCTACCGCCATGTCGGGCGACCAAGTCTGGGTTCGTACCAAATCGGCTTTCGGTTTCGGAGGAGGTGAAGCCATTGATGCTTTCTCGGGAGCAACTCCCATGGGACAGGTAGGAACGGCTGCAACATCTGCCGTTGACCTCACCGGCATTGTGGGACAACCTTTGAACTTCTGGGATGGGGTTATCGGACTGATACCCGGTTCTGTTGGAGAAACATCAATCATTGCCATTGCATTAGGAGCACTTCTCCTGCTCATCACCAAGGTTGCAAGTTGGAAAACCATGTTGTCCGTATTCCTCGGAGGTGCGTTCATGGGATTCATATTCAACCAGTTCGGACCTGACACTGCCGTTGCCAATTTCCCGTGGTACAATCATCTGGTATTTGGCGGATTCGCATTCGGAGCTGTGTTCATGGCAACCGACCCGGTAACTTCGGCACATACCGAAACCGGGAAATGGATATTCGGATTCCTCATCGGTGCTCTGGCCATCATTATACGAGTACTTAACCCGGGATATGCGGAAGGTATGATGCTCGCCATCCTGTTCATGAACATGTTTGCCGGATTGATTGACTACTATGTGGTACAGGCAAACATCAAGAGAAGACTGAAACGTGTAACGACAAAATAAACAAGAAACTATGGCAACTAAAAAATATAGATGTAAAGTGTGCGGGTATATACATGAAGGAGATAAAGCTCCTGAAAAGTGCCCCGTATGCCAAGCTCCTGCATCAGAGTTTGAACTGATTGAGGATGGAGGCAAAGCAAAGAAAGGCATCGACAAAAACGGCAATGCCTACATAATGGTCTACACGATAGCCATTGTCGTCATTGTAGCGTTGGTACTTTCTATCACTTCGGGGGCTTTGAAGAGCCGCCAAAACGCCAACGTAGAACTGGACAAGAAAAAACAAATACTCTCGTCACTGCCGGCCGTTGCGCTTGAAGGTGCCGATGCGGCAAAACTGTTCGCTGATGACATCAAGCATATATATATATTGAACGGGCAAGGCGATGTAGTCAAAGAACTTGATCCGGTAAAAGACTTCAACTATGTTCCGGCATCAGAAGAATATTTAATTTACATGGCCGAAGTCAATCAGGAAACAAAATGGATTATCCCTCTGAACGGTAAAGGACTTTGGGGTGCCATTTGGGGGTATATTGCTCTGAATGATGACCGCAACACGGTTAACGGCGTATTCTTCTCGCATGCCAGTGAAACTCCCGGGTTGGGAGCCAACATTGTAACTCCCGCTTTCCGCGGACAGTTTGAAGGCAAACAATTAATGAAAGACAACAAGTTCGTTTCCATTGCCGTAATGAAAGTCGGACAAACCGCACAAGGTCAAGACCAGGTGGATGCTCTCTCCGGAGGTACTATCACCAGTAAAGGGGTCGAATCCATGCTCTTGAACAGCATCGCTCCGTATGAACCATTCTTGAAAAAGGCGGCTGGCATAACTAAATAACAAAGGAGGAAAAAGAATATGAAAAGCGATAAATTTAAAGAAACCCTGCTCGGCCCGTTAAACAAGAACAACCCGGTAGTTGTACAAGTATTGGGTATTTGCTCGGCTTTGGCTGTAACCGTAGAGTTGAAACCGGCCATCGTAATGGGACTTTCGGTAACTGTCATAGTTGCCCTGGCCAACGTAATCATATCATTGTTGCGCAACACCATTCCAAACAATGTGCGCATCATCGTACAATTGGTTGTGGTAGCCGCCGTCGTTACCGTTGTAAGTGAAATATTGAAAGCATTTGCTTATGATGTCAGCGTACAATTGTCGGTATACATTGGTCTTATCATTACAAACTGTATTCTAATGGGACGTCTCGAAGCGTTTGCCATGGGCAACAAACCTTGGGATTCGCTGCTCGATGGTCTCGGAAACGGGATCGGATATTCATGGATACTGATTGCCGTGGCATTCGTCCGCGAATTGCTGGGTAGCGGCAAACTGTTCGGTTTCCAGGTAATACCCGAATGTTTCTACGAAGCAGGATATACAAACAACGGTTTAATGCTGATGCCGTCCATGGCTTTGATACTCGTAGCCTGCATCATCTGGATACACCGTTCAGTGAACAAGGATTTACAAGAAAAATAAGAAATTCACATAAGATATGGAACACGCATTAACATTATTCGTCCGCTCTATATTCGTGGACAACATGATTTTCGCATTCTTCCTCGGAATGTGTTCATACCTGGCCGTGTCGAAGAACGTGAAAACTTCAATAGGACTCGGTATTGCAGTAACATTCGTGCTTCTCATCACTCTGCCGGTAAACTACCTGCTCGAGACTAAGGTACTCAGCAAAGGCGCACTTTCCTGGCTGGGCGATGGTTTTGCCGATCTCGATTTAAGCTATTTGAGCTTCATTCTGTTCATTGCAGTAATTGCTGCCATTGTACAGTTGGTTGAAATGGTGGTTGAAAAATTCTCACCTTCACTGTATGCATCGTTGGGTATATTCCTGCCTCTGATTGCCGTTAACTGTGCCATCATGGGGGGAGCCCTTTTCATGCAGCAGCGCGTCGGACTGGAACCGACCGACCCTAAAGCCCTTACCAACATGCTCGACGTAGTTGCCTATGCCTTGGGTTCCGGTATCGGTTGGGCACTGGCCATTGTCGGTCTGGCCTCCATACGCGAACGCCTGGAGTACAGCGATGTGCCGGCTCCGTTGAAAGGGCTGGGCATTACGTTCATCACCGTTGGGTTGATGGCTATGGCTTTCCTCTGCTTCTCCGGATTGGAAATTTAAATGAAACAGAACGTTGAACGAAAAAGACTTATAAAATTATGATGCTGTTAGAAATAAATTCATTGAGCCTCATTTCCAGTCTGGTGGTGTTCCTGGTGGTCATCATTCTGCTGGTGGTGATATTGCTCGTGGCTAAGAAGTACCTTGTGGCCTCCGGCAAGGTAAAAATACTCATGAACGGGGAGAAAGAAATGAATGTGGACGCCGGCGGTTCACTGCTGAGTGCCATGGCGAATGCCGGAGTCTTCCTGCCTTCGGCTTGCGGTGGAAAAGGTTCTTGTGCCCAATGTAAATGTCAGGTACTTGAAGGAGGTGGTGAAATACTGCCTACCGAACTGGTACACTTCAGCCGTAAACAGGTAAAGGACCACTGGCGGTTGGGTTGCCAGGTAAAAGTGAAAGGCGACCTTTCCATTAAGGTGCCCGAATCGGTACTCGGCGTGAAGGAATGGGAATGCGAGGTTATCAGCAACAAGAACGTGGCTACCTTTATCAAAGAATTCATCGTTGCATTGCCCAAAGGCGAACACATGGACTTCATTCCCGGTTCGTATGCCCAGATTAAAATTCCGGCATACAGCATGGATTATGACAAGGACATAGACAAGAGCCTTATCGGTGACGAATACCTGCCGGCATGGCAAAAATTCGGCCTGTTCGGCCTGAAATGCCAGAACACCGAAGAAACCATACGTGCCTACTCCATGGCCAACTATCCGGCCGAAGGAGACCGCATCATGCTGACTGTGCGTATAGCCACACCGCCCTTCAAACCGAAAGAACAGGGAGGCGGATTCCAGGATGTAATGCCGGGTATCGCCTCGTCGTACATTTTCACACTGAAACCGGGCGACAAGGTTATCATGAGCGGTCCTTACGGAGACTTCCACCCCATATTCGATTCGAAGAAGGAAATGATGTGGATTGGCGGGGGCGCCGGCATGGCACCGTTGCGTGCGCAAATCATGCACATGACCAAGACCCTGCACACCACCGACCGCAAGATGTCATACTTCTACGGTGCACGTGCGCTGAACGAAGTGTTCTATCTCGAAGACTTCCTGCAGCTGGAAAAAGACTTCCCCAACTTCTCGTTCCACCTGGCACTCGACCGCCCCGACCCTGCTGCCGATGCCGCTGGAGTGAAGTACACACCGGGATTCGTGCATAACGTGATTTATGAAACTTACCTCAAGAACCACGAGGCACCCGAAGACATCGAATACTACATGTGCGGCCCCGGCCCTATGAGCAAAGCCGTAGAAGGCATGCTCGACAGCCTCGGTGTGCCGGCCGAAAACCTGATGTACGACAACTTCGGAGGATAAAATCCACTGACTGGCCGGATGGCCGGACATACAAACAAGCGAGGGCGGATAAAACTATCCGCCCTCGCTGCATCTGTGCCGGTTGTGCGCCGCGTAACGTCAAACCGTCGTTTGTCAGCCGCCAACTACTATACGGCACTTTCGAGCACGCCCGTCACCAAGCTGACAATGATGCTGAAAAGCAACGCCCACCAGAAACTGTCGACGTGGAAACCGTTGACAAGCCAGCCTGCCAACAGGATAATCACCGTGTTGATGACCAGCAGGAACAAGCCCAGCGTCATCACCGTAATGGGAAACGAAACGATTTGCAGGAACGGCTTGACAAATGCGTTCAGCAAGCCCAACACGATGGCCACCATAATGGCCGTGCCGTAGCCATTGACCGAAATGCCCGGCAACAGCCATGCCGTGAAATAGACGGCTACACTTGAAATGAGAATGTACAACAGGATACTCATAGCTTCTTTCTTTTTAATTTTTCCTATTAGTTCTATCGCATTCTATAACAATCGGGCCGCTCATATTGTTCACATGCTGCGGCAACCGCCCTTTCCCGGCTGGCTATACCACCCGACCATTGCACCCACCTGCGCCTTGTGGAATGACGCACTTGTGCCGTTGGTTATCACGGACGTCCGTCGTAAGTCATCACGGACGTCCGTCGTAAGTCATCGCGCACGTCCGTCGTAAGTCATCGCGCACGTCCGTCGTAAAGCATCGCGCACGTCCGTCGTTTCAAGGGGGTCACGTCCCCGTCTGTCTGCATACAACGAGGGGCGGGTGGAACCTTTCTCCACCCGCCCCTCGTGCGGCCTGCCTGCCAATGGTCACTCGATGGTCTCCACTCCTACCAACTTGTCGTAGCGTCCGCCCCACGGACGATGATAGACGTAGATAGTATATTCGTTGCGGGCTTCCCAAAAACTGCCTTCTACCCTCTCCACGCTGGCGCGGCTTCCGCCCTTGGGCAGGAACCAGTACTGGTAGTTGTAGCCTCCCTGCTTGAGCAGAAGGGTCTTGAAATATCGTCCCGAATTGAAATCGTACTGCATGCGCGACGCCTCATTGAGCAGGTTGTAGTTCCAGTCGCCGCCTATGTATATCTGCCCGTCGAAGAAGGGCTCGTCGCGCGGGATGCTGAAGTGCACGTTGATGTAGTCGGCATCGGTGTCAAGGTCGAAATGTGACTCCTGCAGGTTGATGACGTATCGCCCGTTCACATCGGGCTCGGTGATGTAGACACGGTTAGGCTGTATCTGGTCTTCATACAGATAGGCATCGTAGTGCTGTCGGTCATACTCCATGCGCTCTATCTGGTTGGTCCCGGTGTAGACCGACGAAATGTCGAAGCGGTGATACTCGTTGCCTCCCTCGAAAATGAGTGCCTTGTTGTTGATGTAGCTGAGGCGGTCGCCCTGCAGATAGGTGGGCTTGAGGCCGCTCACCTCGTTGTCGTAACGGTTGTTCTGACGCACGGTCACCTTGATTTCCTCGCGCGGGTCGCTCACCGCGTAGCTGCCAAGGTCAATTTCGAAGTCGAGCTGCTGCAGGCGTCCGCTGAGCTCCGTGTCGGTGTTGCCGCGTATGCTCCCGCTAATGCCCACATGGGGTTCAACCACCGAAAAGCATACCTGCGCCACGGGACGGTCCTGCTCGCCATCCTCGTACACCTGCAGCACGTAGTTGCCCGAAAGGGTAAAACTCATATCCTCGTTGGGCACCGACAGCTTGTAGTTGGTGTAGATGTAGGTGGTTGTGGTGGAGGTGGCGTATTCGGAAATGATGCCGGTGGGGAAACCGGCGAGGTATTCGGTCGATGAGAGCGAAGAGGGTGTCCAGTCGGCATTGCAGTGAAACACGCGGTAACTGTACGAGCGGATGTCGTGCGACATTTCATCAAACTGTATGTTGAGCACGTCCGTTCCGCCGAGCGTGAGCAGGGGCAGGTCGAACGGACGGTCGTTGAGCCGCACCTGCAGTGTCTTTATGTTGGGGGCAAGCGTGGCGGTTCGATAAGGGGCCTGAGCCACCGCAGCAAGCACACAAAAGCACAGCCCGAAAGCTGTCACAAAGTTCTTGTTCATGAGCTGATGGTTTTAAAGGTTAGGTCAATGGAACAGATGCAGGAAGTTCCTGGGCACGGGCGTCTCGAAGTGCACGGGTTTCTTCGTCACCGGATGGGTGAATTCCAATATGCGGGCATGCAGTGCAAGCCGGCCTATGGGGTTCGTCTTCGCACCGTAACGCTTGTCGCCGATAACGGGGTGTCCAATCGACTGCATGTGCACGCGTATCTGGTTCTTGCGGCCCGTGGCCAGTTCGATTTCGAGCAGCGAGTAGTCGTCGTTCGACTTGATGACCCGGTAGTGGGTCACAGCCTGCTGCCCTCCGTTGTCGACCGGGCTGGAATGCACCTTGAGCGATTTTTCATTCTCCGTAAGCCAGCTCACTATGGTATCTTCCTGGCGTTCCATGCGGCCTTCGACCACAGCCACGTAAATGCGTTTCTTCACATCGGTGTGCCAGTTTTCCTGCAAGGCGAGCTGCACGCTGCGGTCCTTGGCAAACACGAGCACACCCGAGGTTTCGCGGTCGAGCCGGTGCACGGTGTAGATGCGGTTGAACTTGGAGGCTTTCAGCACATGTTTCTTGAGTATGGAGTAAGCGGTGAGCTCGTTTCCGTTGTCGGTCCTGACCGTCAGCAAGTTTTCCTTCTTCTCTATCACAATCAGGTAGGGGTCTTCGAATATCACCCGCACTTTCGGGTGCATCAGTTCGGTGTTGCCGCGTTCGCTGCTCACGGTGACCACGTCGCCCGGCTTCAGCAGAGTATTATATTGCGTCGTCACTTCCGCATTGACCGACACTTGCCGGTGCGACAAAAGCGCCTTCACCGAATTGCGTTTCATGCCTCCCATCTTGGCCAGCAGGAAGTCCATCAGTTCCATAGGTTCCGACACATTGAGGCGGGTTTGCCTCACAGCCGGTTTTCTGTCGTTCATTCTCATTGATTTCCTATTGTTTTGTTTCGTTATTTTTCATAATGACAAAGTCCGTTCACTGCCCGACGGTAGCCGAAAGATAAGCCGCCGCCTTGCGCGCCATGTTCTGCCCGTCGACAGCCGACGAAGTGATGCCTCCCGAATAGCCGGCACCCTCGCCTGCAGGAAAGAGCCCGCGCACGGCAGGATGTTGTCCGCTTTCCGGGTCGCGAGGAATGCGCACGGCCGATGACGAGCGTGACTCCACACCCACCACCACAGCCTCGTTGGTGAGATAACCTCGCATCTTGCGGTCGAACTTGCGGAATCCCTCACGCAGCCGGCTCGAAATGAACTCCGGCAACCAGAAATGCAAGGGCGAAGATATGAGACCCGGCAAATACGAACAGGGAGGCAAGTCGGACGACAACCGCCCGTCGACAAAGTCGCGCAGGCGTTGTGCAGGAGCCACCGCCCCTTGTCCGCCGTTATTCAAGTAAGCCAAATTCTCAACATGCTGCTGAAACTTCAGCCCGGCCAGGTCACCATAGGCTTGAAACTCGGCAGGTATATCTTCCGGGCGTATCTCGACCACAATGCCCGAATTGGCATAGGGCGAATTACGTTTGGACACGGACATGCCGTTGACCACCACCTGCCGTTCACCGCTCCCGGCCGGGACAATGTGTCCGCCGGGACACATGCAAAACGAATAGACGCCCCGCCCATCAACCTGTTCCACCAGATTGTAAGAGGCTGCCGGCAAGTATTTGCCCCGTTCCTTGCAGTGGTACTGTATGCTGTCGATAAGTTTTTGCGGATGTTCCACCCGTACCCCCATGGCAAAACCTTTCTGTTCAAGTCCGATGCCCTGCTTGTGCAACAGTTCATACACATCGTGCGCCGAATGTCCGGTAGCCAATATCAATGCCTGTGCATGAAAAACGGTACCATCGGCCGTTTCACATCCGGCTATCCGATCGTCATCCAACAACAGGCGGGTCAGCTTCTGACCGAAATGCACCTCACCTCCACAGTTTCTTATGGTATCGGTCATGCGCCCTATCACCAACGGCAATTTGTCTGAACCTATGTGAGGATGAGTTTCATAAAGCACCGACTCATCCGCTCCGTGATAGTAGAACAGTTCAAACACCTTGCGTACATCACCTTTTTTACGCGAACGGGTATGCAGTTTCCCGTCCGAGAACGTACCTGCCCCACCCTCTCCGAAACAATAGTTAGACTCGACGTTAAATGCTTTGTTCCGGTTCAGCTGTGCAATGTCAACCTTACGGCTATGCGCATCTTTTCCCCGTTCTATGACTATCGGACGAAATCCAAGTTCTATCAACTCCAAAGCAGCAAACAGCCCGGCCGGTCCCGAACCTACTATCAGCACAGAAGGCCTGTCTCCCACCGGCTTGAAATCAAACTGAGGCATCGTTTCCTTCGGAGGCTGCTCATCCCAATACACTTCCAAGGTAAGATTTATTTTCGGACGTCCTCCACGCGAATCTATTGCCTTTTTCTGCATACGTACCCGTGTAATGCGTTCAGGTGCAACATGAAGTTCCTTTGCCACTTGTTCATACAACAGTTCCGGCTCGCCGGCTTGTTGGGGAGAAAGTATCAGTTGAAGTTGAGAATACATATATAAGATTCCTTTTATCCGTGGCAAAGATAATGCAAATGAGTGCAAAAGCAATCAAGCTCGCTTGAATTGTTTTTGCCGAATACAGCTTATCTTATCTAAAGATAATGCAAATGAGTGCAAAAGCACCTAGTTCACTTGAATTGTTCTTACCGAATGCATTCCACCTTTCTTCTATCACCCTGCAAACGATGTAAATGACAACGCCAATTGAATATAAAAGACTGATTGGATTCACTCTCTATGCTAATGTGGTACAAAAAGTGATAAGTTCTGTTAAGATGCAAAAAATATCATGCTGTTGGCTTATTTTTTGAAACTATGAAGACAGATAACATTCAAAAAAGAATTTAATTATAAAAGGTATGAAAAAGAAAAGTTTTGTTTTACTGACCGTATTGGCTGCGGCGTTGGCCTCGTGCCAAAAGAGTCCCGACTTGGAAAATTTGGATTACGAGTACCTGGTGTACACACAACGTGACACTACGGCCGACTGGTCGGCTCACACTACGTATTATGTAGCTGACAGCATCCTGATTATCGGCAATTCGGAAGATCCTATGTACTGGAACGATGATGAAGCGGAAAAACTGCTCAGCATGATTACAACCACCATGGACGAACGGGGTTATACCCGCAGCACGACCAAAGAAGAAGCCGATCTCGGCATTCAGGTAAGCTACATCAGCAGCACCCATTTCTTCGTCAATTATCCGGTCACACCCTATTGGTGGTGGTATTATCCGGGTTATTGGGACCCATATTATTGGGGCGGATGGGGCTATTGGGGATATGGCTTCCCCATTTATTACAGCTACTCGGAAAACTCACTGCTGATGGAAACGGTCGATCTGAACGCACCGACCGGCAAGGACAAGGAGTTGCCGGTGATATGGAACGCATACATCAACGGCGATGTTTCCGGACATTATACGTTTGATGTGAACCGTATGGCACGAGGCATAGGACGTGCTTTCGAACAATCACCCTACATCAAGAAATAAGAACCCGAAAAAACAAGAAACAACCATTTAAAGAAAAAATTCAAGTATGAAGACAAACATATGCAAAAGGGCTTTCATGCTCACAATGCTCGGACTGATCGTTGTTGGAGGATATACCCAAGAAAAGAACAACCACAGAAAATCGTTGGCCATTTATGACAGCCGCAGTCCGCTTTACATGCGTAATCCCTATTTCCGTTCGTTCTACAACATCGACTGGCAACTGAACGGAACCATCAACAACAAGGTGGCCGCCGGCTTCAACGGTTGGGGAGCCAATTTCGAAGGAGGCTACTACCTGACACCCAACTGGGGATTGGGATTGTTTGCATCCTACCACACCAACGAAGAATATATACCCCGCACTACCTTCGTATGGCACGATGCTGCCCTCAACACCGACCAAATACATTCTTTGTTTCAACTCCCATTCGGCATAACAGCCCGATACCGTTTCTGGAGCGGAACCCTTATGCCCTACATTGGAGTGAAAGCCGGCACCGAATTCTCATGGGCCGAAACCTACATAAACGGCAGCTGTCTATACAACACGGCATGGGGATTCTTCATATCTCCTGAAATCGGTACGGAAATACATCCGTTCAAACGAGCCAAATTCGGCTTCCATGTAGCGGCCTATTATAACTATGCTACCAACGACAACTCCCTGTTATGGTATTCGGCTGAAGGACTTAACAACTTCGGAGTCCGCATAGGGATTGCCTTTTAACCCCAATCGGCCATTTGGGTTTAACCCAAATAGGTCATTAGGACGTTCAGTCCTTGTTTCACTTGTGAGGGGCTTCTCTTTTTGCCTGTTTTGGGTTCCCTGCCGGTGCTTTACCGCCCCGTGTCTTGGCACATAGCCCGCTATGCGCCTGCGACGCGGAACGTCAAACCCCTCGGCATGAAACTAAAAAAAGGGCAAAACCTAATGACCGATTTGGGTTAAAAAATATTTACGATAAAAAGAAAAACAGCACACGGGATATGATATCAAGTGATGAATGAAAAGTTCTGTACACAGAAACTCTATTTCTTCTCCGGATTGTCCCGTGTGCCAATCCTCAAAAAACAACTTAATATGAAAAAGGTATTATTCTTTGCCGCATCATTGCTCATCAGCATGATGGCACAGGCACAAATGAACGACCCGATATACGATGACCTATCGGAAGATGAAATGGTACAAGAATATGAAAGGAAAATACGTTTGGAAGCCATTGAAGACTCTTTGAATTATGTTCGGGCCATGAATGCGCTGGAAAACATGGAGTTCGTCGTGGAAGCCGACCAGTTGATATTCAAATGGGGACGTACGGCATTCGTCAATTCATCCACTAACTTCGTGGCCGTTTCCAAAGACGAGGCTGTCATACAAATCGCTCCGTTCAACGGAGGCGGAGGCCCTAACGGAGTTGGAGGAATCACACTGACCGGTACCCCATCAAATGTCAAGACAAAGACAAACAAACGGGGCAACACCTATTTCTCCATGAACGTATCGGGAGCCGGCATATCGGCCACCGTCAGCATATCGGTTGCCAAAGGCAGCAACCGGGTCACACTGAACATCAACCCCAATTTCAACTCGAACAACATTACACTGACCGGCGATTTGCTGCCTACCGCATTCTCAAACATCTACAAAGGCCGTTCCTTCTAAAACATTTCGGCACAAGCAGATATAAAAGAACAAACAGGTATGCTTGTCATAACAAACCCGTCCTTGCAAAGCCTGAATGCCTGAACTCGCTTCGCTCAGGCAACAGGCCTTCGGTCGGCTTCTACTGGCCGATTTTCCGACTCACCGGACAAGGCGGAGAAAAACGAACCTTATATTGAGCCCTTAGCCTAAAAATTCAGTTGAGAAACTGGAGCTATCGTTTGTTTTTTTGAGCGTTCATTGCCACATTTTATAATGCGTTTTCCCTGTTGTATCAGCATAATGTCTTTTTTTAAAAAAGGTTGACTCCTAAAGAGTCAAAAGAATGAAACAAAAAGATTATGAACAGTCACAGCGTAGTCTGTGTGAAATTTCGGAGATTTACCGGAAAGTCACCTTGGAAAAGTTTTCGGTAAAAGAA
>CASEAJ010000047.1 GCA_949285425.1 uncultured Porphyromonadaceae bacterium
AACCCAATATAAACATAAGTCAAATCTGAGTCAACCTCTTTTATGCATTAAGATATTTTAAGTCAACCTTATTCGTTAAATGACACGATGTTTTCTTTTTATGCCGTCAAAGTTATCGTCCCACGTATGTGAGACACGTGTCTCACATATATGGGACACGTGTCCCACGGCCGTGATACACGTGTCCCACGGCTGTGGGACGATAACATGATGCCGTCAAACCGATAACATCGAAGGCATAAAAAGGGAACATCGTGCTGTGGATAGCATGAAACCTGTTTATTCCTGTTAGAACTAAACCCCCATCGGTCATTGGATATGATGGGGTACGGACACCAAAGGGTACGGAAAATGCAGGTCTTACCGGTCGAAGCCGGTAGCAAGTTGGCCGAAACAAAGCCGGCAAATGTCGAAAGAAAGGTATGAAAAAGGAGCTTTATTGCATATTGTTACTTGAAAATGTGTAATTTTGCAACTTTAATGTTGAATCATTATTTCATTTAACAATAAAATCATGACAAATCAAATCTTGCGCAAAGTCCGCCTGTTGTTGCTCGCGGGCCTTTTATGTACAGGAAAAATGTGGGCCTCCAGTGGAGATGACGGAAAGGTCATGGCCAATGTTGCTCCGACCGATGCGGAAATAGGCGGTGCGGTCGCCTTGTCTGTCACCGTTGATGGAATGGGAAATGGAAATCCCAATGGTAGCACTAAGTACTCCATTACCATTCCTGCCGAGTTGCTGCATGCAGATGGCAGTGAAGTGACCGAAAAAACAGTTTCGAACGATCTGACCGAAAAAGGGGAAAACGGTAATGGGGAGTATCAGCATGGCTCATATACGGCGAACGTGCCGGGGGTCTACACTTTCGGGCTGAACGTGGAAACGGGTAGCAAAGAGGGTAGCGATCCGTCTGTGACGTTCCATCCGTTGGTCCCGGCAGCACAACCGGCTACAGCTGTCGGTTTACGTGAATTTACCGCTTCCTGGCAGGCGGCCGAAGGGGCTGATGCTTATGAAGTAACCTTGACTGGTGATGGCGAAAATGTGCAGACCATTGACAATGTAACCGAACTGTCGCACACGTTTACCGACCTGATACCGGGAACTGCCTACAGTTATACTGTACGTTCCAAGGCTATGGCATCCGGCATTTTTTCGCTGGCTTCATCCGAATCAATAGACGTGACCACTACACGTCCGGTGCTGACTTCTGATGATTATGAACCGTTTCCGGTGGTGACATTGGGACAAGAAGGGCGCACAACGGTTACTGTGGCAGGTACTGACCTTTTAGGCGACATACAGGTGCGAGTAGAACCGGCAGATGAAGTGTTTCGGGTGGATAAAGAATCCATTGGAAAGGATGATGAAAATAAGGAGTTTGAGGTGACGTTTGCTCCGAAGGTAGCAGGATTATCGACGGCCGAGTTGGTACTGAGTAGTGATTATGCCCTTGATTTGCGCATTCCGCTGTCCGCTACGGCTTCTTTAGGTACACCGACCGCTTTGGAGGCAACCGACGTGCAGGGTAGTGCCTTTACTGCTCAATGGGGAAGTGTTGATTTTGCAGAATCCTACCGTTTGACTGTTCTTGATGCAACGGAAACGCCTTTGGAGGATTATGATGGGGTTGATGTTGGTAATGTGACGAGTTACAAAGTGGCCGGATTGTTGCCCAATACGACTTATACCTATGTGGTGGCTGCTGTTAATAATGGAGTGCTATCCGAAATGTCCAATTCCATCAAGGTCACAACACTTGATGGAGCGGTTATCACTCATAGCAAACTGGTTCCCTTTGTGCTCAATGTGAATGAAACGGCTGGCAAGACCATGCGTGTCAGCGGAAACAATCTTACCGGCAAAATCGCGCTTTCACTTTCCGATGATACTTATTTCACCATTGACAAGAACGAGCTGGAGGCCGAAGGAGGAGAGGTGTACATTACTTATGCTCCGACCGCAGTAGGAGTGCATGAAGCTACGCTTACGCTGAGTTCTGAGTCGGCAGCCGATGTGACGGTGTTGTTGAATGGTTCGGCATTGCCTTTGGCTACCGTTGCTATGGATGCAACCGCTGTGACAGACAGTGCGTTTGTTGCCAATTGGGAAGCACGCGAAACGGCAGCCGATTATTTGTTTACATTGGTTTCAGGTACAGATACGCTTATAAACAACCGTTCGACCGGTTTGGTCACTTCGCTTGTGGCCGATACACTTCAACCTGGCACTCTTTATCGTTATACGGTCAAGGTTGTTGAAGCTGGTTTGGTGTCGGCCGAGTCAAATGCTGTTGAAGTGTATACGCATGCCGCTCCCCAACCTGTATTTTATCCGGAACGCGATGCCATTCGTGTGACTTGGGCTGCTTTGCCTATGGCCGAAGCTTATCTTGTGTCGCTGTTTGCCGCCGATGCGGAAACCCCGCTCGAATCGTATAATCGGGTGCAGACCACCGCTACCGAATTTACATGTTCCGGTCTGGCCTTCAACACGGCTTATGTCTGTGAGGTGATAGCTGTGTTCGGTGAAAATGAATACACTTCGGGACGGATAGCGACTGCGACAACCGGATATTATGGGGCACAGTTGCGCAATACCGATTTCGAGACATGGGACAACCTTGGTGCGAAAGAGGAAGAACCCACCAACTGGAATTCGTTTATGACTGCCGGAGGAAGTCAGGCTGGGGGCATTACGGGAAGTTTTGTGAAAGTACAAAAAGTGAAATCGTCGAGCACGGTGTTGCGGCCGGGGACGAAAGGTTCAAACAGCGCTTCTTTCTGGTCGACGGAAACAATGGGTATTATAGCAAACGGTAACCTGACCACCGGACAGATACAGGCCAATAGCACCACAGCGACTGACGTGAGCAATCATAACAAGACATTGACGGGCGATGATGCATTCCGTGCGCCGTTCACAGATGCACCAGATTCACTCACCATTTGGACCCGTTTTGTACCTAAAACCGAGGGCAGCGAAGCCCGTGTGTCGGCTGTGTTGCACGACAATTACGACTATCACGACCCGAACAAGGGTGATATAGAAAACCATGCTGTGTCCAAGGCAGTGCTTGACTATAAGGCTGCGCCTGGCAACAGTTGGCAACGTCTCAGCATTCCATTTGTGTCTACCGGATCAGGGGCTGTTCCGGCCTATATGTTGGTTTCTTTGACTACGAACAAAACTCCGGGTCAAGGTGCAGCCAATGACAGTGTGTACGTGGACGATATATTGATGGTATATAAACCTTCGGTACGCATAGAAAAAACCGACAAGAACAAATATGTGTTGGGTGATGTAATGAATGTATCATTTGAATTAAAAGGGACCATGTCTCCTTATAACTTGGATGCCGCACCCAATGTGGTTTATCTTGAACTGTCGGCAGCCGACGGAACCTTCGAACAGGCCCGCCGGTTGGCTGAACTGACAACCGATTACAGCGGTGTACTGACTGCGCAGTTACCGGAAGATCTGGAACCTTCAGCCAATTATCGGGTGAGGGTTGTGACGACCAATTACCCCATGGTGTCTGCTCCGAGTGAGCCGCTGGCTGTGCGTCGTATGCCTGCCACGCCGGTAGCGTTGGAAGCAACTCAGGTGACCGCAGCTTCGTTTGTGGCCAACTGGCAACCGGCAGCCGATGCAACCGGGTATATGGTGACCGTTGCCGGCAAGGATTATGTGGCTGATGGAGCGGAAACGACTTCTTTGGAAATCAAAGGTCTGACTCCCGAAACGGAATATAGCTATGTGGTGAAGGCGACCGCCGATGAATTAGTATCACCTGCATCCAATGCCATTACGGTGAAAACGGCGAGCGGTGGTTCCATTATTGTCAGCGGTAACACAACCTTTGCCACTACGGTCGGAGAACAACAGTCGGAAGTGCTGGCTGTAACCGGTGTCGGTCTGATAGAAGATATTGCTGTAAGCCTGCTCGATAATGAAGCCGGACTCTTTGCCATTAATGCCGAGAAACTGGGGGTCGATGGTGGCAATGTTACTGTGACTTATACACCTCAATCCTTAGGAACGCATACAGCACGTTTGCTGTTGAAGTCGGCTTTTGTTGATAATGTCATGGTTGAATTGGTAGGCAACTGCTTGCCGGCATCTGTATCGGCGCTCGATGCAACCGATATTACACCGGTTTCCTTTACGGCTTGTTGGGAAGCCTCTTCCGAAACAGACAGCTATCTGCTGAGTGTGTACCATGATGGACAGGCGCTTGCCGGCTACAACGGTAAGGAAATCAGCGGTCGTACAACGGAGCCTATTGATGGCTTGACCCCGGGAGCAACCTATACGTATGATGTGTGTGTGAAATCGGGAGATTTGCAGTCGGCGCACTCCAATGAAATGAGTGTTATCTTGCCGCTCAAACCGCAGATTACAAACATAGATGATCCGGAAGCTGTGCAGATAGATTTGGGACAGGACACAGCGTTTCGCATACAGGTGCAGGCAACTGACTTGTTTGACCCGGCTATTAACGTTGTGTTGTCGCCGTATGGAGGCACGACTGATTTTGTCCTGAATACTCCCACCTTGGCAGCCGGCGAAGAACTGGTTGTTGCCTACCGGCCTACTGAAGCGGGAGAAGACACTACGTTTGTTTCGCTTTCTTCTGTCTATGCCGATGAGGTGCAATTCATGCTGGTTGGCATTGCCCGTCCGTTGCCCCCTGTTGCATTGGATGCTACGGAAGTGACTTTTGAGTCGTTTGTTGCTCGCTGGGAAGCAACGGATGCGGATGCTTGTTTGCTTACAGTCAAAGACAGCCGTGACCGGATTGTGAACGATTATGACCGGAAAGATGTGGGAACGGTTACTTCAGAGCCTATTTCCGGCTTGAAACGTTTGAACAACTACACTTATTATGTAGAGGTACGGAAAAACGGTGTGCTTTCACTCCCATCCAATGTAGTAGAGGTGCGTACGGTGCCGAGTCAGTCAGGAGTTTCATTATCCGGTGATGCTACCGTGGGACTTTATCCCAATCCAACTGAAACTCATTTGATTGTTACTGGAGTTCTGTTAAATCAGAATTATTTGATTTTGGACACGAAAGGCCTTGTGGTGACCGATGGAATCATGCAGGGCAATGAAATCAGCGTAGAACATTTGCCTGCCGGCATATATATGCTGAAAACAGGTTCGTCATGCTTGCCGTTTATTAAGAAATAAGCAGGAAGATTCATGTTTTCCAAATGCAAAAAGCCGGAAGAATTTCTTCCGGCTTTTTGCATTTTTCGGCTTGTGTTTTCTATTACTCTGATTTCGCTTTATTGCTTGTGTCATGTTCTTTAGATGGGTTAATTCTCCGCCAGAAAAGCCCAAAAGCACAGATAAGGTAATTTATAGATTCTACTTTTATACTGTTTGTTTTGAGGTTTTTGCAGTAAAGAGTATTTTATATGGCAGGAATAACCTCCTTTTTGTAGAATGCTACCACAGCTAACTATCTGCTTGTGAAAAAGTGGGGTGGAGGAAGAGGAAAGGGGTAAAAAGGAAGAATGGATAAATAGGCAAAATGTGAATATGTTTGTCCTTGGGGCAGAACATGGGGCATGGCATCATTATCGGGCTTGCGTTTGAACAGAATCGTATAGGTGTACGTAGTGCAGTAATATAATAAAAAGCGGGGTTGATCCGTTTTTACGTGACCAACCCCGTTTTCATTGTAGGAAAAACTACGAAGGTTTATGCTTTATTTCTTGATGAATTTGACGATGTGTGAATCGATTTTGGCAATGTAAATGCCACCTTTCAATCCGGCAATGTCAATGTTGTTGTCAGTTATCAGACCATGCTGAACCATGGCACCGGCTGTGTTGAAAATGGTATAGTTGTTGGCTGTACCTGACACTTCAATGGTGTTTTCGTGTACGAAGAAAACAGGTTTGTCCGTTTCTGCCGAAGCAATGCCCGAGGCTTGTTTGGTGCCCGTGAATTCAACCAGAACGGTCATTATTTTTGTCTCCCCTGCATAGACATCAACATCGAGGGCCAATGCCAGTTCACCTTCATAAATATTGGTGTCTGACAGACTGAGTTTGGTTGTCATGCCTCCCACAACCGGGCCATCAGTAGTTCCTTCTTTAGTGAGTATAATTGCTCCTGCTTCTTCTTGGGCTGTGATGCCAGGAACATTCAAATCACCTAATTCTAATTTGTCTTCACCTTCTCCGAATGCAAAGTTTTTAATGCCCAAAGCATAAGTTCCACCATCTTCTGCAATCAAGGAAACCGTTTCTGTGGTTACACTTGGTTTAGCGGCACCTGGAACGGTTACAGAGAGTTCTCCGGTGTAGTTTCCGGCAATTTCAGTTTGTGCATAGCCGAAAGATACGGCTGCAGCCAGCAATGTGCATGCAAGTAATTGTTTCATCATAATTGTTTTCTTTTTTATAATTAATAATCTGTTGAAAATTCGCTTGTTTAGTTAACAAAAACCATACCAAAAAGTTCGTTCTTGTATCAGAATGCGTACCCGAAGTTCAGGCGCAGATAAATGGGATACATGTTGAAAGCGATGGTTTCAAAATCTTTCTTGAACATGTCTTTCATTCCCCAGGTGAAATCGAGCCCAACCAACAGGTGTGGAAAAGCACGCCAGTCGGCCGCCAGTTGCAAGCCCCAGTCCCAACGGGATATTTCGTGCGAGAAATCATAATTGGCATAGGCTCCGTCTTTGAATTCTATTTTTTCGCCGATGGGGCTTCCTTCGCGCAGGTAACCGTCATATACTTTGCCCGAGAATTGCCGCCGCATAACGAATGAACCGTAGGGACCTATTTTCAAATCCCAGCGGGGCGACGGCTTCCACAGAAAGAGTACGGGTAGGGTGAGGTAGCTGTTGTTTACTTGGGTTTCCACCATACCCCACCACACTCCTGACACTTCCTGGCCTCCATCGACCATGGACATGCTGTAGTTTTCGACGCGTGCATTGGTCGTCATGCCTTTCGTTTCGAGCCGTAACCCGGTGCTGAAGCCGATAGGCCCGTTGAAGTCCTGTACAAACTCGGCTTCAATGTTCAGGTTGAGGTGCGGGTCAAATCCTTTCACTTCTTGTATGTTGAGCGGTATGGGTAGAGGCGATGTCCCTCCGATGGCAACTCCGGCTTTGAGTCGGAACTCCATACCTACGGTGGCGGCTTTCAATATGCCTACCGTATAGTCCTTGATTCCTGTCCGTTTCTGTTTGGACGGTACTTGGGTCAACTCATCGGCAGCTATGGCCGGCAAGGCCATGATGGCGGCCATAGTGAGAATAAATGCTTTTTGTGCTATCGTTTTCATCTGTTTTTTCAATGCTTGGTTAGTCGTTTGCCGTTATTATTTTTACTTCATCTATCAAGAGTGTACTTCCCACAGCCCCTTCAAAGCTGGCACCTTTGGCACTCGATGAAAATACGATGGCAATGTTGTACTTTCCGTTTACCTGTTTGGTAGCATCGAACGGCAGCTTGGACTCGAATGGGATGGTTACTTGTTTGTATGTGTCTTTTCCCAGGTCGTTCACCCGTATGCTTTCTGCCTGTTCGGCCGTCATGTCGGCTATGGCTATAATGTTGTCGGCTGTCTTTATGTTGGTACCATCCAACTGTATGGGGGTTCCTTTGGCATCCAGTTTGGGTTCGTAAAGTACGGCGTATATTTCAGGGCGGTCTGTTATTTCGAGCACATTGCCTGATGCATCTTTGTATTCCGGACCGGCCACGTATTTTGCCCAGAATGTCAGTTCCTTGGGTTCATCCATAACGGTGGTCACCCCGAATTTTGTTGCTTTCAACGCCCCGTTTCCCGGTAACATGGCATCGGTTAGGTTAAAATTACCCAAAAACAAGTTGCCGGCAGCTATGGGTTTGCCCATCATGGCTCCCAAACTGCCAGTGGAGCGGGTTACCAGTTTCGCTCCGTTGTCAACATAGCCTTTTGATGTCATGGCGGTCGGATATTCATCACCGGCAGCGTTTCCTGCCGTAATGGCAAATCCGGCATTGCCCGACGACCATACTTCTTGTTTGCCTAAATCTTTGTCCATTTCGAAAAACACGTAATAGGGCTTTGTGTCTGAATAGGTTTCGAAATGCTCGAAAGAAAATTCCGTCTTGTAGAACAGATTGCGGAAGAACGTGAATTCGTAATGTTTCTTCCATTGTCTGTCTTCTGAGGTGACGATGTATTGTTGCGGGTAGTTGAAGTCGCCCCGTGTGGAGGGGTCGGTTGCATTTTCAATGGTTGCTCCCGGAGTGAGAATGAACTCGGGTTCGAGAGTCTTCAGCCGCTTCGACAATTCGGCTTCTGTGCCCGGTGTGATGGCCAGGTGGGGCACACGAACTCGTGTGTTGGTAATGCGTGCATCGCCTACTTTCAGTGAGTCGGGCATATCGGGTAGAATGACTTCAATGATATCTGCTTCGGAGTTGAGCAGTTCTCCCCGTTCGCAGGAGGAAATGAACAGGCAGAGCAGGCTTATGGCTGCTGTTTTAATACTTATTCGCAACATAATGTTAATAATTTGTATTTTTAACGGGGCAAAGATACAAAAAATATAAAAATGAATGTTTTTTTTGCCTTAATTAGCGGAAACCTTCCCGTTATTTATGCAAAAGTAATGTGGATGGACAGGATGCTGCCAATTATATAGACGAATGGGGCAAGTTTTTAGACGAATGTCTTTGGCTGTTTCGAATCAACCGCTTTGGGTTGAATGCCATTGTTGTCTTGTTTGCATCAGCATAAAGTTCTTTTTTCACATAGGTGAAACATATTTTTCACATAGGTGAAACATGTTTTTCACATAGGTGAAACATGCTTTTCACATAGGTGAAAAGATAACTTTGAAAGCATAAACGCACTACTTTTTCGGTATGGGGCAGAATGGAGCCTCTTTTTCCCGGCTGGATACCTGACTATGTGCCGAACTGCATGTGATTTCCCTCTTCCGGCTTCAGTCTGCTTGTTCGCCCTTCCTTGTTTTTCGTTTTCCGTTCCTTTCATATTCCTCATTTGTCGAGAAATATGACGTTTTTGTCGAATAATTAGATGGAAAAACAGGAGTGCTTGTTATCTTTGCCTCCGAAAACTGAAGGAGTGTAACTAATAAATTAGGAAAGAAAAAAGAATGAAAACGATGAAAAGGAAAAGTTTGATTGTCATCTGTTGCCTGACAGCTTCTTTATGGCCGCTGGCAGCTCAGGAAGCTGACAGTACTCGGTTGGTACTTACGCTCGACTCGGCCCGGCAGGTGGCCATGGAGCATAACCGTACGTTGAAAAACGCATCAATTGATGTGCAGAAGGCTGAAGCAACCCGCTGGCAAAGCATAGCGAGCATGTTGCCGCAGGTGAGTGCATCGGCCGATTACCAGAATATGTGTGGCTACAGAATGGCTATGGCCGGTTTTGACATTGCCATGCCTCCATCCGGAACGATTGGTATCAATGCAGCGGTGGCCATTAGCGGTGCCCAGGTGGTGGGAGCATATGTGAATACGCTTGCCATGCACATGATGGACATTACATTTAAAAAGACGGAACAGCAGATAGCCAATCAGGTGAAAAGCACCTATTATTCTATTCTCGTCATGGAGCAGACGTTGGATTTGCTCCGCAAGAATTTGGTCAATCTGGAAAAACTGTATGAAACCACTCAGCAGTCGGTCAACGTAGGGGTAGCTGAACAGGTAGATGCCGACCAGCTTTCGGTACAGGTGGCTACCATGCAGACAACCATCAGTTCGACGGCCCGTTCGCTGGAAATGCTTTACAACTCCATGCGTCTGCAGTTGGGGGTACCTGCCAATCGGGAAATTGTATTGTCGCAAACTGTGGATGAACTGGTGAATGTGGAAAATGCCTTGGAATTGTTGGGCGAGAACTTTATTCTGGAAAATAATTACGATTACCAACTTTTGAAGGAGAATGTGAAGTTGGCCAAGCAGCAGGTGAATTTGGCGGCTTGGAGCTATGGACCGACATTGAGCGCATATTACCAATATAGCGCAAAGAAATATTTCAGTGACGAAATGACAATGAACATGACTCCGCCGAACGCAGTGGGAATCAGTTTGAGTGTGCCTATTTTCTCGAGCGGAAAGAACCTGACAGCAGTGAAGGAGGCCAAGTTCGATTATCAGAAACAACTCAATACACTGGCCGATACGGAAGAAAGCCTGCGCATTCAGCACAGTCAGTTGCGGTATAACCTCAGTTCGGCGTTTGAAACGTATTCTACGCAAAGAAAAAACGTAGATGTCAGCCAGCGGGTGCTCACGAATATTTCCAATAAATACGAGCACGGTTATGCTTCGAGCCTTGAGGTGACAGACGCCAGTACCAACCTGATTACGGCTCAAAGCAGTTATGTGCAGGCCCTGCTTGAATTGGTAACGGCCCAGATTGAACTGGAAGAGTTGTTGAACAAATAAAATTCATTGCAAACATTTTTTTGACACGACAGATTTCGGACAGGAAAAAGGCTTTGGCGGCATTTTTTTGACGGAACTTATATAGATTGGAATAATATAAAAGAAAAGAGACATATGGAAAAATTGACAGGTAAAATGACAATGCTCGTTTTGGCAGCCCTTTCGTTGGTTGCTTGTGGAAAAACGGGAAAGACGGATACCGCTTCGACCGAACGGGTGGAACGTGTACAGACACAAAAGCTGGAGAAAAGGGAAATTTCGAGAGACATCGAAATTTCGACCGTGCTGGAAGGCTATGATACACAAAATGTGGCTCCATCGCTCACGGGTATCATCGAACATATCTATGTGGAGGTCGGTTCGCGGGTGAAAGCAGGCGACATGCTGGTACGTATGGACCAGAATCAATATAAAACAACAAAACTGGCTTTCGGTAATCTGGCCATAGAAATGCAGCGGGTGGAGGCCCTGCGCGAAAGCGGAAGCATTTCGGAACAGACCTATGATCAGACCAAGTTGAGTTATGACCAGACCAAAGAGTCGCTTGACTTTTTGGAAGTCAATACGTATGTAAAAGCGCCTTTTGAAGGAGTAATCGCTTCCAAAAATTACGAAGATGGCGAGTTGTATAGCGGGCAGGCCATTTTGGTGCTGACACAGTTGGATGTGTTGAAAGCCCATGTGAATATCCCGGAAACTTATTTCCCGTTGGTGAAACAGGGCATGAAGGTCATGCTGCAGTCCGACATTTATCCGGGCGAAACATTCCCGGGAACGATTGAAATCGTATATCCTACGATAGATCCTACGACCCATACATTCCAGGTGAAGTTGCGGATACCGAATGCAAGCGAACGTTTGCGCCCGGGTATGTATGTGCGCACAACACTGTCGCTCGGACGGGTGGAAACGATTGTGGTTCCTTATCAGGCTGTATTGAAACTGCAAGGAGCAAACGACCGTTATGTGTTCCTGAACGATGGTGGCAAGGCCAAGCGTGTGCCTGTTCAGCTCGGACAACGTTTCGATGACCAGATTGAAATTCTGTCGGATGAAATTAAGGATGGTGATGAGTTGGTAGTAGGCGGTCAGGCACGTCTGGTAGGTGGTGTGAAACTGCAAGTGGTTGAAGGCTCGACGGCCGAACCTGTTTCACAAACTAAATGAGAAGGAATAATAATATATAACGAACAGATAGAAAAATGAGTATATACAAAACCGCCATTAACAAGCCCATTACCACACTGCTTATTTTTGTGGCAGTGATTATTCTGGGGCTTTTTTCGCTGGCACGACTGCCTATTGACCAAATGCCGGAGATTGACCCTCCTTATGTGTCAATCATGACCGTGTATGCCGGTGCCAACAGTAGTGAAATTGAAACGAATGTTACGGAGATACTGGAGAACTCGCTCAACTCGGTCGATGGGTTGAAGGAGATGACTTCAACTTCGAAGGACAACATGTCAATCGTCATGCTGGAGTTTGAATGGGAGTACAATTTGGACGAGGCTACGAACGATATCCGTTCAGCCATAGACATGGTGGTGGATGACTTGCCGGATGGTTGTTCCACTCCGCTTATCTTCAAACTGAGTACCAGCATGATGCCTGTGTTGCAGTATGCCATTACAGCCAAGGAAAGTTATCCGGGACTGGACAAAATACTGGACGACAACGTGGTGACCGTGTTGAACCGTATTGATGGTATAGGAAATATATCCCTTTCGGGTGCCCCTGAACGTTACATTTATGTGGACCTGGATCCGCAAAAGCTCAATGCCTATGGCTTGAGCCTTGAAACGGTAGGAACTGCCATAAGCAACAACAACCTGAACATGGCTTCCGGTTCGGTGAAGATGGGTAAGGAACAATATCAGCTTCGGGTAGAAGGGGAGTATGTGGAAAGTTCGGAAATACGCGATATTGTGGTGACTACGGCCGCAGATGGTCGTCAGGTATTTGTGCGTGACTTGGCGCAGGTGCGCGATACCATCAAGGATGTATCGGTGGAAGAAAAGGTAGATGGACAGGATGGTGTGCGCTTGATGATAACCAAGCAGTCGGGAGCCAACTCGGTGCAGATAGCCAATGATGTGCGTAAACAGATGGAGGAAATCAAGAAAACGCTTCCTCCCGATATTGAGTTCAAGCTGATTTACGATTCGTCGGAGGATATTACCAATGCCATTCATGGATTGTCTGAAAGTATTTTCTATGCATTGCTGTTTGTGGTGTTGGTCGTGCTGTTCTTCCTTGGAAAATGGAGGGCGACAGTCATTATCGCTCTGACCATCCCGATTTCCTTGCTTACAGCCTTTATTTACCTGCTGGTGGCTGACAGTTCCATCAACATCATATCGCTTTGTTCTCTGACAGTTGCTATCGGTATGGTGGTCGACGATGCCATTGTGGTACTTGAAAACATCACAAAGCACATTGAACGCGGTTCACGTCCGCGTGAGGCGGCCATATATGCTACGAACGAAGTGTGGGTGTCTGTTATCGCGACGACTTTGGTCATTGTGGCCGTGTTCATGCCGTTGACCATGTTGCCGGGACAGGCCGGGGTGTTGTTCAAAGAGTTGGGATGGATTGTGACCATTGTAGTGTGTGTGTCTACAACCATTGCCATATCGCTTACCCCGATGCTTTGTTCGAAACTGCTGAAGAGCAAGAAAGTGGAAGTGGATGCCGATGGCAACCTGGTGGAAATACAGCCTCGTATCAACTGGTATGACCGTTTTGTGGTGCAGGGATTCTTGGACCGACTGGACCGCGGATATGCCAAATTGTTACGCCTGTGTCTGGATCATAAAGCAATAACCATACTGGTGGTTTGTACTATGTTTGTGGTATCACTCATCCCAATGTTTACCGGAGCGATAGGTACAGACTATATGCAGCAGCAGGATAACGGACGTTTGAGCATCACGGTCGAATTGCAACGGGGGACCCGTATTGAAGAAACTTCGCGTATAGCACGTTTGATAGAACAGCACATTGTAAGTTTGGTGCCCGAAACCCAGTTGATATCCACATCTTTGGGTTCGAGTGATGATGCCGGATTCTCGGCCATGTTCTCCAATACGAACAACAACAAGATAGAAATGACTTTGCGCACGACCAAAAAGTATGAACGTGAACGGAGTATATTTGATATAGCAGAAGTCATTCGTAAAGACCTTGCTACCATGCCTGAGGTGGTGACCTACAAGGTGGACAACTCAACGATGATGGGAGGTGGAACCGGTGGCTCTACGGTTGATGTGGAAGTGTACGGACACTCTTTTGAGGAAACGAACCGGGTAGTTGCCGAGTTGACCCAGCGTGTGAGAAATATTCCCGGAGCAAGAGATATTGATGTCAGCCGTGAAGAAGACCGTGCGGAACTGCAGATTATCTTCGACAAGGAAAAACTGGCCCGTCACGGACTGAACGAAGCTACGGTGGCAGCTTACGTACGCAATCGGGTGAACGGTATGACTTGCGGTTACTTGAAGGAAGATGGTGAAGAGTACGACATTGTGGTTCGTTTGCAAGAAGAATATCGCAATAGCATCACCGATTTGGAAGAACTGCCCATCAATACTTCGGCCGGACAAATCATCAAACTGAAGGAACTGGCAAGAATTGAAGAGTATTGGTGTCCGCCTGAAATTGAACGCAAGAGCCGTCAGCGTATTGTCACGGTCAAAGTGACTCCTTATGGAACTTCCATGGGTGAATTGGCTGAAGCTATCCGGCAAGAAGTTGATCAAATGGAAATTCCGCAGGGAATCAACATTGATTTTGGCGGAAGCTATGAAGACCAGCAGGAAACCTTCGGTGACATGGGTATGTTGATGGCATTGATATTGATGTTGGTTTATGTGGTGATGGCTTCTCAGTTCGAATCGTTCTCCAAACCGTTTATCATCATGATGGCGATACCGTTTGCCATTACGGGGGTTATTATTGCCTTGCTGATAACGAATACATCGTTGGATATGATTGGTGCGTTGGGAGTTATATTGCTGGTTGGTATTGTTATCAAGAACGGTATTGTGCTGGTAGACTACATAAATCTGATGCGTGACCGTGGTTATGAGTTGAACGAAGCCATTGCTCTTTCGGGAGCTTCTCGTTTACGTCCGGTGCTGATGACGGCCATAACGACCATTCTCGGTATGGTGCCTATGGCATTGAGTACAAGTGAGGGTTCGGAAATGTGGATCCCGATGGGTATCGTTGTCATTGGTGGTGCTACTGTCTCAACATTGATAACGTTGATTGTGGTGCCGGTACTTTATGCTGTCATGTCTCGTCATGGTGAACGCGACAAGGCGGAAAAAGAGAGAAAAGAATATATCTTCATGCAGATCAAGCCGAAAGATTAGTAAACAAACGGAGAATTACGATATATGAAAGCAGTATTTATAGTATTCAATCAGGCCAATACTGAACGGGTGGAATATATATTCGACCAATTGAAAATCAGAGGTTTTACTCTTTTTGAACAGGTGCAGGGACGCGGAACAACCGATGGAGAGCCACATCGCGGTACGCACACTTGGCCGGAAATGAACTCGGCAGTTATTACGGTAGTGGATGACGGACGGGTGGATGAGTTGCTGCAGACAGTGCACAAGCTGGACTGCCGTAACAAAGAAGTGGGTATCCGGGCTTTCGTGTGGAACATTGAAAGAACCATATAGTACGGAGAAATAATGTGATAGGAAAGGGGGCTGTTCTTGGCCCCCTTTTGTCTTTTTCTGCTACTCATGCTATTCCTTTGCTAAAAAATGTTTTTTCCTTTCGTTCCAACAAGAAAGAACCTTTATCTTTGTTTCAGAAAACAATGATATGGAACAGTTACCTCTACCCTTTATCCAAACAATGCAGGATTTGTTGGGAACGGATTATCTGAAGTTCGAACAGGCCTTGTGCGATGCTCCTGTGGTGAGTGTTCGGGTGAATGACAAAGTGCAGTTGACGCCCTCCGACAGGCAGGTGCCTTGGTGTGATAAAGGCTATTATCTGGACAGACGTCCGTCGTTTACGCTTGATCCGCTACTGCATGGAGGAGCCTATTATGTGCAGGAAGCTAGTTCCATGTTTTTGGTACAAGCGTTGCAACAGTATTTCTCCCATGCATCCCGGGTACTTGATTTGTGTGCTGCCCCCGGAGGTAAATCAACGCTGTTGGCACAGTATTTGCCTGACAGTTCGTTACTTGTAAGCAATGAAATCATACGTACAAGAGCCAATATTCTGATGGAAAATGTGCAGAAATGGGGGTGTTCCAATGTAGTGGTAACCAATAATCGTCCGGAGGATTTTGCCGTATTGGAAGGCTGGTTCGATGTACTTGTGGTAGATGCTCCCTGTTCGGGCGAAGGCATGTTCAGAAAGGATGCCCAAGCAGTGAGCGAATGGTCTCCGCAGAATGTTGATATGTGTGCAAGCCGGCAACGGGATATTCTTTCTGCTGTATGGAACGCATTGAAGCCCGGCGGTGTGCTGGTGTACAGCACTTGTACATATAACCGCAAGGAGAATGAGGACAATGTGCAGTGGGTGTGTCGTGAACTGGGAGCGGAACGCTTGCCTTTGGACTTGCAGGGCAATGCAGATATTACGCAGACCGAAGGAGGCTATCATTTTTATCCGCACAAGACATGCGGAGAAGGCTTTTTCCTTTCGGTAATGAAGAAGTTGGACGCTCGGCCGGCCGAATGTCTTTCTGGGAAAAGCAGAAAAAGAGACGTACGCGAACAGTTGTGGCGCGAAGCGATGCCCTTTGCTCTTCGTAATCCCGACCGTTGGGTCATGATACGTGAAAATGATAGGGTAAATGCCTATCCGGCAGAATTGAAAGAGGCCATGCGGCTGTTGGAACGCGAGTTGAGGGTGCTTCATGCCGGGGTGCCGTTGGGGTTGATGAAAGGAAAGGACTTTATTCCGGACGCGGCTGCCGCCTTGTCGAAAGCGCTGGACAAAGAAACAGTGACGTGTGTGGACCTGGACCGCGACAAGGCCATAGCGTATCTGAAGCGTGAAAACCTGTTCTTGCCTGACGCCCCCAAAGGGTATTTGCTGGCATGCTATGATGGCTTGCCACTTGGATGGCTGAAAAACCTGGGTAACCGCTGCAACAACCTCTATCCACAGGAGTGGCGCATCCGTATGAAGGCGTGAACGGAATGGATAAGAAAACAACAGGACAAGACAAGCATCATGAACAGAATTTTGTTTCTTGGAACCGGTACTTCTACCGGAGTGCCGCAGATAGGATGTCAGTGTGAAGTGTGCCGCTCGACCGATACGCATGACCAGCGTTTGCGTACATCGGCACTGATTGAATTGAACGGAACACGTTTGCTGATAGACTGCGGGCCTGATTTCCGCCGGCAGATGCTGACATACGACATACGGCAGTTGTCGGCGGTGCTGCTCACCCACGAGCATTACGACCACATGGGAGGATTGGATGACCTGCGTCCGTTCGGCAACGTGGATGTCTATGCCGAAACGCGTGTGCTCGATGCAGTGAAGCGTGTGATGCCCTATTGTTTTGCCGAACAACCCTATCCGGGAGCACCCCGCATGGCGCTGCACGACATACAGCCCTATAGGCCGTTCGATGTGTGCGGCCTGCCGGTCGTGCCCATCCGCCTGATGCATGCCCGGCTGCCGATACTGGGATTCCGCGTGAACCGGCTGGCCTATCTCACCGATGTGAAGACCATGGACCGGCAGGCCCGGCAGGCTTTGGCCGGAGTGGACGTGCTGGTGCTCAACGCCCTGCGCAAGACCGAACACCCTTCGCACCAGACACTCGACGACGCCCTGGCACTGGTGCGCGAAATCAAGCCCGCAACAACCTGGCTCATCCACATGAGCCACGACATGGGCCTGCACCGTGTGGTGCAGGACGAACTCCCCGCCGGAGTGCACCTGGCCTATGATGGACTGGAAGTGCCTCTTGACTTTTAAAGTGAAAATGATAACGGAAAGGATATGGACATGAAGAAAACCCTCCTCCTCTCGCTGGCGGCGCTGCTGTTAGGCTCGTGCAAGACCGCCATGCTCTATACCACGCTCGACATCCTGCGCCCGGCACAAGTCGGGTTTGACGATGGCGTCAATCATCTGCTCATCGTGAACAATTCGGCCATCCAGCCCGAGGTGCTCGGTCACACCACCCGCCTGCTCAACGGGCAACCGAAACAGGTGGCGGTGCCGGCCGACAGCATCGCCCTGTTCGGACTGAGCGTGCTGGCTGAGGAAATGGAAGCCACCGGCTTTTTCCGCTCCATAGACCTGCAGCTCGAACCTGTCAGTCCGGGACGCAGTTTCGATGATATCGTTCCTTTGCAACACGACCAGGTGAAGCAGCTGTGCGAAGCCTACGATGCCGATGCCGTGCTCGCACTCGACCACATGGCGGTAAAGGATGATTTGGGTGAATATTACGACTATGAGTGGGGAACGTACCTCGCCGCCCTTGATGTACGCATAGAATCGTTGTGGAGCCTGCACTATCCCGACCGGATGGAAGTTGCGGCACTGCATTTCAAGGACTCTCTTTTTTGGGAGTCTGATGGCTATATCCGCCAGGAAGCCATCGACCGCCTCCCTCAGCGGCAGGATGCCATCATCGATGCCGCCCTTTGGGTGGGACAGAATTCGGCCAAGCGTTTCATCCCTTATTGGGAGCAGGCCGACCGTTATTTTTTTGACCCGGACAACGCCCTGATGAAGCAGGGGATGGATTCAGTCTATGTGCGCAACTGGTCGGCCGCCGCCCGCCTGTGGCAGCAGGCCTACGACACGGCCGGCAAGCCGAAGCTCAAGGCCCAGGCCGCCAACAACCTGGCCATTGCCCATGAGATTATGGGCGATTACGACACAGCCTACGTGTATGCCGACCGGGCCTTCAATCTGTTTGCCGAAAGAGCCTTTATTGACAGTGAAACCCTTTTCCGTCTGGCCAACTACATGAATGCGCTCAACCGGCGGAAGAAGGAAGTCAAACTATTGGATGAACAAATGGGCGAGTGACATCCGGCCCCGACCCTTCACCCCGAAACGAACGAACGGAACGCCCCCACGCAGGGAAGCGTTCCGTTCGTTTTGCCATAGTCGCAGCGGCTCTACCGTGCCACCCGTTCCAGCCAGCGCACCATAGCCAGCATCACAATCATCGAAAGCCCCGTGGCCGCGGCAAATACCAGCCAGCAGCTCCAGATGGGCACGCTCGTGTAAAGCAGTCCGCCAATGAACAGCAGCGAGTTGCCCACCGCCGTGGCCGCCAGCCAGCAGCCCTGCATCAGCCCCTGCAAATGAGGCGGCGCCACCTTCGACACGAACGACAGGCCCAGCGGCGAGATAAACAGTTCGGCCACAGTGAGTATAAAATAGAGAATCACCATGACCCACGGCGTCACCCGCATGGCTTCGAGTTCGGCTGCACTCATACCTGCCAAAGCTTCTTTTGATGGCAGAGCAAACGAGAATACCATGAGAAACAAATAAGCCAGTGAAGCAATGCCCATGCCGATGGCAATCTTCATGGGGGTAGATGGCTCCTTGTCTTTCCGTTTCAAAGCTCCGAACAGCCACATGATAAGTGGGGTCAGTGTGACTACAAATATCGGGTTCACGCTTTGGAATATCTCCGCTCCCTTGATGCTCGTAAAGCCCAAATCAATGTTGATGACATCCAGATTCACATAGTCGCGTGCGAAATAGGTCAGCGAGTATCCGTTCTGATGGAACGAAAGCAGAAGAATATCACCACGCCGAACACGGCGAACAAGGCATAAATGCGTTGTCTTACCTCCTGTGCACTCATTTGTATTTCTTCTTTCGATACCTTGGCACCGCCCTTTTCCCCCGCGGCAGCCTTCAGTGCCGGGTCGGGGAAGCGTTTCTTGTTCACCACATAAATGGCCAGCGAGATGAGCATCGCCACGATGGCCGCCGCAAAGGCATACTGGAATCCACGGTTGAAAACATCGAGATAGTTGCCTGCAAAAGCCTGCAAATCTGTCACGGCACTGCCGTCGAGCATGGCTTTGCCTGCATATTCAGTCAGGCGGCTGAGCGACTCGGCGGGCATGGCCGTCCCCTGGCCCAGATACTGGTGGCACAGCTCGGGCAGCGCGGCGTTGTAGTCGAAGCCGTTCGCCTTCAGCCACCAGTTGCGCACGCCGATGGCAATGAACGGTGCGAACATGGCCCCCACGTTGATGAACATGTAGAATATCTGGAAGCCCGCATCGCGGCGGTCGGCGTAGCGCGGGTCGTCATACATTTGCCCCACCAAAGCCTGCAGGTTGCCCTTGAACAGGCCGTTGCCGAACGAGATGACCAGCAAGCCGAGGCATGTCAGGGCAAGGTAGAGCCCCTTGTCGGGCACCGGCGTGGGCGTGGGGATGGCAATGATGAGATAGCCGGCGGCCATGAGCACGATACCCGCCATGATGGTGCCCTTGTAGTTCTTCGTGCGGTCGGCGATAAGACCTCCGACCAGAGCCAACAGGTAGATGGAAGCATAAAATGCTGAATAGATAAGTCCGGTGGTGGTTTCCGACAGGCCGAACTTCGACGAGATGAACAGGGTGAGGATGGCCATCATGATGTAGAACCCGAAGCGTTCGCCCATGTTGGCGAGCGCGGCGGCCAGCAGCCCCTTGGGATGGTTTTTGAACATAAGACAATAAGTTATAAATGAATGAATAAATGATTTCCCTCCGCCTCGTGCGGAGCTTTCCGCCTGCAAATATACGATTTGCGGACGGAATGCGGGCAACATCCGCCCGCAAATTTTCCGTGCGCAGGGAGATTTCGTAACTATTCGGCGGATAATTATCTATGGTCTTTTTGTGCTTCTATCCTTGTGTGGACTTCTTGTTCCTCTCTTCATACCCCCACCCCGCTTTGCGGTACTCCCCCTACCTTAGGGGGAGAGTGAGAAATGAACTGTATGGCAAGACATTGAAGCCTAAGCAAGTGTTGGTAATCCCTTTCTCCCCCTAAGGTAGGGGGAGTACCCTCGAAGAGGGGGTAGGGGTATGAACAAGGCAAGAAAAAGAAAAAAGGCCTGTTTTTATTGGCTGAATAGTTACGGAGGTTTTCGTACGGTCATTGCAAATGGAGGTGGTTGGGCTTTTTTCTGTCAGTACGCATTGCCCACATAAACGATGCGCATCACTTGGGTCAAATGATGCGCATCATTGGGGGTAAGTGATGCGCATCATTCGGGCAAACGATGCGCATCATTTTGCCCGTCGATGCGCATCACCTGCCCCGGACGATGCGAACCGGCCCTACAGAGCCTGTAGGGCCGGTTTTGTGGGTCCGACGGCACATCTGCCACATGTTGGTAGGCAGGTTTCATTCCCCGTCGTTACCAACAGGTTTCAGTATCACCCCCTTGTTTTTCCGTCCGTCTACCTTCACCACGATGGGGCGGTCGAAGCGCACGTGCCGGATGTATTCCGTCTCCGTCTCGGCCGGCAGGCTGTTCAGGTAGGCCGTGTCATAGCTGCCGTCGCCGATGAAGGGGTTCACCGTGAAGTACGATACGCCGAACGAGGTCAGGTTCTGGAAAAAATGCGTGCCCTGGCTGGGGTCGATGCGGTACTGTTCCAGGCCCGACTCCACAATGACCCGGGCCTGGCTGATGTGAGGCCACTTCACCGGTATGCCCAGCCACGGGTCCGACGAGCCCCAACGTCCCGGCCCCACCAGCACGTAGTGCCGTCCTTCGGCAATCATCTGTTTGTTCAGTTTCTCGATTTCATACATGATAAGCTGGTTCTTCGAGGCGCTGAAGGCTTCGGGCTTCACATAGATGATGTCGGCAATGTCGCTCGTGATGCCGTGCCCCAGCGCACTGTTGCACGTGATGATGGCGTTCTCGGACGGAATGCTGCCTATGTCTTCGGCGATGACCTCCTTGGTGTCGACAATGGGCCTTATCTGCAGCAGGTAGAAGGTGTGCTGTCCGTGTCCGCTGTAGTCCAGGTTGACGGCGAACTCTATCTCTATCGGACGGCCCATTTCCCGCTGTGAGATGCGCAGAATCGACTTCAGGATTTCAGCCAATGGAAATACGTTGTGCTTGAGAATGTTGGCGAAGGTAATGACCTTGCGTCCGCCCTCGTACAGGCTGTCGTACAGCACCTGGTCGTGCACATCGAAGGTTGAAGCCACGTAACGCAGCGTGCCGTCGCCCAGCGCGTCCTGCACGTTTATCTTCAGCAGGTTGAAGCCATCATCCACCTTCGGCACAAAGCTCATGTGGCTCAGGTCGAGGGCGTTGAAATAAGTCTGCGTCTCGCGCAGGGCGTATTCCAGCGTGCTCGTCTGCAGCACGTTCTCCGGATAGGCCGGCGAAAAGCGCAGCGTCGTGCCCCCATCCACGATGTATTTGCCCAACCCCATGGCCACGTTCGCGATGCCGTCCTCGGGCGTTTCGGCTCCGATAGGGTAGTAGTTGAGCGAACGTGCCACACCGGCGAACGAAGGGTAGTAGCGGTTGCCGTAGGCGTTGCCCACGATTTCCTGCAGCACGATACCCATTTTCTCCTCATCGATGACATTCTGCGTGGCCGTCATGTAGGCTTTGCTGTCGTGGTAATAAACCGAGGCATACACCGCCTTGATGGCTTCGCACACCATGTGCAGCGTGTTGGCATGGCTCGAAGGGTCGTAGGGAACCATGTAAGTCGAATATATCCCCGCAAAAGGTTGGTAGTGCGAGTCCTCCAGCAGACTCGACGAGCGCACGGCCACCGGTGCTTTGATGGCGCTGAGGAACACGGACACATCGGCCACCAGGTTCTCGGGCAGGCGGGCTTGCAGGAAGTGCTCCAGAATCTCCTCGTCCGGACGGTCGGACAGAGCGATGGGGTAGAGCCGGTTGCGTTCCATGAACTCGGTGAAGTTGTCGGTACACAGCACCACCGTCTTCGGTATGGTGATTTGAACCTTTTCGAAGTCCTCGAACTGGTCCTCGTTGCGCTTGAGCATGGCATCTATGAAGGCCAGTCCACGTCCCTTGCCACCCATGGAGCCATCGCCTATTCGGGCAAAATTGGAATATTTGTCGAACCGGTCGCGCTGGAACACGGCCACCACCCCGCGGTTCTTTATGCGGCGGTACTGCACAATGGCGTCGAGGATGAACTGGCGTATGCGGTTCATGTCCACGTTTTCCGCCCCTTCGGGAACCGTGACGCTTTTCAGGAACTCGGCCAGCGGAAACATGGCCCGCGAGTAGAGCCAGCGCGAGATGTCGTTGCGCGACACGTGGTAGAGCAGGCTTTCGTCGCTGATATTGTACAGATTTTCCTGCAGTCCCCTGAGGTTGTGTATGCGGCATTCCACTTGGCGCGTGTCCGGATTTACGAACACAAAATCGCCGAAACCGAAATTCTCGGTTATCTTCTCCTTCACCTCGTTGTGCATGTTTTTCGATGTCTTGCTTACGAAGGTTGCACGCGGAATACGCTCGACGGCCTCGCGGTTTTCCGCCTCGGTCGACTGTACGATGATGGGCAGGTAGCGGTCCTGTTCGCGTATGGCCTGTGCCAGCTTGATGCCGGCTTTCTTGTCTTTTTCTCCATCTTTCGGGAAACTCACGTCGGTAATGATGCCGAGCATGTTGCGCTTGTATTTTGCGTAAATGCTCATAGCTTCTTCGTAGGACCGTGCCAGCAGAATTTTGGGCCGTCCGCGCATGCGCAGCATTTGTTCGTGGTCGTTCAAAGCCTCGGTCATGAACGAGCGTGACTGGGTAAATACATACTTGTACAGACGTGGAATAAGCGACGAGTAGAAATGGATGGCATCTTCCACCACGAGGATGACTTGTACGCCTACCGATTCTACGTCTTCCTGCACGTTCATTTTATCCTCAATCAGTTTGATAATGGCCAGCAAGATGTCGGCATTGCCCAACCAGCTGAATACGTAGTCAATGGCACTCAGGTCTTCGTTGGCGATGCGTTGTGAAACCGATTTGGAGAACGGAGTCAGCACTACGATAGGTATGTTGGGGTTCTCGTGTTTGATTTTCTTCGCCCATTCGAATGGGTTGATGCTGTCTCCGCTCGGCATGGAGATGATGAGGTCGAACGAGTGCTCGCGCAACTCTTCGTTGGCTTCTTCCTCGGTCGACACAAGCGTAAAGCGGGGTGCATAGCGCAGGTTAAGCGCAGTGTATTCCTTGAAAAGCTGTTCGTCTATTCGTCCATCCTCTTCCAGTGCAAACGCATCGTATTTGCTGGCATAAAGCAGTACGTTGTAAATACGGTGCATCATGAGCTTGGCAAACGAAGTGTCCTTGAAATACAGTTTCTTAATGCTCAATGTGTTCATGTCATATAACTTTTTTTGTCGGTTCTGGAAACAAACCGTCTGCTGGGTTGTTATAATAGCAAACGGTACGAATTGGTTTCCGAACCGGCTTGTAAATAAAGTGTTATGAAAATTTGTTCAAAAATACGTCAAAATGTTTGATTATGCAGAATAAAAAACATAAACTTGCAGTGTCGGACAAAATGATACTTCAAATGGAATTTTTCTGGTTTTGTTGAGTGTTTTGTTGCGATGTTTTTATTTGTTTATGTTTGTTTTTCTATCAAAAAGACAAAGAATGATACTAACCATTAAATAATGAGCATATGAATATCGAAAAGCTAATCCAGTCGCTTGAAGCGAAACACCCGGGTGAAAAAGAGTATTTGCAAGCGGTACGCGAAGTTTTGTCCACCATCGAAGAAGAATACAATAAACATCCTGAGTTTGAAAAAGCCAAAATTGCAGAACGTTTGGTCGAACCGGACCGTATTTTTACATTTAAGGTGCCTTGGGTAGATGATAAAGGAGAAGTGCAGGTAAACCTTGGATATCGCATTCAGTTCAATAATGCCATTGGCCCTTATAAGGGAGGAGTGCGTTTTCATGCTTCGGTGAACCTTTCTATATTGAAGTTCCTCGGTTTTGAACAGATATTCAAGAATGCACTCACAACCTTGCCTATGGGAGGGGCAAAGGGTGGATCCGACTTCAACCCGCGCGGCAAATCCGATGCCGAAGTGATGCGTTTCTGCCAGTCCTTTATGTTGGAATTGTGGCGTCACATAGGAGCCGACACGGACGTTCCGGCCGGTGATATCGGTGTTGGAGCCCGTGAAGTGGGGTACATGTATGGCATGTATAAGAAGTTGGCCCGTGAAAATACAGGGGTGTTCACCGGTAAAAACCTGGAATTTGGCGGTTCGCTCATCCGTCCCGAAGCGACCGGTTTTGGAGGGCTCTATTTTGTGAAGCAGATGCTTGAAACGGCCGGATATGACATAAAAGGAAAGACTGTGGCCATTTCCGGTTTCGGTAATGTGGCTTGGGGAGCAGCCAAAAAGGCGACGGAATTGGGAGCAAAAGTCGTTACCATTTCCGGTCCCGACGGCTATATATATGATGCAGACGGAGTGTCGGGAGAAAAGATTGACTATATGCTTGAATTACGGGCATCTTGTAATGATGTAGTACGCCCTTATGCCGAAAAATACGGTGTGCCGTTCTTTGAAGGCCGGCGTCCTTGGGAAGTCAAGGTTGACATAGCTTTGCCGTGCGCAACTCAGAATGAATTGAATGGGGAAGATGCCCGCCGGTTGCTTGACAATGGCGTGATTTGTGTCGGTGAAATCTCTAATATGGGTTGTACGCCCGAAGCCATCGATCTCTTTATATCCAACAAGGTGATGTATGGGCCAGGTAAAGCAGTGAATGCAGGTGGTGTGGCTACATCAGGATTGGAAATGACCCAAAATGCCATGCACATTTCATGGACAGCCGAGGAAGTGGATGCCAAACTGCATCAAATCATGAGCGATATCCATGCACAGTGTGTGAAGTACGGTCGTGAAGCCGATGGTTACATTAATTATATGAAAGGTGCAAACATTGCCGGATTCCTCAAAGTGGCGAAAGCTATGTTGGCACAAGGTGTGTTGTAAACATTAGGAATAAAAAAAAACAGGCAGTAGCGTGCGATAGCAGTGGTTTGCACGTGTCCTGTAACGGTTGAAAGGGAATGTATCGAATTACATTCCCTTTCTTTTTTTGCAATGCAGAAGGAGTATTTTGTTTTTTCTTGGCTTACATTCCTTGTTTTCTTGGTGTATATTCTACGACCCACTATTATGGGTTGTATAACTCACCGTTATGGGTCGTATAACTCACTATAGTGGGTTGTATAACCCATAATAGTGGGTCGTAGAATTTTTGCTGTTGAAACAACAAATTTCTGTGCTCAAAATGGAAAACAAATACTTGTTGAAAAATGAAAGTCTGTGCTCTTTCGGAGAGAAGAATACTTTTTCTTCCATTTGCGGTTTTTGCTTTGTTTTGTTTGGTTTTGTTGCATAAATATGATTGTTTTATAATTTCACTTGCCGGTATGTGAAAAAAAATATAATTTGTCCCTGTTTAAATTGTAAAAAATGTTTGTTTGTGTTTCGTTTTTATTAATTTTGCATCATGTGATAAAAATGATAAATTATAGCACATGTGTGATAAAAAGTGTATAAGTGTAAAATTATTTTTTTCGGATAGGTTGGATTGTAAAAAATAAACATGTCATTGAGATGCGTTTGGATGTTGGTGCTGTTCCCGTTTTGTGTGGAAATTGTGTTGGCTCAACCTCGGGAGAGTCAACATCATGTAGCCATATGGGGAATGGGAGGCGGAAGTGCTTTTTTTGAAGATGCAGGTCAGATACGTTCTGGAATATGTGGAACTGGAGGCTTGGGAGTCGGATATGAATGGGCAAGGAAACATTTTATACTGCAGACGGGACTTGATTTTTCATGTCTGAGAGGAAATCTGCAAATGGATGATTTTGTCCATGAGGTGCCTATGGTTGATACGGAAGGGCAGGAATACACCGGCAGGTATTATTTCAATGAGAATGAGGATGTATATTCGTTAGGTTACTTACAGATTCCAATATTGGCAGGGGCGCGTTTTGGAAAATTCTATTTTTTAGCAGGAGGAAAAATAGGTGTGAACTTGTATGGAACGAGCAATGTTGAAAATCTGGTCAAATCTACCGGACAGTATGATGAATTTATAGGGGAATTTGAAAATATGCCCAATCACGGTTTTGAAACATGTGAGGCAAAAGCGGACTATTCTGTAAAGACTGGTTTAAATTGTGCTGCTTCCTTGGAAATGGGCTGGCAGTTGCTTGAGTCGGAAAAGAAATTCCCTTGGATGTGCCGTTTGGGAATTGTGTGCGATTATGGAATATTGGACATACATACAGATTCTTACTCTGAACCTTTGATAAAAGAAGTGTCGGGAATGCCTTACTATTGGCCGGCAATGAACAGCTTGGTACGTAGCGATTTTTTTTCAGGAAAATCACTGCGTCCTTTGTTTGTGGGGGTAAAGTTCACCGTCTTGTTTGCATTACCAAAGAAGTATGATTGTCATTGTGATTGGAATTGAACATAGAACATTGAATATTGGATTATGATACATATACAACATTATCGTATGAGCAAAAGGTTACGTGTTGTGCGGGCTTGTCTTTTGGGCTTTTTCTTGTTGAGTATGCCAATGTCTGCCCAACAGTTAATTCAGATTCCTTATAATTGCGGGTTTGAAGATGTGGCGGAATATACCCAATGGGTGTTGAATTATGGACCGGATGGTGCAAATTGTGCAGAAAGATGGATGGTGGGCAATGCGGCCCGAAGCGAAGGCCGTTCCGGATTGTATATATCAAATGATGGCTTTTCTGCCGCGTTCGGAGCAAATGCCAATATCGTAATAGCCTATCGTGAGTTTTCTGTGCCAACACACATCCCTTATGATATTTCGTTTGACTGGAAGTCGATGGGACGTCAGGGAGAATCGGATTTGTATGTGTTGTTGTTGCGTGAGAGCGATGCAATACCTGTGTCGAATGCTTCTTCTGGTATGGCAGGAAATGACATATTAAGTAACAGGAGATTTCGTTTGTCCAATTCTTCCCGTTGGCAAAACGAATCGTTTCAGGAAACACTTCAGCCGAATGAACGCTATCGTTTGGTGTTTGCCTGGGTAAACAACAATCGTGATACGACCAATGTAGGTATGTCGGGAGCTTGTATTGATAATATACAAATTGTGTCTACCAAATGTCGTAAACCGGATCGGCTTACGGTAGATGCATCGTGTGATACGACATTTATTTCCTGGTCTGGTTCTTCCGAACAGTATGAGTTGGAATACAAGTCAATGTCCGACATGCGATGGAGTAAGTTGGGAGTCATTTCAGAAAGAAAATATGAGTTATTTGGTTTGGCAGAAGGGTCGTATGCGTTTCGTGTGAGAGGTATTTGCGATGCCGATACCAGTGCTTATGTGACAGTGAATGCCGTGTCTGTGTTTTGTCCGGAGGAGCATTGCATTAATTACGTGGCGTTGGGAGACAATAATGTGGTACAGGCAATGATAGGAACAGCTTCGAACCAGTTCCAGATACAGCAATTAGTTGATTATGGTTCGGATGATATACGAAGCCGTCATACGGTGAATTGGATTCCTGATGAATTTGACCCCCGGACCGGAAACAGACTTCGGACTATACCGGAAAACGAAGTGGCATCGGTGCGTTTGGGAAATTGGGATAATGGAAATGAAGGCGAAGGTCTGGTGTTTCCTTATTTGGTCGATCCGGATATGAGTTTGTTGTTGTTGCGTTATGCCGTAGTATTGCAAGACCCTGAACATAATGAAGCTGCTCAGCCTGGATTTTTGTTGGAAATTACCGATGCATCTGGTACTCCGATTGATCCGACTTGCGGGCGTGCGGAGTTTTATGCCGATCATACGGCCGAAGGGTGGCATGTGGTAGGTTCCGGTTCAAACATGGTGGTATGGAAAGACTGGACCACGGTTGGGTTGGATTTGTCACCTTATGCAGGAAAATTACTTTATATTCGTTTGTCGACTTGGGACTGTACGATGGGGGCGCATTATGGATATGCCTATTTTACATTAAACTGTGCATCGGCAACCATTCGAACCAATAGTTGTGGAGACAATCCGGTAGCGACCATCGAGGCACCGGAAGGCTTTGTTTATGAATGGTATAATCCGCATTATCCTGACAGTCTGTGGACGACCCCAAGTATAGAAATTCCAGCTACAGATACGACTACTTACTATTGCGATGTACGTTATATGGAAGACACTACTTGTGGTTTTACGCTTTCCACACAGGCTTATCCGCGTTTTCCGATTGCTGATTTTGAATATGAATATGTTGTGAACAATTGCCAGAATATAATTCGTATGAAGAACAAGAGTCATATCATGACCATGTATGACGGTAATATAGAACATACCGATGAACCCTGCGAACAATATTTTTGGGAAGTACGTGATGCAGACGGTAAAGTTTTGGCAAATTCGTCAAAAACCAATCCTGAATTTGTTTGTCCGAATGAGGGAGGAATGTTCGATGTGTTTTTGTCTGCCTATATTGCTGAACGACAATGTTCTGCAGATACATTTTTAACGGTTACGTTACCGGCTATCGGTACAAAATACGACACGTTGCGGGTTGAAATATGCCAAAACAGACTTCCTTATATTTTTGGGGAAATGTATATTATGCAAGGAGGCTCCTATTGTGATACGGTACCGAGTTTGTTGACAGGATGTGATAGTATTACGACTTTGGAGCTAGTGGTTCATGATCAATATGACATGCCGGTCGTTGTGGATACTATCTGTTTTGGAGATACTTATTCTTTTGCAGGTAAAACTTATGACAGAACAATGAAAGATGAGGTTTGGTTGAAGTCGGTCTATGGATGTGATAGCGTGGTAAGTCTGGATTTGTATGTGCGGGATGAAGTTACTTTTGATGCTGTCCCTACAGATGTGTTGGAAGGCCCGAATAGCGGACGTATTGACTTGCAAAATGTGTCGGTCTCAGACTATACTTATTCGTTGAACGGGGTGATGAATGCTCCATTAGTCGGATTAGCGGGTGGAGAATATACAGTAGTGGTATATAATGAATTTGGATGTGCCAGTAATCCGCAAACGGTGAACATTAACCAGGATTGTCTTGAAATTGAATTTGGTGAGGTACCGGCGGTTTGTGGTGACGAACCGAATTTTAGTTTGGATTATACCATAGGGAAAGGGTTTGCTACGACTTACGATGTGTTGTTTGATAATCGGGCGAAAGAAGCCGGATTTACGGATATGGTTGGGGTCGTTGCCGATGGTGCCGTGTTGCAGGTACCTTTGCCTGCCGGTGTTCGACCAGGTTATTATACCATGACACTTTTGTTTGAAGATTTGTTGTGTGATACAATAGTTCATTCGGTTGATTTCACAGTGTTGTATCCTTCGACAGTTTTGGCTCAAAAATGGAATGATGTGATAGCCATACGTAATGCTGACAATAATGGTGGCTATGAATTTACGGCTTTCCAATGGTACAAGGATGGAGTACCTATTGATGGAGAAACGGGCTCTTATTTGTATATACGAGACGGACAGTTGGATACAACGTCCGAATATGCAGTATTACTGACGCGGGCAGACGATGGGGAAGCTATTTTTACATGTTCTTTGATACCCGAAAAAAGGGCCGAGACCGACCTTTATCCCACTGTGGTGCAAACGGGGATGCCTGTTACAATTGATTTGACGGAAACTTCAACGGTGATGGTGTATGATGCATTGGGACTTTGTCAACGGGTGGTGACTTTAACGGCTGGTGGAGGGCATCGTTTGGAAATAGCAGACACGCCAGGATATTATTTTGTACATGTCAGTCAGGAAAACGGAAATTCCCACTTGTTTAAGGTGGCAGTAGTGGAGTGATGAAAATTTAACGATGGTTCAAAGTATATGAGACTTCTATTTATATTCATATATTATTAATTCTAAAAACATTTTTTTATGAAAAAAGCTTACTATTTGGGGATAGTAATGGTTTTGTTTCTGTGGGGAACAGGAACCATTGTGTCTCAAACGATGGAGTATGCTCTGAATGAAAGTTTTGAGCAAGGGTTACCAGTTGGTTGGACACAGGAACATGTGTCCGGCAGTGTCGATTGGATAGCTGAAGCAGGAGGAGAATTCCCTTCTGGGGCAGCTGATGGAAATATGCGGATGGCATTACGCAATGAAACAGATCAGACGCAGGGTTTTGTAACTCGGTTGATTACTCCTGTGTTGGATTTGAAAGACATGTTTCAGCCAATCTTGATTTTTTCGCATGCCCAGGAACATAATTTGGGCGATGTGGATGAATTGCGTGTATATTACCGTACGTCAGCCTCTTCGCCTTGGGTACTATATGAAGAAGATGGAGTTTTCACAGATAGAATACGGACATGGCAGTCGGATACGATTATTTTGACAGCTGTAAGCAAAACGTATCAACTGGCATTTGAAGCAAAAGACAATTTTGGACGTGGAGTGGTGCTTGACAAGGTGCAAGTACGGCCTATGCCGACATGTACGGATCCGATTATTACATTGGTCGACATGGCAACAGCTTCTACTTTCCGGGTGAATTGGCGGGCTAGTTTCGACTCCGAAGATTATGCAGTGAAGGTATCTGCTTCCGTATTGGATGACCCGGAAACGGCAACCGGGGATGTGCTTTTAGTGGACACGGTGGTTGATACAGAGTCGTTATTAGTGGAAAATCTGGATGTAAATACGACCTATTATGCTTACGTGAAGGCTAACTGTCCGGGTGAGTCGTCCGGGTGGACCGGAACCAGTTATCGGACAAACGCAAGTGTTGAATTGCCGCATACAGAACGTTTTAACTTGCCTGCATTGGATGGTTATTTGGATCGTGTCGATACATGGACTTGGGGTAATACTTGGGAAGACCGTGGTTCGGGAACGTTTTCTCCTTTTGTAAATACAAACACATCGGTTGGTACCTTGTATTATTATTCTCCTGACTCTACGAGGACCGTGGTATTTGCAGGCGCAAACAGTGTGACTACTCCGGTAGATCCGGGTGAGGCATGTTGGTTGATTTCTCCTGAATTGTTGGTAGATGATATTCGCAAAGTGCAAGTATCTTTTTGGGGTGGATGTTGGATTTATTATAAAAGGTATGAGCAGGAAGAATATGCCTCTTCATTAATTGTGGGCGTTATGGAAGATCCTACTGAAATTAATTCGTTTGTTCCTATTGATACGGTGAGTCCTTCCCGTTATAAATTTTTCGATGAATTTATTGTGCCGTTCGACCGTTATGAGGGTGCGGGAAAATATGTGGCTTTCGTATCGGCTTTCGACCAACAGAATCTTTTTTATTTAGACAATGTGACTTTCGATTATATACCGGCTTGTCCTAAAATAGAAAAAGTAGAGGTCGTGCCTTTCTTTACGTCAGCAAAAGTCACTGTGGATAAAAAGGGGGCTGCTCAATGGGAAATTGTTGTGACGGACAAAGCGGTTTCTAATCCGGCAACAGTTTCAAGTCCGGTTTTCAAACAGACTAATATTACCGGAGATACCATAACGGTTACCGGATTATCCTCTATGAAAGACTATTATGTGTATGCACGTACTTTGGGTTCAGGCGAAGGTGGTGTATGGAGTAATGTGGTACAGTGTTGGACGTTTCCCACAGTAGAATTACCTATGATGACCAGTTTTGAAGCGGACGAACCGAGTGTTAGCATCCAGCAATATAATAAGTTTTGGGGCAGTAGTTATAAGCTTCCGGAAGTGGTGAGACCCTATCTTTTTGGAACAGGTACCGGTCCTCATAATCAGGCAAATGCTTCTTATTCTATCCCGCATACTGGGAATCAATCTCTGTATATCGCTCGAAATCTTCTTTCTGATGATAGCCCAGAAGATGGTGATGATGCTTGGGTGGCACTTCCCCCAGTGGATGATGTAAAACAGGTGCAATTGACGTTTTGGATGCGTTTGTATGGCTCGTCTGATACTTATTTAGGCACGTCTAAATTGGTCGTTGGGGTAATGGATAATCCGGCGGACCTTTCTACGTTTGATACGATAGCCGTATTTGAGGCTGAAAGTTATGAGAAATATGAGAAATGTCAGGTTTATTTTGATGAATACAAAGGGGATGGTAAGTTTATAGCCTTGTGGGAACAAGAAAAATATACTTTAATCGATGATGTGGAACTTTCGTTGCTTCCGTCTTGTCCGGTTGCTTCTAATTTGCAGGCGACTCCGTTGGATGATGGACGGTCCGTACGTTTGGATTGGAATGGTAAAGGTGCGGAAAAATTCCGGATTTTAATCGATGAATTTGATATGACCGATACGTTGGCTATGGAAAATACGCCTTATGTGGCGATGATTGACACAGTGGTGGAAAATATATCTTCTTTGACAATAGATGGGTTAGAATTGATTACGAATTATTTTGTGACCATCCGTTCCGAGTGTACGGATGATGTAAGTAGTCCGTGGTGGCCGCCGGTAGAGTTCAGGACGAGTTGTGTACCTATGCCGCTACCTTACGAAATGAATTTTGACCAGTATCAGGAAGAGGAAATAGGAAGTAGTGTGAAAAAAGTTCCTGACTGTTGGGATACACAATGGGCTTCATATTCTTATTCGGGTTCGACAAGCTATTATCCTTATATTTCTCAATCGACAACAATAGCATTTAGTCCGAAGAATTATTTGAATTTGAGTGGTGGATCTGGTAGTCCACGTCATCGCGATTATGTGGTACTTCCCGAAATGGATGCCGATTTGTCGGAATTGCAGATATCGTTTATGATACAGCAATCGGGGCAGGCCTATGAGTTGTTGGTAGGTGTATTACCCGATGAAACGGATACAACCACGTTTGTTCCTGTAGATACGATACGTTTGACCTCGTTAGAACATAGAAACAAATGGAGAGAAGTAGTGGTATCGTTCGATGGATATGTAGATTTGCCTCAGCGTGCACGTATCATGCTTCGATCTTCAAAATATGCATTAGAGTACAATTATATCGATGATGTGGTAGTGGATTATATAGCCACTTGCAATAAACCGGATGATTTGAAGGTTAAGAATGTTTCAAGTGATGAGGCTACCTTGTATTGGAGTAAGGGTGGTAACGAAACCAAGTGGGATGTGATGGTACTTAAGACCGAAGATGTATTGCCTACAGAAGCGAAAGAAGAAGACATTGTACTTCATCGGGTTCACGAGGGTAATCCTGAAATGACTATTACGGATGCGGATGGTTTGGATATCAATACCCTATATTGGTATTATTTGCGAGCCATTTGTTCGGAAAATGATACGACCGGTTGGACTATGTTGCCAGGTTCGTTCCGTACGGGTTGTGTTCCGTTGACTGCGGATGAACTGGGTGTGGAAACCTTTGAAAAGGATGCTAACAATTTTGATTGTTGGATTGTAGGTTCAGCAGAGGGTGAAAGTCCGCTTATACCCAATATGACTTCTTTATCTGGAACGAATAATACGACACCCGCATTGCACATGTGGACAAGCACCAAGTCGAACAGTCCTTATGCCATCATGCCGGAGGTGTTGGTGGATGACATATCTACCATGGAAGTGTCGTTTGATGCGACAAGGAATGGTGATGATATTCCGTTGGTGGTTGGTATCATTACACAGCCGGGAGATTTGACCACTTTTGTTCCGTTGGATACGATAGTGACGGAATTCAAGGATTACTTGCGCTATGTGGTTCGCTTTAACCGTTATCAGGGCGATTCATATGGAGATAAAGGGAAAAACGTAATGTTTTTGGCCTATTCTTCGGAAAGTGGAGAACACATATATGTGGATAATGTTAAGGTAGATACAATACCTTCTTGCTTAAGTCCGACAAAGGTGTATGCTGAAAATGTGACTGACACATCGGCCGATATCCAATGGGAAGATACGGGTGCGGGGTCGTACCGTGTATTCGTTAGTACAGAGCCGATCGAGGAAGATGGTACATTGCCGGAAAGTCCAGTGTACGATCAAACTCGGCCTGCCGGAACTGTATCGCTGACCAATTTGTCTTCGTTGACTACTTATTACATGTATGTGCAGGCTGCTTGCGGAGGTGATGACCCAAGCGACTGGTCGTTCGAACGGAAGTTTACTACCACATGTCCGCCGAATTTTGCTTTACCTTATGAAGAAAAATTCGATGATTATGATACGGGTGGGCAAGCCATGCCGTGTTGGAACTATTTCTATTCAAGCGGTACGGGCTATCCGAGTATCAATGCAACTTATAATAACACAGTAGATGGAAAGGCTTCCTTGTATCTTTATACTGGATCTACAAGCAAGTATTATTGTATGGCGGTATCACCCGAAATAGATGTGGAAGACATGTCTGCTTTGAGGCTATCGTTTGATGTTTTGCAGGCTTCGGCCATTACGCAATATCCTCGCCTTGTTGTAGGTGTAACACAATATCCTGATAGCTTGACACTCGACTCGTTTGTGCCGGTGGATACGATTTGTATTCCGGTTGACCAAGTGGATCCTATAACGAAAGTGTGGTATGCTTACCAATATGATTTGACTGCCATAGCTGCACTCGAAGGGAAAGAAAATTACAAACATGTGGTGTTGGCTGTGTCGCGCGATTTGAACCGTAGCTCAGCAACTGCTACGACGGGAACTAGTGGCGGTTTGTATGTAGACAATTTGAGATTGGATTTCATTCCTACTTGTGAACCCCCAGTGGATGTGATAGCAACCGATTATACAGAAGATGGCTTCACGTTGTCTTGGATAAATCCGGGAGTGGCGACACAATGGAATGTACAGTATGGACCGGTAGGCTTCGTTTTGGGCGAAGGGACGACGGTACAGACCAATGATACGGTGAAAGTACTTGAAGGCTTGCAACCGAACATGGAATATGATGTGTACGTACAAGCGGTTTGTGATGAAAATGATGCCAGTGACTGGGTTTTTGTTCGGGGACGTACCATAGGGCAGCCTGTGACGGTTTTTCCTTATGAATGTGGATTTGAAGATGAAACGGAAAATGCCGCATGGTGGGCTGTAAATGGTGAAGCTACCAATAAATGGTATGTAGGAAAAGCGATTGCCAAGGATGGAGAAGGTTCACTTTACGTATCGAATGATGGTGGTGTGAGTGCGGTTTATACTGTGAGCTCGACAACGCCTCATAACGGTTCGAACTGGATGGCACGTACGTTGAAACTGGACAAGGGAGAATATACCGTTACTTTTGATTGGACTTGTTATGGTAACACTTCGAGTGACTTTATGCGGGTAGGTTTGTTGCCGGGTGATGTAACCTTCGAACCAAGTGTTGGCTCTACCCAAGGCAAGGTACAGAATCTTGATGGTACGACTACGACGATGAGTGCTCTTTCTGGCGGGACTCCGTTGGATTGGATTGCTTTGGAAGGTGTGGATGAAGATGGTGATCCGCTTTACCGTTTGACCGGTGTGGATACGACCGGTGTGGATATTGACTGGCGCACGAATGTGGTAAGGTTTACTATCGGTGAAGAGGCGGCGGGTTATTATAACCTGGTGTTTTATTGGCGTAATTCTTCAACAACGTCCAAACATCCGGAGCCATCAGCGGTGGTAGATAATGTGAAAGTTGAAAAAAGTAGTTGTCCGGTTGTCGTTGACTTACAAATGACCCAAATAGGAGACACAACTGTCAGTCTCGCCTGGACCGCTTTGGATGATACGCAAACTTCATGGAATATTAAGGTGCTTGACACCGAATGGGGTGTCGATAGTGTCTCGACGGCTCCGGACAGTGTTGTGGTGAAAACTATGGAAGCTACAGCCACGACATGGACCATTGACGGATTGCAACCTTATACGCAGTATTATATTTATGTGCAGGGTGTTTGCGGTGGTAATTGGGCACGTTTGGATGTGAAGACTACTTGTTCGCCTGCGGAAACCGGTTATGTCTGGACCTTTGAGGAAGAGGGTGGTTACCAAACAGGGACAAATGCCTCTTATATAGCACCAGACTGCTGGATGGTTGGTAATAAAAAATCCACTTCTTATACTTATATTCCTTATAAGATAAAGAATACAAATAGTTATACGTACAGTATGTCGAATGGAAAAGATGAAAACCATGCATTGAAATTGTATTCCACAACCACAAATAATGGATCCTATGCCATTATGCCGGCCTTCGATGGTAATCCCGATACTTTGCAGTTACGTTTCTATGCACGGGCAGGTCATGCATCGGCAACTTACACCCCATCGGAAGGAGGCTATAAAATTTCAACACAATATACTAGCACTACATATGCACGTTCTATCATTGTAGGTACGGTGACCGATCCGTATGATATCGGAACTTTCCAGGCTTTGGATACGGTACAAATGAGAACGTTGACTACGTCAATGTATGCAAATGCTGATAATAACTGGCTGTTTGATGAATTTACCGTATCGTTGGAAAATGCGCAAGGACGTTATGTGACATTCTTGTCTGAATTTGACAAAAATAATTATGCTTACATAGATAATGTGACGATAGAGTCGCTTAGTGGCTGTGTTCGTCCGTCTGATGTGTCAGTTGATATGGTATATGCGGATGGTGCGGATGTGTCTTGGGTTAGCCGTGGTGAAGCGGCACAATGGATTGTCAAGGCGGCTACAGATGTTGCTATGGAAAATGTGGTATATACTGATACGGTTACGGAAACAAATCATCACATTATCGGTTTGCAAAGCGGAACACTTTATTACGTAGGCGTACAGTCAGACTGTGAAAGTGAACAGAGCGATATGTCGATAGCTGTGGAACTTCGTACGGCACATGTACCATTGTATCACGAAACGTTCTCTTTACAGGTTGATAATCCGGAAGGTTGGGAACGTTATAAATGCTTGTTTGATGCTGATATGCTGGCCTTGGAAGATTTGGGAGCACAGCAGACCGTTACAGGTTCAACAGCAGGATGGGTATTCGATGGAGATGTGAGTGGGCACCAATATGTGACACTTGAACATGATGATTCTTATTATTGGTTCATATCTCCTGCTGTCGAATTACCGGCAACCGGCAGTTTGGATGAAAATGAAAAATTGTGGTTGACTTTTGAAGTTGCATTGACTGAATATAATAGTTTCAACCCGATTTCTGGAACCGAACCGAACGATGACGACCGTTTCTTAGTGGTGATTTCAGAAGATGCGGGAAAAACTTGGAGGAAGAGTAATGCGACTGTTTGGGATAATGCAGTACAAGGTATACATGTGTTGAATGATATTCCCGCGCGGTTTGACAGGAATCAGATTGATTTGACACCCTATGCAGGTAAAGTCATTAAAGTGGCTTTCTATGCTGAGTCGACCGTTGAAAATGCTCGTTATGACTTGCATGTGGATGATGTGCGCGTGAATCGTTATGTGGAAGAAAACGAACAGACAGCCGTATGCGAGGGCTATGATTATGAAGGTAATGGTTTCTATTTGCCCTACGATGATTTGCAACCGGGTATAATGACATATAGCCGTACAGTCCTTTCGACTTCTCCTACTGTGGCAGACTCTGTCGTTAACTTGGAACTGACTGTGTCGCCGATGAAACGTTACGAAATACCGGCCACCACTTGTGAAGGAGAACCTTACGAAGCATATGATTTTGTTGTGGCTGAAGGAGCACAAGGGGAATATAAGCGTAAATTGCAGTCCGCTTCCGGTTGTGATAGTGTGGCAATTCTTAAGTTATCTATAACACCGACCATTCGTGTGCAGATGTTTGATACGATATGCCAAGGAGGTCATTATCAATTTGGAGGTATGGAATTGAGACGTACAGGAGTGTATGCAGATACCATACAATCAGCGGTGACCTTGTGCGACAGTATTACAACGCTTTATCTGACAGTGAATGAAGCTTTACGCTCTACAGAAGAAAAAGTGATTTGCTTCGGTGAAACTTTTGACTTCAATGGAACCTTGCTGAGTGAAACGGGAACTTATGTAGATACATTGTCAGCGGGTGGTTGCGACAGTATTGTGACTTTGAACTTGTTGGTTCGGGAAGAAATCATGCCAACAAGAATTTACGGATATGTATGTCCGGAAGAAACCTATACCGGAAATGGATTTGTGGGGGTTCCTGCGCAAAACGGAGAATATGAACTGCCATTGCATTCGATATGGGGTAATTGTGATAGTCTTGTGGTACTTGATTTGACTGTCCTTGATGATGATACGGTATATTGCAAGAAACAGATTGAAACTGCCGATTTGCCGTTTACCTATCATGGAACGTTGTATGATGAGTCGACTGAAGAAGGCGTTTATACACAAAGTTCTATTGTCATGAGTGAAAGCGGACAATGTACAGCCGTATTGGTAGCCACTTTGCAGGTAGGTGAAAGTTCAGCTTTAATGCAAACGTTCGATGACCAGTTGACCATTATGCCGAACTTTATTTCTTGTGGCGGCAAGGTACGTGTTTCCGCTCCGGTATCGGAACTTGGAATAAGAGTGTATGATATGTCGGGTCGATTGGTTTACGAACGAGACAGGCAGGCCTTACCATTTGAACTTGATGTGTTCGAAGTCTCAGGAGTATACACGATAAAGGCTTGCGATGCACAAGGTAATATTAAGTATGGTCGTGTGGTTGTGAAATGATGATTTCTGAAAGTTGATGTATAGATAAGAAGAGGGTATGCCCGTTTTGCGGACATGCCCTCTTTGGCTGTTTAAAATCCTTAATGAAATGACAAAATTATTCCTTTAACGTGAAAATGGTGTAGGAATGGATATGAATCTATATTTGTTTCTCCAAATAAAATGTTACATTTGTGGCCGGTTATGCGGGGGCTTTTCGCATTTATTTGTCTTTCAGTAAAAAAGTAAAAGAGAAAATGAAAAAACGTGCTTTTGGCTTATTGTTCATAAGTGTATGGGTGGTATCCTTGTCATCGTTGTGGGGACAAACCCATTATAGTTGCGATTTTGAGAATGAATCCGAGTGTTCTCAATGGAGTTTGAATCCAATCTGTAATCCAGCTTGGGGTTTGAAAGATTTAGGGGCTCCTTGGTATATTGGATCTGCTATTAATAACGGAGGAACAAAAAGTCTTTATGTGTCGAAAGATGCAGGCCTGACAGCTTCCAGTGGAAATGGATGTACGGTGTATGCATATCGTGATGTTGCTTTGGATGCAGGGCATTACGAGCTGTCGTTTGATTGGTTGACAGGAGCAGCGGGGAATAGAGATGTGCTTTTTGTGGCTTGGATTCCGGCAGAAAATATTCCAGAAACTCGTTTGTGTTGTTTGCAGGGGGCCTTGGCACGTCCGGCTTTTTTGGATCAGTATGGATTGCGTGCAATAGGGTCAAAGACCGATTCGTTGAGTTCAACTTCATGGAGAACATCCGTTTTTTCTTTCGAATCCGATGGACAGCCGGGGCGTTTGGTGTTCACGTGGTTGAGCAAAGGCACAAATGTATCTATAAAAGGGGCTTGTGTAGATAACATCTATATCAAACCGGAAGGAGGGTGTCCGATGCCGACAGATTTGACCACCACGATTATAGATAATACAATTGTATTTGATTGGCAAGGCGATTCCGATGCCTTGTATGATGTTAAATGTTATTCTTATGCTACCGATACGTGGCAACAGGCCCAGGGAGTGAAAGGCTTGACTTATACATTTTATGGATTGCAACCGGGTCAAACTGATTTCTATGTCCGGACTACTTGTGGCGATGAAAACAGCCATTGGGTACAGATATCTGATTTACTCTATTTTGCAGAGGAAGGCTGTGTGAATTATTTACATTTGGCCGATGAGAATTGTTATACGGGCGAACACGGAGGAAATCGAACGTTTGTTAATCGTGCTCGTGGAAAGGTGGATTTTGGACCCGGTGATATGGAAAACAGTCGCCATACTGTGCATATGACTCAAGGAGAATATGATGCAAATACAAATTATTTGTTGCCAACCATTCCACCTGGAGAATTGGCGGCGGTACGTTTGGGAAATTGGGATGTTGGTGCGGAGGCTGAAATGATAGAGTATGAATTTGTAGTCGATGCAGAATATGCTTCCGTATTGTTAATGAAATATGCCGTAGTGATGGATGAACCTACAACTCCTCATGATGAAGAAACACAATCAGCTTTTACGTTACAAATACTTCATCGGGGTGTGCCTATTGATTGTGCATCGGCATCGTTTTCAGCTAATTATGGGACACAAGATAATACATGGCATCAGAATTCGGCATCACGTGGTACCATTTGGTGGAAAGAATGGACTACTATTGGCGTTAACTTGGAAGACTATGATGGAGAGACCTTGACTGTGCGAGTATGTACATTCGATTGTACGGCAAGCGGACATGCCTGCTATGCTTATTTTACTCTGGAATGCACTTCAGGAGAAATGGATGGCATTACTTGTGGTGAAAATCTCACAAATGAGTTTATCGCTCCGGAAGGGTTTAACTATCGTTGGTATTTGCCGGATGAACCAGACCGTATATTAGGCACAGAGAGAACTTTTGAGGTAGATGGAACTAAAGATACGTTGACTTATTATTGTGATGTAATATTCCCGAGTAATAAAAATTGTTATTTTACACTGACTGCCAGTGCTATTCCTCGTTTCCCGGTGGCCGAAGCAACCTATAAAGTGGATATTGCAGATTGTCGGAATTTGGTCTCGTTTACGAATTTGAGTCACATATTGACTAGAAACCAAATAACTACAGATTCTACCCATACTCCCTTGCCTTGTGAAACGATTTATTGGGATTTTGGAGATGGAACGTCAAGTTATGAAACGAATCCGACGCACGAATTCCCGCAAGAAGGCGGAACATTTGATGTAACATTGCGGGCCGGTATTTCAGATGATTTGTGTACGGATGAGGTAACCTATACGATTACTTTGCCTCGTTTGGGTACGATGTATGATACGATACCTATGTATGGTTGTACGGGAACACCTTTACAGTTGCCCGATGGTAGGTTTGTATATAGCGATGGAATATATCAAGCTGACGGAAGCAATTTGTCACAGTATGGCTGTGACAGTATTGTGGTGTATGATGTGAAGTTTAATGATCAAGTGACCGTAGAATTGTTTGATACGATTTGTTCAAATGAAAGTTATTATTTTGATGGAGAGGCAAGGACTGAGAGTGGTGTTTATACGGCGAAAGATGTCAGTGTGGGAGGATGTGACAGTACCACCGTGTTAAATCTGACCGTGTTTGATGACTTGCAGGTGGAGATTGTTGCGCAACCTTATGCATGTGCGGATGAGAGGGTGCTTAGTGTGGATTATTCTGTCGTGTCAGGTGCGGTTGATGAGTTTATTTTCGACTTTGATGCATTAGCGGAAGCTGTTCATTTTACAGACACAGTGGGGCATACAGGAGCATCTCCTTTGTCCATTGCTTTACCAGATAATGTGCGTCCGGGACTTTATACGTCCGATGTTATATTTGTGAATACAGATTGTGGAAACGATACCTTGGAACTCGCTTTCACCATTTATTATCCCTCTTCCATTGTTACCCAGCGTTGGAATGATGTGTTGTTCCTGCAGAATGCAGAATACAACGGCGGATATAGCTTCTCGGCTTATCAATGGTACAAGAACGATGAGGCTATAGCCGGTGAAACGGGTTCCTATCTGTACGTGCCCGAGGGTTTGGACCGTACGGCGGAATATCGCGTGGAGGTCACCCGTTCCGACGATGGTGTGACAACCTTTACTTGTCCGGTTGTTCCTTATGATGCCGGTGGGGCGAGTCTGACCTTGTCGCCCAATGTGCTGGCGAAAGGTGCAGTCATGAAACTGGGCTCACCGGAAAAAGGGCGTGTGAGCGTGTATGGCGTAAGCGGTGTGCTGGTGGAACAACATGAATTGTCCGAAGGAACGAACTTGCTGCAGGCACCGGCCCAGACCGGCTATTACTTGCTTAAAGTGAACCTGGATAACGGCATGGTCAGAACTTTCCATTTGCAGGTTGTGGAATAAAGGACGTGATAAAAAAAGGATTATTATAGAACACAAAATTGATATAAAACGATATGTTTGCTGTAAAAAGACAGATATTGGTTTTAGCCTTGGGCCTGTTTGGAGGCTGTCTGATGGTACCGGGCCAGACACGTCACTATTTGGATGTGTGGGCGGGTGGCGGATATGATGCCTTGCTGCACGGGATGGATTATACGAAGGTGCCGGGTGGCGGCGGATTCAATGCCGGTTTGGGTTATGAACTGAACATAAACAGATTCCTGTTTCAGACAGGTGCTGAATTCCAGTATTGGGGTTCCAAAACAAGATTGGTGGATTATTCGGAAGATTATGTCTTTCGCTATGATGATGGGTTTTCGCAGTCAGATCTGCTGTATCATTACAACTTTCTTGACTATGCAGAGAAACAGCGTGCGGGTTATGTGAATATACCCCTGTTGTTCGGTATGAAATTCGACCGCTATTATGCCATGATTGGAAGCAAGATAGGTCTGAACCTGTTCGGTAATTATCGTTCGGAAACGCAGGTGCACGCTACTGTAACCGATCCCACAGCCATAGAGGACATAACGCGCAAATATGACCCGTTTCCCGTGAATAGGGAAGGAGCTTTGGCGCTCGGCCTCAACGTGACGGCTTCGGCCGAAGTGGGAGTTGTCCTGGATGAATGGTTGCCCCGTAACATGACCCGCTTGAACAACCGCCGTCGCAGTCCGGTGTCTTATCGTGCCGGTCTTTTTGTCGATTACGGTCTGCCCAATCTGAACACTGCAGCTACAACATCAGCGTTGGCTACTCCCCGAACAGAGAACGGTGTGGTATCCGATCCGCTTTCTTTGGATTACGCCCATTTGGAAATGAGCCGTCTGGCCGACGGTCATCGTTTCTCGAATCTCTATGCGGGAGTGAAACTGACGGTCCAATTCCAGATGAATCGTGAACGCCGTACGCCTTCTCGTACGACCAGCGAACCGATGTGGTTCTATGCCCACGTGACAGATGCTCAGACGCAAGAGAACGTATCGGCAGAAGTTACTGCCCGTTACGGTAGCCGACAGGCTTTCAAGAAGACGACAGATGCAGATGGTATGGTATCGCATGAACTGCGTCGCGGACGTTATGTGCTGAGTGTGCAGGCTGATGGTTACAAGAACTATCGTAAGTCAGTTTCCCATTATCGGGAAGATACATTGGAAATAGCCTTGACCAGACTGCCAAAGTATGCGGTACGTGTGTTAGACTCGGTTTCTGGCTCGTTCATACCGAATGCCGGGGTTACGCTTTACCGCACAACGGATGACAAGGAAATGCAGAAAGGGGTTACGGATCCGGCAGGAGTATTGTCTTGCGATGCATTGACGGCAGGGGGCTATCGCGCATTTGTGGAAGCAGAAGGATATCTGTACCGTGAGCAACTGTTGACATTTGCCAACACCGACACGATAGACATTATGCTTCACCCGATAGAAAAAGATATGAAGGTGGTTCTTCATAATCTGTTCTTCGAACTGAATAAGGCCGATATAAAGCCAGAATCCGAACCAGTGTTGAACGAACTGTATCAGTTCCTGGTGGCGAATCCGGATGTGAAGATTCACATAGTTGGGCATACGGACAATACGGGAACGCGCCGTTACAATATGGAATTGTCTGAAGCACGTGCCGAAGCTGTATATAAAGCGATTGTGGAAAGAGGCATATCGGCTGACCGGATAACCTTCGAAGGTAAAGGACCGGATGAGCCTGTGGCGACCAACGATACGGAAGAAGGGCGTGCAATGAACCGTAGGGTTGAATTTGTAATTAAATAACAGTCCGGTTTATAACGAGGTATGATTTCGGCGGGATATTGTGGTGAAACAATGTCCCGCCGACTTTTTATGCTTTGGACAGTCCATTCATTTTTATATGTCGACAAACAGGAAATTCAACTATGCAGGCTTTGTCATTTTATTACGTGAGTTCGGCATAACGGTTTTATGCGCCAACAGCACGATGTTTTCTTTTTATGCCGTCAAAGTTATCGTCCCACGTATGTGGGACACGTGTATCACATATATGGGACACGTGTCCCATATACGTGGGACGTTCTTTTCACATAGGTGAAAAGATAACTTTAAAGGCATAAACATACGACATCATGCCGATGGACCGATGACATTTTCCTTTTCCCTGAACTTGTTTCCGGCCAAGTGTTTGACTTCAGGTAGCTTTTCTCTGCCCGCATTCATAAGAATGTATCACCATACATCCTACATTTATTGTTATACAGCTAATATCCAATGAAATATTGTATCTTATGCCGAACTCGCGTATGGCTTGGAGACATTGGAATGTATGTGGATGTATGCTTTGATAAGCAACAACGGGGCTGATTCGAAAATGAAAAACTTTCGAATCAGCCCCGTTATTGTTTGCCGTTACCGGTTTAGGGAGAATGGGTTTGTTTACGCTTTCTCCAAAGCCTGTTCTATGTCGGCAATGATGTCATTGACATTTTCTATCCCGACGGAAAAGCGTATGAGGTCGGGTTGTACGCCGGCAGCAATGAGTTGTTCGTCGGTTAGCTGGCGGTGGGTGTGACTGGCCGGGTGAAGCACGCAGGTGCGGGCATCGGCCACATGGGTGACTATGGCAGCCAATTCAAGGGAGTCCATGAAACGTATGGCCGTTTCTCGTCCGCCTTTCAGACCGAATGTGACTACTCCGCACGAACCGTTAGGCATGTATTTTTGAGCCAGTGTGTGGTACTTGTCATTGGGAAGACCGCTGTAGTTTACCCAAGCCACTTTTTTGTGCTGTGAGAGATATTCGGCAACGGCTTGTGCGTTGCGGCAGTGTTGCTGCATGCGTAGATGCAGCGTTTCCAGCCCGATATTGAGCAGAAATGCGTTCTGTGGGGACTGTATGCTACCAAGATCGCGCATGAGTTGTGCCGTTGCTTTTGTTATGTAGGCCATTTTTCCAAACGATTGGGTATAGGTCAGGCCATGATATGATTCATCGGGGGTACACAAGCCGGGAAATTTGTCGGCATTGGCTTCCCAATCGAAATTTCCACTGTCGATGATGGCTCCACCTACCGAGGTGGCATGTCCATCCATATATTTGGTAGTTGAATGTACAACAATGTCGGCACCCCATTCAAACGGGCGGCAATTGATGGGAGTCGGGAAGGTGTTGTCGACAATCAGTGGAACGCCATGTTTGTGAGCAATGCGGGCAAACTTTTCGATGTCGAGTATCTCTAACGTAGGATTGGAGATACTTTCGCCAAACAAGGCTTTGGTGTTGGGGCGGAATGCGGCATCGATTTCATCTTCCGAAGCATCAGGGTTGACAAAACTGACCTCAATTCCCAGTTTTTTGAGTGTCACGGCAAAGAGGTTGAACGTGCCTCCATATATACATGATGAACTGATGAAGTGATCACCAGCCTGGCAGATGTTGAAGATGGCGTAGAAATTGGCTGCTTGTCCGCTTGAGGTCAGCATGCCGGCTATGCCTCCTTCCAAGGCGGCTATTTTGGCGGCTACGGCATCGTTCGTCGGGTTTTGCAGGCGGGTGTAGAAATATCCGCTGTCTTCGAGGTCGAATAGTCTGGCCATCTGTTCACTGGTTTCATATTTGAATGTGGTACTTTGGTATATGGGCAATACGCGTGGTTCGCCTTTCTTGGGCTGCCAGCCTGCTTGTACGCAAAGCGTTTCTTTGCTCGGTTGTCTCTTCATAACGTTGCTAATGATTAATTGATAATAATATCCGTTGTCTTTTTTTCTAAATAGCAAATTTGTGTCCAACGGATGTCTATTGAAAATAATAACAAAATAGCTAACACTTAATAGGGGATAAATGTTCACTATTAGGTGTCAGCTATTCTGTTTTCGTCTCTTTTTCTGTTGAATTATCCTACAGGGTTATCAATACAAATATCTGTGCCAATAAAACCCGGAGGAACATAGTGAGCGGATATACCGTTGCGTAAGCGGTCGATTGTGCTTGTACGGGAGCAAGACCGTTGGCGAATTCCAATGCAGGAGGGTCGGTCATGGAGCCTGCTATACATCCGCATATCTTCAGATAGTTCATTTTCAGCAATCGTCCTATTATACTGGCCAGCATGATGGGGATGAATGTGATAAGCATTCCGTAGAGCATCCATTGTACACCTCCGTTCATGATGGTTTCGACAAATTTGCCCCCTGAAAGCAGTCCTACGCACGAGAGGAAAAGGATGATTCCCAATTCGCGCATGAAAAGGTTGGCACCTGGAGTCATGTAAAAATTAATCTTTCCGATTCTTCCTTTGTAGCCCAAAAGAATGGCAACCAATAGAGGTCCTCCGGCCAACCCCAATTTGGCGGGGGCTGGAAGTCCGGGCAGGAAGATAGGAATGCTGCCCAATATAACCCCCAGGAATATACCTAAGAACGTAGAGCTGATATTGGGTTTGGCAAGTTCTTTGATAGAATCGCCCAACTCTTGCCGTACATCTTCCAACACATCTTTCTGGCCGACGATTTTTACTGTATCACCCAATTCGAGTGTTGTGTGTAAGGTGGGGAGTATCTTTATGGCATTACGGTATATCCGGGTGATATTGGCCGGATAACGACGGTAAATACCAATTTGTTCTATGGTTTTTCCTGCAATGTTATGTTTGGTTACGAGAACATTTATGGCAGCCAGGGGACCGCTTACTTCAACTTTATCCAATACTTGGACCTTGCCGATTTTTATTTCCAGATTCTTGATCATTTTTTCGGAAGAAACCCCGAAAAGGATATCTCCTTCTTGCAACACTTCCGAACCCGATGCAATGACTTCGCGCCCGTTCTTTCTCCGAATACGGGACACGGCCAATTCGCTGTCCATGATGTGGATGATGTGGTCAATATCTTGTCCTATCAGGTTGGAATTGGTTACTGTTATCTCAACGTTTTGCAATTGGGTGTCACCTCCTCCCAGTGCTTCGTTGTATTCTTTGACCTCCTTGTCAACTTTGATGCGGAAAAACAGGCGTACTAGCAACATTGTGAAAATAATGCCGATTACACCGAAAGGATAGGCCATGGCATAGGCCATACCGGTTTCGGCAGAAGAAACACCCTGTTCGGCCAATACAGACTGAGCGGCACCCAAACTTGGGGTGTTGGTTACAGCACCACTGAGTATGCCGACAACGACCGATGAAGGCAAGTCGGAAAACCTGTAAATTAAGTAGGCAATGGCGAAACCGCCCAATACGATACCTGCGGCCAACATGTTGAGTGTAAGCCCATCTTTCTTGAAGGAAGAAAGGAAGCGGGGACCCATGTCTATACCGATGCTGTAGACAAACAATATCAGTCCGAACTCTTGTACAAAATGTAGCACGTGTTCATCGATGGGAGCCCCCAAGTGAGTGATTAATAGCCCACTGAACAAAACACCGGCAATGCCGAGCTTGATTTTTGCAATCTTCACTTTCCCTATCAAGACACCTAAAAACGCGGCCAGGCATAGGAAAATCACCGTAGATGCGATGCTTTGCGTAGTGAAGAGGGTTTGTAAGAAATCCATTTGTTTATAATAACAGTTTAAATTTTATATTAGTTCTATTTGTCGTATGTTTTTCGGGGTTGTGTCTTTATTTGTCTTGGTTTGTATGGCAAAAACACCTTTTTTACAAGAAAGGCAAAAAATGTTTTGTATACAAGCTTTATTTTCAATAAATTGTTCTTAATTTATCCTGTTTTTTAATGATTTGCAAAGGTACATTCTTACGTTGGAAAAAAAAAGTATTTCAATAAAAACATTGTGGGAATTTTACAATACAATTTGTTCGTTTTTCTATGTAGTTGTTTTGTCATCAGGGATGGTTGCGAAGATTATCTTGAAAGAAAACGTTTTTGATAGAAGTTGTATGATGAATTATAAGACTTGGGTGAGGTGCAAATCTGGAATAGGAGAGGATGAACCGGTTTTTACGGTTTTGTAAGGCCGTGAATGTTTGTTGTGATGTTTAGCGTTGTACGTCTTTATCGGAAGTCTGTTTTGCTTGATTTCTCCCAGCCGATAACCGTTGCATGCTGAATTCGCAACCGCAGTATTGTTGGTTGTAAAATCTGTTTTCGGCCAGCAGAATACGGCGGCGTTCGCTCAAACCGTCCTTACGCCAGTCCTTTTCCCAAAATTCCACATCGGGGAAAAGTGCTGCGGCTGCATGTCCGGCTTCTGCAATCTGGTCCAGACTTTTCCAGCGGGAGGATGCCAGTGTGGTGGCAAATCGGCGGAAACCGTTTTCGTGTGCGTAGCGGGCTGTGGCCGACAGCCGCATTTGGAAACATTGCAGGCAACGCTTGCCCCGTTCGGGTTCTTGTTCCAAGCCAGTGGTGCATTCAAGCCATTTTCCGTGATTGTAGTCGGCATCGACCATCTCCAGACCTAATGAGCGGGCATAACGCGAACATTCCGACTTGCGGATTTCATATTCTTCCAATGGAAAAATGTTCGGATTGTAATAAAACAGGGTAGGGCGGATGTCGTTGGCCAACAGCCATTCTATAATGGCTGCGGAGCAAGGCGCGCAACAGGTATGTAACAACAGGGTTTGCATGTGATGGACGTTTTTTTATTTGATATCCTCCAACTTGTAGGGTGTTTCCTGATAGACAAAGTAATTGAGCCAGTTGGTAAACAACAGATTGGCATGGCTTCGCCAGCGTACCAGCGGCTTGTTGTCGGGGTTGTCGTCCCGATAGTAGTTGCATGGAGGGTCAATAGGCAGTCCCTTTTGCAGGTCGCGCTTGTATTCCGTATCGAGTGTGTAGGGGGAGTATTCGGAGTGTCCGGTGATGAAAAATTCGCGCCCGTTCCGTCCCATGACCATGTACACACCAGCTTCCGGTGACTCGGACAAAAGAGTAAGTGCTTTTACCTGGCGAATGTCGCTGGCCTTGACTTCGCTGTGACGGCTGTGAGGTACATAGAAAACATCATCGAATCCACGGAATATAGGATTTAACGGTGTGAGAATCGTGTGTTGGAATACACCGAACATCTTTTTTTCAAGCGGATATTTCGGGATGCCGTAGTAATGGTATAATCCCGCTTGTGCAGCCCAGCAAATATACATGGTTGAAGTGACATGTGTGCGTGCCCAGTCGAAAGTGACGGTAAGTTCATTCCAATAATTAACCTCTTCGAAGTCCAGTTGTTCAACAGGTGCACCGGTGATAATCATGCCATCATAATTACAGTGTTTTATTTGTTCGAAAGTCTTGTAGAATGTGAGCATGTGTTCTATCGGGGTGTTTTTCGACTGATGGCTTCCCATTTGCAGAAAATCTATTTCTATCTGTAAAGGTGAGTTTGACAGCAACCGTATCAAATCGGTTTCCGTCATGATTTTTAATGGCATGAGGTTGAGAACGAGTAATTTCAGCGGACGGATGTCTTGTCCGGATGCACGTTCGGAGTCCATGACGAAAATGTTCTCTTTTCGCAAGATTTCAACGGCGGGCAATTTTTTGGGTATATTTACCGGCATAGTTGCTTGTTGTTTATAAGTGTGTCAATAATACTTTCTGTATAACGTCCAGTAGTCGTTGCTACCGATAAACTTGTCGAGAAAATTGTTGAGTTGTTCCAACAAGGCTGTCGAATGTGAATTGACAACCCAGCTGTAGGGTTGTTGCAGGCTGACTGGGAGCGATACATCGATATTCTGATATTGCATTCTCAGCTTGCGGGCCTGTTGTTCCATGCAGATGGTCTGCTTTATTGTCCCTTCGGAAACTTGTGCAACGAGTCTTTCGGGAGTTGTGTTGTCTGTTTCGAAAATGTGTATGGTGCCGGCTATTTCATCCGATAAATGCAGCAGACGCATGCGATGGGGTGAGTGGGTGGGTATAAAAATGGAGTCTCCAGCCAGTTCGTATTGTTTTTTGACAAGGGTGTTGGCCGTTGGGCCAATGCGCTGTACAAGCATTTGTCGTGAGTGAAGCAACGGTTGGGTAAAGGAAACCTTTCCCGACCATTGTGTGGTGACAGGCGTGTATTCGGCAATGAGGTCATAGCGTCCGGCCATGAGTCCGGTGATGCAATGCAGAAAATCGTTGTTCAGTGTGATATCTAGTTTGACTCCGACACTGTCGGCGAATGCTTTGAGAATTTCATATTGCAAACCGGTGAGGGAGTCGTTCCCTATGCGGGTAATGCCGAGAGTACTGTTTTCCGATACGATTCGCAACGTGCCTTTTTGTATGATTTCATCCAGTGTCCTGAAACCATGCCTGCTGTTGTGTGTGACCGTCACTTGTATCAGGACAATCGACAGCAACAGGAGCAGGCCTCCGATGGTGAATGCAGTTGTGTGTTGGCGGATTTTCATAGGACTCAATTATAAAAATTCCACGAGATACCTATGCGGAAAGTTGCTGGGTTAATCGGGTAGTTTGGCATGGAGAAATAATCTCCTTCCATGAACAGCTGGTTGAAGTGATAGTATTTTATGAAGAAACGTACTTGCTTCAGATGAAAATTCAAGTAAGCGTTCATAACCGGATAGTTACCTATCTTAACATCATCTTGTATGAAAAACAGTCCGGTGGCTGGCATGTAACTGGGGGCATAGTAGGCGGTGTGGTAACGCAGGTCGACTCCGAACTGCACATCGAGCACTTTGAACCATTGGTCCAGATAGTAAAGATTGTGATATAGCGTCAGCGTGGGCAACGGCAGTATCTCGGGACGGGAACTGAGTTGGTACACTACATTGTTTTCCAGAAAAAACTTGCCAAGCCGGAAATCTTGTCGCAGGTTGGCGGCAAGCACCTGGATACTGCCATCGGCTTGGCGCGGCATGCCTTCCAGGTCGTAGTAAATGTGGTTGCTTACGTTTTCAAACGTAACATCCAAATGGGTTCGTTTGGTTGGAATAGCGAGTGTTCCTCCTATCTGGGTCCGGTAAGTCCGGTTGAAGTCATTGTTCCAGCGGAAATGGTTTGAACTGTATTGTTGCTGGAAGAACGAAGGACTTTCGTTGCTCATGGCTCCTTTGGCAGTAATGGTTACACTGTCGCGCCACAGGCGGAAAAAGCCGCTGAGATTGCCGGTCAGTTTGAAATCGCCTGCCTGAGCTCCCAATACATCCAGTTCGGCGTTGATGTTGTATTTGATGTGCGTACCCTGCTGTTTGGACAAAACTCCTCCTACTTTCGTGCGGCTGCGGTTGACCCGTTGCAATGTCGAGGAATCGCTCATGAGGGTATAGCGTTCGATGTCATTTGACAAATAGGCTGTAAGTCCGAATTGCATCCATTTGTTGAATTCTTCCTCGATACTTACAGATACGGTGTTCGAAATGGTTTGCAGGGCGGCAGTGTCGCGGGTTGTTGTCGCGGAATAATAAGTGTTGGTGTAAAAGGCTGTATCGGCGGTTTGTTCCAGATAGCGTTTCCGCTCGTCAGACAGTTTCAAGGTATGGGCAAAACGTGTAACGGGAACGAAGTCGACCCGAACCGAATCTTCGCTCACCTGTACCTTCCGTTCGAATCCGAGGCTGTAGCTGTGGTTGTATATAAATGCGTTGTAGCGGTAGCCGGAATAGCCAGGACCTTGCAGGCGGGTAGGGAGTGTCTTGGGATCGTTCAGGTTGTTGTTATGCAAATCGGCGGCATTCAGCAACCCTCCGTTTTCATAGTTATCCATTTTGTTGAACATGATGGCTCCCGATGCGCTGTACCGGCGGCCATCGTAACTGGCGAACACGTTTCCCGACAATCGTTTGGTGGACTGGTTCTCATATTCTCCAATGGCTCGTGTGTAATCCAGTTTGGCACCGAAGTTCAGCCGTTTGTTAGCATTGGCAGTAAAGAGAAACTTGACGTTGTCCTCGTCACGGAAGTTGACCGCTACGCCTCCCAAATACTCGAGCATGCTGTAAGGCCCTTTTGTGTTGTAAAAAGTCACGTTCTCGGGGCGCGTAATGTACGGATCATACGCATCGGCAAAGATAAAAGGGGTATTGAATGGACGTGTAAAGTACAACTTTGACTGTAGGGGCGAGCCCAGGTTGCCGTTGAACGAATTGGCAATGCTGTAACGGTCGATTGTGTTTACGTCTTGAAAATTGACATGTGCCGTGTCGGTAGGAATGGTATCGGCGATGGCAATAGGCGACACGACATGCCATGCTTTGATATCGTGCCCCGTATTCTTTTTGATGGATGTAGGGGCAGGTTCTTGTGCCAAGGCCGAAACCACGGCGACACACATGCATATGTATAGTAATGACAATTTCTTCACAACGGGGACAAAGATAGTAAATAGTTATGAGTTACGAGTTACGAGCCGTGAGATTTCTGTTGGGCAGTTCGTTGCTTGGGCAATAGGAACATATATGAAAGTACAAGGGTCGTCAGGCGAATTTAATTTCACTTTGACGACCCTTGTGCATTATGTTTTTGGGGGTTATTTCTTCCTCTCGGTGCTTGTTGTCTTTTCGTCGGTCATTTTCTTTCGGCTGTTCCGCACAATTAGCCACACTCCCCAGATAATGAACGGTACACTGAGCCATTGCCCCATGTTGAGCAACATGTTGTCTTCGAAAGTTTCCTGGTTCCATTTGATGAATTCAAGCAGGAAGCGTGTGCCGAAAATGCCGATAAGGAATACACCGAAAATCATTCCGGGTTTCTTGGCCGCATTCGTCTTCCAATACATTCGCCAAATGATGACAAACGTTATGATGCAGTATAGCATTTCATATATTTGCGTGGGATGGCAGGGCAATTCGCCGGCTCCTCCCTGGTCGAGAGGCAAATGCCATTGGTAGTCTCGGATGAAATTGAAGCCCCACGGCATGGTGGTCGGCCCGCCGTATATTTCCGAATTCATCAGATTGCCCAACCGGATGAAAGCTCCACCGATGGCAACTCCTATCACAAGACGGTCGAGTATGTACAGATAACCGGTGTGCGTTACCCGGGTGTTGTACAAGTACATGGCTATGAGCAGACCAAACGCACCTCCATGACTGGAGAGTCCTCCATGCCAAATGTAAAGCAGCTCCCACGGATGTGTGAGGTATGGATTGCCATAGCGGAACGTGATGCCCAGCAGTTTGACCGGTTCTTCAAGCAGATGCCATTCGTAGAAGAAACAGTGACCGAGACGTGCTCCCACTATCAGTCCGATAGTACCGTACATGAACAACTTGTCGGCCCACGCTTCGGGACGGTTTTCGTGCTTGTATGTCTTTTTGACGATTTCCCAAGCTACCAGAATGGCGGTCGCCCACAGCAGACCGTACCAGCGTACGGATAGCGGTCCGATGCTGAATATTTCCGGATCGACGTTCCAGGTTATAAAGTTTATCATTGCGGAGTTAATAGGTTGTTTTGTTGTTTACCATTCGGCCATTTGCCGCGGCAAATGGCCGAATGGGCTGTATTACATATTTGCGCCGTGGCAGTTTTTGTACTTTTTGCCGCTTCCACAAGGGCAGGGATCGTTGCGTCCGATTTTCTTTTCCTGACGCACTATCGGTTCCGGATGTTGCCGTTCGCGGGTATCCTGCTTGGTCGGGTCGTTGGCCGATGCAGGACCTCTGCCCAGTTCATCTTTTTGTGTACGGTACCGGCTGTAATCCTGACGCCGTTCTTGTTGTGCTTCGCGTACATGGTCGGGTTCGCGCATCGGTATCTGTCCGCGCATGAGAATGGAAAGCACTTTGCGGTTCATTGATTCAAGCATTTTCTTGAACAGGCCGAACGACTCGAGTTTGTATATCAGCAACGGGTCTTTTTGTTCGTAGCTGGCATTCTGCACCGAGTTGCGCAATTCGTCCAGTTGGCGCAGGTGTTCTTTCCATTCATCGTCGATGACATAGAGCAACGTCTGTTTTTCGAATACCTTGACTATTTCTTTCGATTCCGTCTTGTAGGCATCTTCCAGTTTCACGGCCACGTTGTACATGCGCTTGCCATCGGTAATGGGGATGAGGATATTTTCATACTGGCTGCCACGGGTTTCGTACACCTGTTTGATGACCGGATTGGCTACGGTGGCCAGTTTGTCCATTTTGCGTTTGAAGCTTTCGATGGCCGATTCGGCAATCTTGTCGCTCATTTCCTTTGCCTTGAGCGAACGCAGTTCGCTTTCGCTGAAAGGAACATCCATGGCGAAGGTTTTCATTATTTCTTCCTGCAGGAATGCATAGTCATCGGATGCGTTTTCAACGATGCTTTCAGCCGTGTCGTATATCATGTTGGTGATATCCACACCGATACGTTCTCCCATGAGGGCATGGCGGCGTTTCGAGTATATGACTTCACGTTGTGAGTTCATGACATCATCATATTCAAGCAGGCGTTTGCGAATGCCGAAGTTGTTTTCTTCGACTTTCTTCTGCGCCCGTTCGATAGATTTTGAAATCATGGGGTGCTCAATCATTTCGCCTTCTTCGAAGCCCATTTTGGTCATGAGTCCGGAAATGCGTTCCGAACCGAACAGACGCATGAGGTCATCTTCAAGTGATACGTAGAATACTGATGAGCCCGGGTCACCCTGACGGCCGGAACGTCCGCGCAACTGACGGTCCACACGACGGCTTTCATGCCGCTCCGTACCGATGATGGCCAGCCCGCCGGCGGCCTTCACTTCGGGACTCAGCTTGATGTCGGTACCACGGCCGGCCATGTTGGTGGCAATGGTTACCGTGCTTCGCTGACCGGCTTCGGCCACAATGTCGGCTTCGCGCTGATGCAGTTTTGCATTCAGTACATTGTGTTTTATCTTGCGTCCGGTGAGCATACGGCTCAACAATTCCGATACTTCCACCGAGGTGGTACCTACCAGTACCGGACGTCCGTTTTCGGACAATTGTATGATCTCTTCAATGACGGCATTGTATTTTTCGCGTTTGGTGCGGTACACGCGGTCGTCCATGTCGTTGCGGGCAATGGGGCGGTTGGTCGGAATGACCACTACGTCGAGTTTGTAGATGTCCCAGAATTCGCCGGCTTCCGTTTCGGCTGTACCGGTCATACCGGCAAGTTTGTGGTACATGCGGAAGTAGTTTTGCAACGTAATGGTGGCAAATGTCTGTGTGGCGGCTTCCACGGTGACCCGTTCCTTGGCTTCAATGGCCTGGTGCAGTCCGTCGGAGTAGCGGCGGCCTTCCATGATACGGCCGGTTTGCTCGTCTACGATTTTTACCTTGTTGTCAATCACCACATATTCCACATCCTTTTCAAAAAGGGTATAGGCTTTCAGCAATTGGTTTACCGTGTGCACACGTTCTGACTTCACGGCGTAGTTTTGCAGCAGTTCGTCTTTCTTGGCTTGTTTTTCTTCTGAAGAGAGAGACTGCTTTTCCAGTTCGGCTATTTCGCTTCCCACATCGGGCAATACGAAGAATTCCGAATCCTCCGAACTTTCCGTAATGGCATCGATACCTTTATCGGTCAGCTCAATGGAGTTGTTCTTTTCGTCGATAATGAAGTAGAGCGGATCGGTGGCAATGTGCATGTTGCGGTTGTTTTCCTGCATGTAGAACTCTTCTGTTTTCAGCAGGATGGGCTTGATGCCCTGTTCGCTCAGGTATTTGATGAGAGCCTTGTTTTTGGGCATACCCTTATACGAGCGGAACAAGGCCAAAGCGCCTTCTTCGCGCACTTTCTCGTCTTCCGATTTCAGTTTGTTGCGGGCATCGGCCAGGTATTCGGTAGTCAGTTTCTTTTGCAGGTTCACCAGACGTTCCACGCGGGGACGCAGGTCTTCGAACAACTGGTCATCGCCTTTGGGCACCGGTCCGGAAATGATGAGCGGGGTACGTGCGTCGTCAATCAGCACCGAGTCCACTTCATCGACAATGGCGTAGTTGTGCTTGCGCTGTACCAGGTCGAGCGGACTGGTGGCCATGTTGTCGCGCAGGTAGTCGAACCCGAATTCGTTGTTCGTACCGAAGGTAATGTCGGCCATGTAGGCGCGGCGGCGTTCTTCCGAGTTGGGGCGGTGCTTGTCTATGCAGTCGACACTCAGACCGTGGAACATGTAGAGCGGTCCCATCCATTCCGAGTCACGCTTGGCCAGATAGTCGTTCACCGTCACTACGTGCACTCCGTTGCGTGTCAAGGCGTTCAGAAATACCGGGAGGGTGGCTACGAGGGTTTTTCCTTCACCGGTTGCCATTTCAGCTATTTTCCCTTTGTGCAGCACGACGCCCCCGAACAGCTGTACGTCGTAGTGTACCATTTCCCATTTGTGCAGGTTGCCGCCGGCTACCCATTCGTTCTTGTAGTGGGCCTGGTCGCCTTCTATGTAGACGAAATCGTGCTTGGCCGCCAGATCGCGGTCGAAGTCGTTGACCGTAACCACCACTTCGCTGTTTTCGGTGAAGCGGCGTGCCGTGTCTTTCATAATGGCGAACACTTCGGGCAGCACTTCTTCCAGCACTTTTTCGTATTTGTCGGTGATTTCCTTTTCAAGCCGGTCTATTTCATCGTATATCTTTTCGCGCTGGTTTATTTCGGTCGACTCTATGCCCGCTTTCAGTTCGGCTATGCGGTCGCGTTCGGCCTGCACATAGTCCTGGATATGTTTTTTTATACTTTCCGTGCGTTCGCGTAGCTCATCATTGCTCAGTTTTTCTATTTTGCTGTATGCCTGTTTTATTTTTTCCACATACGGCTCAATTTCCTTCAGGTCGCGCTGGGCCTTGTTGCCGAAGAGCTTTTTCAATACATCGTTAAATCCCATTATGATAAGTGTTTTTGCTTTGTTTATGTTTTGTTTATGTTTTGTTTATGTTGGCATGCCCGCCCCCATTGGAAAAAAACAGGACGGGCTGTTTTGTTAAAAACCGGACAAAGATAATGTTTTTGCCGTTATTACAAATGTTTTGTTGGTATAATTTAACCCAAAGGTCATTAGAATGTTCGGCCGTCGTTGTCCTTGTCACGTCGGCACTTTTTGCCGGTTTTCGTTTTCTGCCGGTGCCTTTTCGTCCCGTCTTTGGGCGTATAGCCCGCTATGCATCTGCAACACGGAACTACAAATCCCTCGTCAGAAAAGCAAAAACCAATGCAAAATCCAATGACCGATTGGGGCTTGACAGGAAAGGGTCGCTGTTTTATGCCGACAAAGTCGTGTGCCCTTGCCGATAAAGTTCTTTTTTCACCTATATGAAAAAAGCTTTTCACCTATGTGAAAAATATGTTTCACCTATGTGAAAAATGCTTTTCACCTATGTGAAAAAAGAACTTTATGCTGAAGGATGCACGAACCCCCTTGGAAAAGAAAAGGAAAAGGTGCTTGAAAACAATCGGTGAAAGCTTCAATGTTTTTTCCGCCTGATGAGACTCAGGTAGCGGTCGAGCACTTCTTCCTGCACAATGCTTTCCCACGAGCGGGCAATGGTGTGCGAAGCGTTGTGGCCCGCTTCCTTTATCAGAGCAGGGTTTTGCATCAAGTGCTGCAGTTTGTCGGCCAATGATTGCGGGGTGTTTTCGATGAGAAAACCGTTGACTTGCTCCGTCAGTATTTCGGCGGCGGTTGATCCGGCCACCATGATGGAGGGTGTGCCCAGGGCTCCCGCTTCGCGGACCACGAGCGGGGCATTGTCGTATATTGACGGGAAGAGGAACAGGTCGGCGGCCGCATAGTAAGTCTTTATCTGTTCGCGGTCGGTGACGGTGCCTACGAAACTGACCTTGTCGCTCAATCCGTATTCCTGCACCAGACGTTTCATTTCATCGGCTGCATAACCGGTCCCTACGAAGAACATGCGGAACGGCAAGGCCTTTATGAGTGCCAGCGACTCGATAATGAGCCGTGTGTTCTTCTCCCAAATATGTTGTCCGACAAACAGCAACACGCGTTCGTCGGGTGTGAGTCCGAGGTGTTCGCGGGCAGCCTGCTTGATGGGTTCCAAAGGTTCGTTTGTGGCAAAATCGTTACCGTTGTCCACCACCTCTATGTTGCCTTTGTACCCGTATTCGCGCAAGGTTTCCTCCACCGCTTTTTGGGGCACCCACACTTCATCGGCTTTCTCGTAAAACCAAATGACTTCCTTGAGCATGAGGTTGGCGATTTTCCGGCTGCGGGTGGCACGCTGGAAATCGTCGCGGTATTTCGAGTGGAACGTGGCTACAAAAGGTACGTTCTGATCTTTGGCTATGCGTGCGGCCAGCAGTCCGGCCGAAAAGGGGGAATGGGCATGGACCAGTTCGAATTTTATGTTTTGAGATGCTGTGTGAAGTGCCAGGTCGAATTCGGGCAGTCCCAACCGGTAGGGTTTGCGCATGGTGACGGGAATGGATGTGTAGCGGTAGACCGGATAGGGTTCGTTGTCCTTGTAGCCCGGTACGCGGGGAGTGACGACACATGAGTTGTAACCTTTTTCGTGAAGCCAATAGGCGTAGTTTCGTACAGCCAGTGCCACTCCGTCCATAATGGGTGGATAACTTTCGTTGAACAGACCGAATGTGCCGCTGAGCAGCGCAGACTCTTTTTCCATCATTTGTTGTTTGTATATGCGTGTTATATGCAGGCTTCAACACTATGGGTTGAAGAAAAACTCCTGCAAAGTTAAGACAAAACAATTGGAACTGCATAAATGTTTTTCAAAACCGGAAAGATATTCTTAAATTTGACGGTTACTTTAAAAAAATTAAAGAATAAAAATGTATGGAGGTATTGTCCGTTCTGCGTATTGTCATTGAAGTGGCCTATGTGCTGACCATTGTAGGGACCATTTTGGTCGTGATTGCCGAAAATCAAAATCCTTTCCGCACGTTGGCCTGGCTGCTGGTTCTGTTGTTTGTGCCCTTGTTCGGCCTGTTCATTTATTATTTGTTGGGACAGGACACGAGGCGTAAAAAATACTTCAGGGAAAATAAGAAAAAGACTTTCACTGATTTTCCGGCCGAACCATCTTTGGCGGAGAATGCCGCTTGTGTGGCTCCGGCATATCATGCTTTGGTGTCATTGCTGAGTCGGGGCGTCAATTCGTGGGTGCTCAAAGGCAGTCGGGTGGAAGTGCTGACTTCGGGCGAGCAGAAAATGGCCGCGCTTATGGCCGATTTGAGACGGGCCAAACGGCATATCCACATGGAATATTTCCTTTTCAACAATGATGAAACCGGCCGTGAAGTGAAGAATATCCTGATGCAAAAGGCCGCGGAGGGAGTGGAAGTGCGTTTTGTTTATGAAAATGTGGCTAATGTCACTGTGCCCCGGCGTTTTTATCTGGAAATGGAACAAAGCGGGGTGAAGGTGTCGGCGTTCAGCAAAATGAGGCTTCCGCGTATCCGTCATACGGTGAATTATCGTAACCACCGCAAGGTGGCGGTTATTGACGGCGAGGTGGGATACATAGGTGGCATGAATATAGGCGATGAGTATCGTCGCACCCAATGGCGTGATACGCATCTGCGCATTGAGGGGCAGGGGGTATATGGCTTGCAGGCCAATTTTTTGTGTGACTGGCAGTCTTCCGGAGAAGCGCTTCCGGCGGATTGTGCGGCTTGTTTCCCCGCAATGCCGGTCTGTACGGATAATTTAATGCAGATTGTGTCGGGCGGACCCGATATGGAACAGCCTGTGTTAATGCATGCCACGATACGAATCATCAACGAAAGTCGCCGTTATGTCTATATCCAGACTCCTTATTTTCTTCCTACCGAGCCGTTGGTAGAGGCGCTTTATTCGGCGGCTGTTTCGGGGGTGGATGTACGGCTTATGGTGTCGGCACATTCCGATACGTGTTACGTTGACCCGGCAGCACGTTCTTATTACGAGGATTTACTGGCTGCCGGTATGAGAATATATGAGCATCAGACTAAATTTGTACATGCAAAGACCATGGTGTGCGATGATTATGTGTCTATGATTGGTTCGACTAACATGGATTTCCGCAGTTTTGAGGCTAGTTTTGAGATGAACTGCTATTTGTATGATGCCCGGCTTGCAGCACAGAATAAAGCCATTTTCATGGAAGACTTGAAGGAGTGTAAGGAAATAGTCCTGTCTGAGTGGGAACGGCGTCCACGGCGGAAAAGGTTTGTGGAGTCGTTCATGCGTCTGTTTGCTCCGTTGATGTAGGGAAACAGCTACCGGCAATCGGCCGGCACAGAAGTACAACTTCTATAATTCACTTTTGTCCAGTTCAATGGCGGCCAGAATGAAGGCGGCGACGGCATCGGGCTCGTTATTTGTTCGTGGCAGGCTGATGTAGTACCCTCGTGTGCCGTTTTCATTGGGTGAACTGGCATCGGTAGTGGTTCCGGTAATATTCAGTGTGCCGTCTTGTTGTGTTGTGTTATGGGCCAATAGCCCTTCAAAGGCTTTTTTGGCAGCATTCAGTTGTTTCTTGGGCAGATAACCGTTATTCACCCCTTTGGCAATGGCGTAGGCAAACATGGCCGTTGCCGTCGGTTCCGGATGATTGCCTTCTGCTTTGGGTTGGTCGGGTACTTGCAGCCACATTCCCGTTTTGGGTTGTTGGCATTTTATCAAGGCAGAAGTCAGACTGTTCAGCTTCATAATCAGATTCCCCCTGTAAGGATGGTCCAGCGGGAAATAATCGAGCAGGTCTACAAGTGCCATCATGTAGAAACCGATGCTTTTGGCAAAAAGGGCCGATGGGCTTCCGTGTTCGCTCCAGGCCTGATAGTTCAGCCCGGAATTCTTGTCTTGTGTGTATTTGTCGGTTTGGTCAAACTGCAGGGCAATGTCACCGAAAACTTTTGCTTCGTCGAACATGGAAGCATACATGCAGTAGAAAGGCATGGCCATGTAAAGAGCTTCTATCTGTATGCCTTCTGCTTGTGTGCCGTTGAACAGGAATACCCTGTCTTGGGTGCGGGGTTGTGTGTACAGCTGTTTTCGTAGCATCATTTGTGCGTTCAAATATTTGCTGCCACCGCGGTTTTGTGTGTACAGGTTGTATAGGAATGCTCCGAAGCACATGTTTCGCAAGTCGTAGCTTTTAGCCTCGTATTCACGCAGGTGTCCATCTTCGCTAATCCAGGCATCGGCAACGGCTTTTGCGTGCAGGAAGCAGGTGCTGTCTTCCGACGCCAGAGACAGACTAAGGAAGGCATTGTTCAGTAGTGCTGTTTTGTAATTCCACATGTATGGTTGTTCTGCATGCCGTTTTATAGCTCCTTCTGCTGCATCTTGGGCCAGCTTTATGTAATTGACCGGTGTCTTTTTTGCAATGAGCGGAGAGGCAAAAAAGAGAGCGGGGATTAAAAAGAGTGGAAATAAGACCTGTTTCATTCTGTTTCTTTGATTTTATGGCGCAACCGGATGCCGCTTGCATAGACTTGTGGGCTGATTTCCGGTGTTGACCGATTGTATTTCCTGCAAAGATAATGCAAACGAACGCAAAATCCATCAAACATGCTTGAATGGTTTTGCCGATCGCCGCTTGTTTAATGAAAAAATAATGTAAATAAACAGTGAAACAAGCAAATTGAATGGGATGTTTTTTTGTGGAACGGCATGTGGTAGTGAGATATTTTGAGATATTTGGAATTACTTGTGTTCTTTTTGGGCATTTTTATTACCTTTGCAATCCGTATGCCCTGTATGAGGGCTCATTGTCTTGTTTGAGAAAGAATAGTAGAATATAAACATATATATAATGAAAGCATTTGTATTTCCCGGACAGGGAGCACAGTTTGTAGGAATGGGACAGGACTTGTACAACCAGTCGGCCCTTGCAAAAGAATATTTTGAAAAAGCGAATGAGATATTGGGATTTCGCATCACCGATTTAATGTTTAACGGTACAGCTGAAGATCTTCGTCAGACCAAAGTGACTCAACCGGCAGTGTTTTTGCATTCGGTCATTTCTGCCATAGTGTTGGGCGATGAGTTCCAGCCCGACATGGTTGCCGGACATTCGTTGGGTGAGTTGTCGGCTTTGGTAGCAGCAAAGGCATTGACTTTTGAAGATGGCTTGAAATTGGTATCAAAACGTGCCATGGCCATGCAGAAGGCTTGTGAATTGGAAGAGTCGACCATGGCTGCCGTGTTGGGATTGCCGGATGATGTGGTTGAGGAAGTTTGCGATTCCATTTCGGGTTGTGTGGTGGTGCCCGCCAATTATAACTGTCCGGGACAGATTGTGATTTCAGGTGACATTGCCGGTGTAGACAAAGCTTGCGAATTGCTGAAGGAAAAAGGAGCAAAACGGGCTATCCGTTTGAGCGTAGGAGGGGCATTCCACTCGCCGTTGATGCGTCCGGCAGCAGAAGAATTGCAGGCGGCCATTGATGAAACAGTGTTTAGCCATCCGGTTTGTCCTATTTATCAGAACGTAAATGCTTATCCACAAACCGACCCGGAAGCCATTAAGGAAAATCTCAAGGCACAGTTGACGGCTCCGGTACGCTGGACGCAGACCGTCAAGAACATGATTACCGATGGCGCTACCGAATTTGTAGAACTCGGCCCCGGCGATGTGCTGAAGGGACTTATCAAAAAAGTAAGCTCGGAAGTGACCGTTCATTGACACACAAGTAGACGACCGGATGTCTGCAGCCTGTTTCCGTGAGGCAAGAGTCTCCAAGAAGTTGTAAAGCAACCCATCGGTTGCTTTACTTTTTCGGATAAAGATGGTTGGACGCTACTGCAGTCCGGTCACAAAATCGCTAAAATATTAATTGCTATATAATTATGCTTAGAACACATACTTGCGGCGAACTTCGCTTAGCTAATGCAGGAGAAAATGTGACATTGTCCGGGTGGGTGCAACGCTCACGTAAGATGGGCGGCATGACGTTTGTTGACATTCGCGACCGTTACGGCATAACCCAGCTGGTATTCAATCAGGAATCGGATGCCGCGCTTTGCGAGCGTGCCAACGAGCTCGGACGTGAATTTGTCATCCGTGTGACAGGAACCGTTGCGGAACGCAGCAACAAGAACAGAAATCTGGAAACGGGTGACATAGAAATACTCGTTACCGAGCTTGAGGTGCTGAACAAGGCCAAGACACCGCCGTTTACGATAGAGGACAACACCGACGGAGGCGATGACCTGCGCATGAAATACCGTTATCTCGACTTGCGCCGCAAGGTGGTGCGCGACAACCTCATGTTGCGTCATAAGATGGCGTTCGAAATCCGTCGCTATCTCGACCAGTTGGGATTCCTTGAAGTGGAAACACCTATTCTGGTAGGTTCTACGCCTGAAGGGGCACGCGACTTTGTGGTGCCTTCGCGCATGAATCCCGGTGAATTCTACGCATTGCCTCAGTCACCCCAGCTGTTCAAGCAGCTGCTGATGGTATCGGGTTTCGACCGCTACTTCCAGATTGCCAAATGTTTCCGCGACGAGGACCTGCGAGCCGACCGTCAGCCCGAGTTTACCCAGATAGACTGCGAAATGTCGTTCGTTGAGCAGGAAGACGTGCTGAACATATTTGAGGGCATGGTGAAGCACCTGTTCAAGTTTGTGAAGAATATTGACTTCAAGGACCCGTTCCCGCGGATGACCTGGGCCGACGCCATGAAGTATTACGGGTCGGACAAGCCGGATATCCGTTTCGACATGAAGTTCGTCGAACTGAAGGACGCCGTGTCGGGACACAACTTCTCCGTGTTCGACAGCGCCGACTACGTAGGCGGTATTTGCGCCAAAGGCTGTGCTGGATATACCCGCAAGCAGCTCGACGAGTTGACCGACTTTGTGAAACGTCCGCAGGTAGGCGCCAAGGGACTTGTCTATATCCGCTGCGAAGAAAGCGGCTCCTTCAAGTCGTCCATTGACAAGTTCTACGCGCAGGAAGACCTCAAGGCGATTGCCGCACGCTTCCAGGCTGAGCCAGGCGACCTCATCCTCATCCTGGCCGGACCGGAACGCAAGACGCAGAAAGCCCTCTGCGAACTCCGCCTTGAAATGGCCGAACGCCTCGGGTTGCGCGACAAGAACGTGTTTGCACCGCTGTGGGTCATCGATTTCCCGCTGCTGGAATGGGACGATGAAACGCAACGCTTCTACGCTATGCACCACCCGTTCACTTCGCCCAACCCCGACGACATCCCCTTGCTTGAAACCGACCCCGGAGCCGTGCGTGCCACTGCATACGACATGGTGGTGAACGGCATCGAACTCGGCGGCGGTTCTATCCGTATTCACGAAAGCGGACTGCAGCAGCGCATGTTCAAGCTGCTCGGGTTCACGCCCGAACAGGCCGAAGCACAGTTCGGATTCCTGATGAGCGCGTTCCAGTACGGCGCGCCGCCTCACGGGGGACTTGCTTTCGGGCTCGACCGGTTTGTGTCGCTTTTTGCCGGGCTGGACAGCATCCGCGACTGCATTGCCTTCCCGAAGAACAATTCGGGACGGGATGTCATGTTCGACGCGCCCTCCGAACTGGCACAGGCACAGCTCGACGAACTGAACCTGATAGTGAACGTAAAGAAACAGTAATTCATTTTTTCGTGTTGTTGAGCGTGCGGATGTGCCCACGGGATGTATGCTGTCCCCGGCCGTCCGCACGTGTTGTTTTTCACCCTGACGTATGGAACAAGACTACCGAACCCTCCTGGCCCGTCCGGCAAGCGAGAGCGGATACCGCCGCCTGTTTGCCTCGGCGAGCGACGATGCGCACGAATTCCGCACGCTTTTCACGCTTATGGCCGACGCCGACGAGCGGGTGGCCTGGCACGCCGCCTGGGTGTGCGAAAAGGTGAGCGAACGTTCGCCCCATTTTTTCACCGGAAGCGATATCGAATGTCTGGTGCGGCTGACCGTTGAAAGCCCGTTCGCCGGTGTGCATCGGCTTGCCTTGTCGGTGCTGCTCAACCTCGGGCTGCCGGACGAGCTGCCGGTGGACTTCATCAACACCTGCCTGGGCCGCATGATGTCGGACCGTGTGCCGGTGGCCGTGCAGGTGCTCTCGCTGAAGCTGCTGCACGGGTTTGCCCGGCGCGAACCCGACTTTGCCACCGAGCTGCTGGCTTGCCTCGACGCGGTGGACGGATGGCAGCGCACGGGCGGATGGCAGGCGGCCGTGCGCAAGATACGGCCTTCGCTCGAAGCCCTCGGCGCGTCGGCGTGCGCCCCGCGCTGAAAATGTGCAGGGCCGTACGCGTTATTTTTTCCGCATGATGGTGTTCTTTTCCCTATTCTTTATATCTTTGTGCACGGCCCGTGCCGGAGCAGGGCAGGCCACCGCAAGCGGATGCCGCCGACGCCCCACGCGCCGCAGCGCGATGTTCAAGCAACGCATTTTGACTAACCCAATAAACGATTGATTATGCCGCAGATTTCCCGACGAGGCGAGTCCATGCCTCAATCGCCCATCCGCAAGCTGGTGCCGCTGGCCGACCAGGCAAAGGCACGCGGACTCAAGGTCTATCACCTCAACATCGGACAGCCCGACATCCCCACGCCGCACGAGGGGCTCGAAGCCCTGCACCGCTTGCACCGCACCGTGCTTGAGTACAGCCCCAGCGACGGCATACGCAGCCTCAAGGACAAGCTGGCCGCCTATTACCGGCGGTTTGCCATCGACGTGTCGGCCGACGACATCATCGTCACCACCGGAGGCTCGGAGGCGGTGAACTTCGCCTTCATGAGCTGCCTGGACCCCGGCGACGAAATCATTGTGCCCGAACCGGCCTATGCCAACTACACGGCCTTTGCCATAGCGGCCGGCGCCGTGGTGCGTCCCGTGGTGTCGACCATCGACGAGGGCTTTGCGCTGCCGCCCATCGAACGCTTCGAGCAGCTCATCACGCCGCGCACCAAGGGCATACTCATCTGCAACCCTAACAACCCGACGGGCTATCTGTACAGCCGGGCCGAGATGAACCGTCTGCGCGACCTGGTGAAGCAGTACGACCTTTTCCTTTTCTCGGACGAAGTGTACCGCGAGTTCTGTTACACGGGCGCGCCCTACGTGTCGGCCTTCCACCTCGAAAGCATTGAAAACAACGTCATCCTCATAGACTCTGTCTCGAAGCGTTACAGCGAGTGCGGCATACGCATCGGCGCGCTGGTGACGAAGAACGAAGAGGTGCGGCAAAACGTCATGAAGTTCTGCCAGGCCCGCCTCAGCCCCCCGTTGCTGGGGCAGATAGTGGCCGAAGCCTCGATGGACGCGTCGGACGAATACATGCGCAGCGTGTACAACGAGTACCTGGAGCGGCGCAACTACCTCATCAACGGCCTGAACCGCATTCCCGGCGTGTACTCGCCCGTGCCCATGGGAGCCTTCTACACCGTGGCCAGCTTGCCGGTGGACGACGCCGACCGCTTCTGCGCCTGGCTGCTGAGTGACTTTGAATACGAGGGTGCCACCGTGATGCTGGCCCCTGCGTCGGGCTTCTACACCCTGCCCGATGTGGGACGCAACGAGGTGCGCATGGCCTACGTGCTGGAAAAGCACGAGCTGAAACATGCCCTCGAGGTGCTTGAACAGGCCCTGCGCGTCTATCCCGGACGGGTAAAGCAGGAATCCATCGACTGATGCGCGCGGCATGAATCTCGAATACTACATAGCGCGGCGCATCCACTACACCCGTGCGGGACGCGGTGTGTCGCGCCCCGCCGTGCGCATTGCCACCGTGGGCATGGCCCTGGGCCTGGCCGTCATGCTGGTGGCCGTGGCCGTCATCACCGGCTTCAAGCGCGAGATACGCCAGAAGACCATCGGCTTCGGAGGGCACATACAGATAAGCAATTTCGACAACAACAACACCTACGAAACCAAGCCCATACGCATGGACTCGGCCACCCTGGCGCGCATTCGTGCCGTGCCGGGCGTGCGCCACGTGCAGCACACGGCCACCAAGCCCGGCATCATCAAAACCGAGGGCGAGTTCCAGGGCGTCATTCTCAAGGGCGTGGGCCCCGACTTCGACTGGGCGTTCTTCGCCTCGAACCTGCGCCAGGGACGCACCATCGACACCGCCTCCGACACGCTGCGCAACGAGGTGGTGCTGTCCGAGTGGCTGGCGCAAAGGCTCGGGCTCAAGGTGGGCGACACGTTCTTCACCTACTTCGTGCAGGACAACATCCGCGCGCGCCGCTTCACCATCGTCGGCCTGTACTCGACCGACTTTGTGGAGTACGACCGCCTGTTCATGCTCACCGACATCCGCCACGTGCGCCGGCTCAACGACTGGCAGGCCGACCAGTTCAGCACGCTCGAGGTGCTGCTGCGTTCGTACGACGACATCGACTCCGCCGGCGAAGCCGTGTACATGGCCACGGCCAACCGGTTCGACGACGAGGGCGATGCCTACCTCACGCGCACCATCCGCCAGCTCAATCCGCAGATATTCGGGTGGCTCGACCTGCTCGACATGAACGTGTGGGTCATCCTTGCGCTCATCACCGCCGTGGCCGGCTTCATCATCATTTCGGGCCTGCTCATCCTCATTCTCGAACGCACGCGCCTCATCGGCACCCTCAAGGCACTGGGCGCCACCGACTGGACGGTGCGCCGCATCTTCCTGTGGCACACGCTGTTCATTGTCATTCGGGGCATGCTGTGGGGCAACCTCATCGGCCTGTCGCTCTGCGCGCTGCAGGCATGGACGGGCCTCGTGCCCCTCGACCCCGAGTCATACTACACCGCAACCGTGCCCGTGGCTTTCCATTGGGGCTACATCCTTGCACTCAACGCCGGCACCCTCGTGGCCTCGTTCCTCATGATGGTAGGCCCTTTGGTGCTCATTACGCGCATTTCGCCCGCCACCGTCATGCGCTACGAATAGCCCTGCCTGCGTGTACCCCCTCGCCCCTGCGGGTCACTCCCCCTACATAGGGGGAGAGTTTTGGAAATGTCCGTATGCTTGTTTTTCGGGAAAATGTCGTCTTGTTTTCAGGAAAGTAATCCCGACTCTCCCCCTATGTAGGGGGAGTACCCTCGAAGAGGGGGAGGGGGTATTTCCCTATGTAGGGGGAGTACCCTCGAAGAGGGGGAGGGGGTATTTCCCTATATAGGGGGAGTACTGCGCAGCAGGGAGGAGGTATGAAATAGAATATAGGTAAAAACACATTCTCTGCCTGTCTTATTGAAAATGCCTGCATACCCCGTCAAAAATCCCTGCGCACGCCGTTAAAAATCCGTACGCACGGCGTTCAAATTCCGTACGCACGGCGTTCAAACTCCGTACGCGCGCCGTTGAAACTCCGTGCGCACGCATTTTCAAGACAAAAGCATTGCATTTCAACGAAATAGGTAAAAAACTGAAAATCCATGCGCACGCCGTTTGAAATGCGCACGCATCGCGTGTTGCAAAACGGCCGTGATGACCGGTTTTGCCCTGCCTGCGTGTACCCCCTCGCCCCTGCGGGTCACTCCCCCTACATAGGAGGAGAGTTTTGGAAATGTCCGTATGATTGTTTTTCGGGAAAATGTCGTTTTGTTTTCAGGAAAGTAATCCCGACTCTCCCCCTATGTAGGGGGAGTACCCTCGAAGAGGGGGAGGGGGTATTTCCCTATGTAGGGGGAGTGCCCTCGAAGAGGGGGAGGGGGTATTTCCCTATGTAGGGGGAGTACCCTTGAAAAGGGGGTAGGGATATTTACGTACCGTATGCAGGGCAGGGGAGAAGGCAAAGCATTTTAACAAAAATTAATGTCCGCCGGAGAACTTTTTGCGCCTGCTTGTTGTTTAACAGGCAAGTAACGGAATTATTTACCCTTAAAAGATATAGGAGGAACACCTATGCTGAAATACACCTTGGTGCAGAAACGTAATCTGCAAGACCCCGAAGGGCCGAAAAAATGGTATGCCAGTCCCAAACTCGTGCAGCGGCTCGAATTTCCGGCCGTGTGCCGCCGCGTGACGCGCCACACCAGCATTGCGCCCACCGAAATGAAGTCGGCCATGGACCTTTTGGTCGAAGTGTTGCCCGAGATATTGTGCGACAGCAACAGCGCCAACATCGGCATCGGCACCCTGCGTCTGTCCTACGGAAGCGAGGGAGCGGACTCGCCCGAAGTGTTCGATGTGTCGATGATACGCAATCCCAAGCTCATTTTTACCCCGTCGAAGGATTTTCTGGCCGCCATTACACGCGAAATTTCGTTCGAAAACATCGGTGTGGTGGAGGAAGGCTTCACCTATCCCAGCATCGACGAGTACAAAAAATACAAGGTTGCCCAGCGCGACGATGCGGAACCGCAGCCTTGATGTACAGGTTGTAAAGACAAGTACATAGTGCGATGAAGGGTGCGTTTGGGAAGAAGCGCACCCTTTTTTCATGCCCTTGCGTGCGGCCTCAGCGCATGATGTAGCGCACCGACACGCCCGCCATGTAGTCGAAGTAGGCCTGTGTGAGGCTGCCGAACAGCTGGCCGTAGCCCGGCCGGAAGTCAATCTGGCAGCTCAGCGGGATGGCCGTGAAGGCCAGTTCCACGCCCCCGATGGCGTTGATGCCCAGCTTGCCCTCAGCCCAGCCGTTGCCTTGGAAACCCGTTCCCAGGCTCACGCCGCCGCCGGCAAACCACTGCAGCGAACCGAAGTCCCACGTCTCAATGGGGGCCTGGTACATCAGGTTAGGGTTGGCTTCGAACGTATAGAAGTCAATGAAATAGTGTGTGTGGCGGTCTCGGTACAGTGGGGCGCGGTTGGCCATTCGGAACCCCAGTTCGCCCTGGAAGGCCAGGTGGCCGGACAGGAATGTTTTGTACGAACCTCCGATGAAACTGCCGAGGTATCCCCCCACGCTGTGCGCATAGGGGCTTTGTGCGTGTGCGGCCGTTCCGCCGAGGAGAGCTGCCGCAAGGATGAGTGTGAACGCTTTCTTCATTTAAATGGAAAGTTGAAAATAGTTAATAGTCAGTAGTTGATAGTTAATAGTCAGTAGTTGACAGCTGAGAGTGGTGCGCATGGCCCTCCCGTGGAGAGGTTGGGGAGGCCTTTCTCCGCCCCCTCTTGTCCGCAAGGGCAAACTGAAGCCCCTCCTTCGGAGGGGTTGGGGAGGCTTTTTTCCGCACCTATTTTATGCTGACATTCAGCTCGTCGAGCACGCGCCGTATCTTCTCGTACGTTTTGATGGTATTGGGCACGAGCGGCAGGCGCAGCCTGTTCTTTATGAAACCCATGACGGCGAGCATGCTTTTCACCCCCGCCGGGTTCCCCTCGACGAACAGCAGCTGGAACAGCTCGGTGAAGTGGTGGTGTATGAGGCGCGCGTTGTCATAGTCGCCCGCCAGCGCCAGGCGCACCATGCGGCCGAACTCGCGCGGAAAGGCGTTCCCTATGACCGAAATGACGCCCACCGCGCCCAGCGTGATGAGCGGGAAGGTGATGCCGTCGTCGCCCGATATGACCATGAAGTCGGCCGGCTTGTTCTTTATTATGTCGTCTATCTGGGTGAAATTGCCCGATGCCTCCTTCACTGCGCAGATGTTGGCAAAGTCGCGCGCCAGGCGTATGGTGGTTTCGGCCGTCATGTTCACGCCCGTGCGGCCCGGCACGTTATACAGCACCACGGGCACCGGCGAGGCCTTGGCAATGGCCGCGTAGTGCTGGTAAATGCCTTCCTGCGAGGGTTTGTTGTAGTAGGGCGTGACGGAGAGAATGGCATCCACGCCGGTGAAGTCCTCGTACATGAGGCGTTCGGTCACGGCGCGCGTGTTGTTGCCGCCCACTCCCAGCACGATGGGGCAGCGGCCCGCCACGCAGTTGATGACGAAGCGTGTCACCTCGTCGCGTTCCTCGTTGGTGAGCGTAGGGGTCTCGGCAGTGGTGCCGCACACCACGATATAGTCGGCCTGGTTCTTGAGCAGGTGTTCCACCAGCCGTGCCAGCGCGTCATAGTCTACCGAATCATCGTCTTTGAAGGGCGTTATCAGCGCCACTCCCATCCCGGTGAGCTTGTTGTTTATCATTTCGTAAGGGAATTTTGTATAAGTGCGTACAAAAGTACGGTTTTAATCGGTTGTTTGTATACTTTTCAAATAAAAAATTATCTGTTCGAATATGAATTGTTCATCGGCCGACGGCTTCCTCCCGTCGCCTCCGCGCGTGTCGAGCAGGAAGTCGAACACCTCGCGCCGGCCGGTGTGTGTGCCGGCCTTCATGGTGGCGTCGGCGGCAAGTGCGGCGTAGAGCAGCGGCAGGGTTTCGCGCGTCGACAGGTCGATGAGCAGGTCGCAAGGGCGGGCGTTCATCCGCTCCTGCAGGCGTTTGCAGGGCCGCCCCCAGCACGTGGTGTCGCGCCGGGTGAACCGGTGCAGGGCCTGCGTGTCCGCCGGGCACGCCTTGGGCTTGCCGGCAAAGTAGCCCCACGCCTCGGCCTGTTTGCCCTCGCGGGCCAGGTAGTGCACGATGCTTTCGATGCCGGCGTCGGTGCCGTCGCTGTTGAAAAGCAGCCGTATGGTGTGCGCCTTCTCGTAGTTGACGAAGCGGCTCTGCCGGGGCTGCCGGCGCAGTTGCTTGCGCAGCGTTCTGTTGAATATCCGTTGTTTCATAAGTCGTCGTGTTGTGGTTGGTTTGCGGCGCCGGGGTCATTCCTCCCCGATGAGGTCGAGGAACTCGTCTTCGTCCATGAGCTTGATGCCGAGCTTCTCGGCCTTCTTCAGCTTTTCGGGGCCCATGTTCTCTCCGGCCAGGATGAGCGAGGTCTTGGCCGACACGCTGCCCGCGTTCTTGCCGCCGTGCCGTTCGATAAGGGTTTTGTACTCGTCGCGCGAGTGCCGGGCAAACTTCCCGCTGATGACCACGGTGAGTCCCTTCAGACGGTCGCTGTGCGCCTGCAGCTGGTCGGCCGTGAGGCACATTTGCAGTCCCTGCGCGGCGAGCCGTTCCACCGTGCGTCGGTTGGCCTCGTCGGCAAACCAGGCCGTCACGCTTTGGGCAATGCGGCCGCCTATCTCGTCCACGGCGGTCAGTTCGGCCTCCGTGGCGTGCGACAGGGCTTCCATGCTTTTGAATGCGTAAGCCAGCTTCTTGGCGGTGGTTTCGCCCACGAAGCGTATGCCGAGGGCAAACACGACCCGCTCGAAGGGCACCTGCTTCGAGGCCTCGATGCCCGCCATGATGTTGCGTGCCGACTTGTCGCCGAGCCGTTCGAGCCGTGCCAGGTCGGCCGTGCGCAGTTCGTACAGGTCGGCCACGTTGTGAGCCAGCCCGTTGCGGAACAGCAGGTCGATGGTTTCGCTGCCCAGTCCGTCGATGTTCATGGCCCGCCTGCTGACGAAATGCTCCATCTTGCCCTTTATTTGGGGCGGACAGCCGTTTTCGTTGGGGCAGTAGTGGGCCGCCTCACCCTCAATGCGCACGAGCGGGGTGCCGCACACCGGGCAGGTGCGGGCAAAGCCTACGCGGTCGCCCACCAGGATGCGTGCGTCGGTGTCCACGCCCGTAATCTTGGGTATGATTTCGCCGCCTTTCTCCACGTACACCATGTCGCCGATGTGCAGGTCGAGTGCCGAGATGATGTCGGCGTTGTGCAGGGAGGCTCTCCGCACCACGGTGCCCGACAGCTGCACGGGATTGAGGTTGGCCACGGGGGTCACGGCGCCGGTGCGTCCCACCTGATAGCTCACCGAGTTGAGGCGCGTAAGGGCGCGTTCAGCCTGGAACTTATAGGCTATGGCCCAGCGCGGCGACTTGGCGGTAAAACCCAGCGCACGCTGTTGTGCCAGCGAGTTCACCTTGATGACGATGCCGTCGGTGGCTACCGGCAGGTTCTTGCGCTCGGTGTCCCAGTAGCGAATGAAGTCGTACACATCGTCGAGCGTACGGCACAGGCGCACGGCGTCCGAGGTCTTGAATCCCCATGTGCGGGCGGCTTCGAGGTTGCCGAGATGCGTGTCGGCGGGCAAGTCTTCGCCCAGCACATAATACAGGTAGGCATCCAGTTTGCGCGTGGCGACAACGGCCGGATTCTGCAGTTTGATGGTGCCCGAGGCCGCGTTCCGCGGATTGGCGAAGAGCGGTTCCTCCTGTTCTTCGCGTTCGCGGTTGAGCGCGTCGAATACCTCCCAGGGCATGAGTATCTCGCCGCGTATTTCGAACGAATCGGGGTAATTGCCATGCAGGCGCAGCGGTATGCTGCGTATGGTGCGCACATTGTCGGTCACATCGTCGCCCTTCTCGCCGTCGCCGCGCGTTACGGCCTGCACCAGCCGTCCGTGCTCGTAGGTGAGCGAGATGGACGTGCCGTCGTATTTCAGCTCGCCCACGAGTTCGAACTCCTCGCCGAGCGCCTTGCGGACACGTTCGTAGAAATCGCGTACCTCCTCCTCGGAATACGTGTTGGCCAGCGAAAGCATGGGGTATTTGTGGCGTATCTGCGTGAACGAGGTGTTGATGTCGTTTCCCACGCGCTGGGTGGGTGAGGATGGGTCGGCATACTCGGGATGTTGTCGTTCCAGCTCTTCCAGCTGCTTGAGCTTCATGTCAAATTCCAAGTCGGATATGGTTGGTTGCGACAGTACGTAGTAATTGTAGTTGTGTTGCTCCAGCTCCCGACGGAGCGCGTCAATTTGTTCTTTCACCATTGTACATGATCATTAAATGGAAGCGGAAAGCCACAGCAGGTTTCCGACTGCCGTGCAAATATAGTTTTTTTTCCTTAAATGAAGAAAGGCCGACTGCCTGAGAGCCCGTTGGGATGATATGCACGTTATTAACCAATTTTAAGCGCAGAAAGGAACTCCTTCAAAATGTTTTTTTTACTTTTGTGAGTCCTTTGTGACTCGTTCATTCAATAGAAATTGTAAAATAATTAAGTTATGAAAAAGTTAAGTGTATTATTGTTGGGATTGTGTGTATCCCTGGCTGCCATGTCTCAGGCAGTGCTGAAGTTTGAAGAAAAAGAATATGATTTTGGTAAGATATATGAGAAGGATGGGGATGTCAAGCATGAATTCAAGTTTACGAACGAAGGCGATTCAGCATTGATTATTACCAATGTGCGGGCCAGTTGCGGTTGCACTACTCCGTCGTGGACCAAGACTCCGGTAGAACCCGGCAAAACAGGAAAAATCAGTGTGAAGTACAGCACGCGGAACCGTCCGGGCAAGTTTACCAAAAGCATTATGGTCTCCACAAACAATAAAAATGTAGGAAGTGAACGTCTGATTATTCGTGGAGAAGTGATACCTAAAGAAGAAAGTGAAAAATGATGAGAAGAATATTGTTTGCAGCATGTGTTGTCTTGATGCCGGTGTTTGCCTTTTCGCAGGCTGTCATTGCATTTGAAAACAAGACACATGATTTTGGTACGATAAAGGAGGCTGATGGACGGGTTTCGGTCGATTTTGTTTTTGAAAACCAGGGAAATGCTCCTTTGGTAATCAGCAAAGTGCAGGCTAGTTGCGGGTGTACGACACCTGCGTGGACCAAGAGTCCGGTAGAGCCGGGACAGAAAGGTAAGATAACCGTTACGTACAACCCCGCCGGACGTCCGGGAAATTTCAATAAAAGCATTTCCGTGCAGAGCAATGCTACGGTAGAACGTGAACGTCTGATTATAAAAGGTGTTGTTATACCTAAGGCACAAAAGCCACAGACGGTTTATCGTGTGACGATGGGGGGTATCCGTTTGAACGATCGGGAGGTAGAATTTACCAATGTGCAGAAAGGGCTTGTGAAAAGTGCGGGACTCAAGGTGAAAAATACCTCCGGAAGTGAAGTGAAAGTGTCAGTGGCCGGTTTGCCTCCTTATGTAACAACAGATGCTACAGGACTGACTTTGGCAGCCAATGCAGAGCAGGAAATGAAATTTTCATTCGACTCGAAGCTTTGTCCGTGGTGGGGACCGGTGGTTGATAGTGCCTATGTGGTATTGAACGGCAAGGAAGAACGTACGGATGTATACAAGTTGAAACTTTCGGCCAATGTGGTGGAAGATTTCAGCCGTATGACGCTCGAAGAAAAACGTACTGCCCCCATTCTTGAAATGCCGGAACGCACGCTTAATTTGGGAACCTTCAATGGCTTGGTGAAGCGTAACGGCACGTTCACGATAAGGAATGTAGGACAACGGCCGTTGGAAATCCGTCGCATTATATGTGACGACAAGGAAATCGTTCTGAAACAGGAGCAGATGACCATCAAGGGCGGACGGTCGGCCGAGTTGAAATTTACGGTGGATTCGAAAGTGCTGACAGCTGGCAGATATAATCGGGCAATCACTTTGCAGACCAATGATCCGGAAAACGTTTATGTAGTGCTCGGTGTGGTCTGGAACGTAGAGTAACACATTTGCTTTGCAGAATTTGTTTTGAGTGAGGAGGCTTAGGCAATCTAAACCTCCTTTTTTATCCTTTGAATCAGTAAACACGTTTGATTATGCATTACAAACACAATGAACTGCATCCGGAAAACGACCCTCGCTACAAAGGGCTGGCGGTAAACCGGGGCGTGGAGGATGTGCCTGTGGTCAATCCTTACCGGCAGGCAAGAAAAAAACGTCGGCAATATACGGCCGATGAATATGTGGAAGGTATTCTTGCCGGTGACATATCTCTGTTAGGACAAGCAGTGACCTTGGTAGAGAGTGCTTTGCCCGAACATCAGGAAATAGCACAGAAAGTGATAGAAAAATGTCTGCCTCATGCCGGTCGTTCCATTCGTCTGGGTATAACAGGAGTGCCGGGTGCAGGTAAAAGTACCTTTATCGAAGCGTTGGGTATGCATCTTGTACGTGGCGGACATAAATTGGCTGTATTGGCCATTGACCCCAGCAGCGAACGCTCGAAAGGCAGTATACTGGGTGACAAGACTCGAATGGAAGAATTGTCAGTAGCAAAGAATGCGTTCATTCGTCCTTCTCCTTCAGCTGGTTCGTTGGGCGGTGTGGCCCGCAAGACTCGTGAAAGTATCATCTTGTGTGAAGCAGCCGGCTTTGACACCATTTTTGTAGAAACAGTCGGGGTAGGGCAGTCGGAAATATCGGTCCACTCCATGGTTGACTTCTTTTTGTTGATTCAACTGGCCGGAGCGGGCGATGAACTGCAAGGTATCAAGAGGGGCATTATGGAAATGGCCGACGGCATTGCCATCAACAAGGCCGATGGCAACAATCTGGAAAAAGCAAATGTGGCGCGTGCCCAGTTTCAGAACGCACTTCATCTGTTCCCGCCTCACGAATCGGGTTGGTCGCCCGAGGTGCTTACTTGCTCTGCCATTGAATATAAGGGCATAGCCGAAGTATGGAATATGGTGGAACGTTATATTGCTTTTGTTCGGGCAAACGGTTATTTCGGACACAAGCGTAACATGCAGTCCAAGTATTGGATGTATGAAACCATTAATGAGCAGTTGAAATCGAACTTTTATCAGAATAAGGAAATCAGAAGCATGCTTGCTGCGGAGGAAAAGCGTGTACTGGCAGATGAAGTCAGTTCTTTCATTGCAGCCAAAAATCTGCTCGACTTTTATTTCGGACACAAGGACAGCGAAGGAGGCGAATGGAAGTAAACGTGATATATCGGCAGTCTTGCCTGGATGGATTGAAGCAATTACCGGACGCTTGTGTCGACCTTTTGTTTACGGACCCGCCCTATTATCAGTATCGGGCTCAGAACGTACAGGGGCTAAAAAATCACAAGGATGTGGTGACAGAATTTGATTTTGATGGATTCGAATCGGAAGGGGCTTATCTGTCATTTTTGGAAGAGGTGCTGACCGAATGCTATCGGGTGTGCAAGCCGGGTGCGGCAGGTTATGTGTGGTGTGGCGACGACTTCGTGTCCTATTTGAACCGAATGGTCGGACGGGTGGGCTTTCAGTTCCGCAAAGTTATCCATTGGCACAAAACCAATCCTTTTCCCGCTATATATACCCGTAAAATGTTTGCCAACAGCATGGAGATGATGGTGCATTTTTCCAAGGGAACCCCCAAGACATGGAATCGTAAGCCGGTGAATGAAATGCACAATTTCATCGAGGCACCCATCTGCATGGGGAAGGAACGCACGAAGCATAAAACGCAGAAACCGCTCAAAGTGTGTTTGCCCTATATAGAAATCAGCAGTAACGAGGGTGATCTTGTGCTCGATCCATTCATGGGGTCGGGTAGCACTGCCGTGGCTTGTCGTATGCTCAACCGCAACTTTATCGGCTACGAACTGAATGCGGAGTTTTGTGATATCGCTCGTCAAAGGTTGTCGGACTTATCATAGAATCATCGAAAACAGACTGATGTCTGGAGTGAATATACCCCCGACAGGTGTCATTCGATTGAATGACACCTGTCGGGGGTAATTTATAAGGTTTACGTGAGTTCGGGATAAAGTTTTCGTGCGCCACGCAGCATGATGTTCCCTTTTTATGCCGTCAAAGTTATCGTCCCACATGCGTGGGACGTTCTTTTCACCTATGTGAAAAGATAACTTTAAAGGCATAAACACACGACATCATGAAGAAGGACCGATGACATGCTCCTTTTCCCTGAACTTGTTTTCGGTCTTATGTCAGTCTTCTGTTGATTTCTTCAGCCTACATTCACAGGAATATATTGCCATATAACAGATAGTTATCGTTATACGGCTAATATCCAATGAATGATTTTTATTCTTATGTCAAACTCACGTAAGGTTTACTATTACTGTTTTTTGTTGACATCTTTGAGAATCTCCAGCGGCTTTTGTTCCAGCAGTGGAATGGCCAAATGATCCCATGTTTCGGTGAATTCGAAATTGGCTTTTAAGGTCAGTTTGTGAGGATAGTAGAATACATCTTCCGGCTGACGCCGTGTGGTGAAGTCGCCTGTGTCCCACTTGCCGTTGCCGTTTTCGTCGATGAACATCCGGATGTAGTAGTCGGTTGGTTTCAAATGTTTGAATACGGTCTGCTTCGGGTCGGCAGGCAGTGAACGTACTGGTTTGTCTTTGCTGTCGAGCAGTTGTATTACAGCCCGTTCATCATAGTTTACCAACTCTATTTTCAGTTCTGAATATTCATCGAGTGAGCGTATTTTGAATGTGCCCGAGTAGCGGTCGTTCACTTTCTGGTATATGCTTAGAAAGGCTGCGGAGTCAATGTCCAGTACATATGATTTTTCCGGTTCCCATGTATGATGTATGGAGAATCTCATGTTGGTTGAGTCCGTCACAACCCATTCATAGGGCAAGGGTTTGAGCAGCGTGTCGACTTTTTCGCTGAGTACTACCATCGACGTGTCGTATGCAAGCAGTGGCTCGCTGCTAAAAATGGTAACCGGGTTGTATATTTCAAATGTCCCTGCTACATTGGTCTTGAACTCCAGAGGCTCAATTTTGGGCGTTTCTTTTTCCTTGCTCGGTTTCACCCGAATGTTTCTTTTCCGCATGGCAATGGTAAGTGTGTCGGAAGTTTCTTCCAATTGGAATATGGAGTCGGTCTTGAAATAAGTCATGACCATTTGCATGGAGTCGATTTTCGATACCAGTGTGTCCGTAATCCAATAATTTAATGTGTCGAGCGTTGGGTTGGTCTGCAGAATGTATTTTGTGCTGTCCCAATCGAAGTTGAGTGGTTCTATGCGTGGTAATTCGCTCAGTGTAGTGTTGAAATAGAGCGTGAACATTTCGGGTCGCAGGCGTTCGGCTTTCGTAAAGTATTGACGTTTTTTGTTTTCTTTGAAAAAGCGGAGCAGCAAGTCATCAGGATAATAATGGGCACGTTCGTACACGCGTATTGTGTCAATGGTGAGCGAGTCGGTCCAGGTGGTGTCGCGGTGTTCAACCATTTCCACCGTAGGGACTATGAGCGAGTCATACATGGCGAGTCCTTCACCGGCCTGGAAATAGTAGTCACGGTTGTTGTCGCCCAGGGCGAAAATCTGATAACTGCCCGCCTTTATATTATTGATGGTGAAATATCCGTTGGCATCGGTTTTGCCGATACGCAGAAACGGCTTTCTGGTAAATACAGAATCATGGTGTTCGGCGTAGATACCAACAATTGTTCCTGAGACAGGATTCAGGTCTTCAGCATTGATAAGTATGCCCGATACGCTCAAAGTATCGATGTCGCCTCCGGTAGAGAAAGAAAAACTGTAATTGCTCAGCGGATTTTTTTCGTTGAGGTCAACAATGGCATTGCCGAAGTCTATGGTATAGGTGGTTCCGCTTTCAAGCGTGTCTTCGAATGTGACAATCAGCCGTTTTCCGAATGACCGGATGTCCGGAGCTTTTTGCTGCGGCGGAGATACGACTACTTCTTCCGTGACCTTTTCCAGGGAAATGTTTTCATCGAAGTCTACCAGAATTTCCTTTTTGGTAAAATTCATAGAGCCGTTTTCGGGAACGGACTTCATAACTCTCGGAGGAGTCTCATCTTTGGGACCTCCGGTGGGACCCGGACCTTTGTTTGCACAAGAATAGACGAAAAACAATATGCAGAATAAGCGGAAGGTTTCGTTTATCAGTTTATAGTTTCTTTTATCCATATTCATTCGAATGTTATTTGACGGGTTGTGGTAGTGTGAGTACCTTGTGTCCTATCCGGCAATGGATGCAGGCTTTTCTGTCGCAATAGTTTTTTTTCAGTTGCAGCAAGGCTTGGGTGTCATAAGCCGATTGACAGGCAATGCCAAGGTCGTTCCACAAGGAAATGATGGCATTTCGTTCGGCCGGAAGTTCTTCAAGCAGACTGATGGCCCGGTCTTTCAAGGGCTGGTCTCCCTTGTGTGCGGCGTAACAGAACAGAAACGGAACAACGGTGTTGATGAGAATGACCCGAATGGATTGTATTCCCAGTTTCTTTGATCTTTTTTTATCTGTTTGCGGCGAAAAAAAGGTGTAATGCAACTCCCAATAGTCCGATGGCGTGCATGTGAACAGACTTTGCAGATAGTCACATTCCGGTCGTTCAACAATTTTGGAGAACAGTTTGGAAGATGAGTGGATTAATGCGGCAAACTGTGCAATACGGACATGTGGAAAATTAGTCGGCCGTAAACGCGACAACTTCCAGTGGCTTTGGTCGAGTATTCTTTTTAACTGGTATTTGTGTTGCAGAAAATTATATTCTGCACTCAGTTGTGCGGGGTATGAACCCTCGGCAGACGTTTCGGGTAACAGTCCCGCCTGACCGAAAAGAAGCGATTCTATTTGCAACAGGTTGTCTTTATGTTTGGCCAGCACGTTGAGCGGAATGGATTTGGCCAACAGCTCAAAAGCCTGGCTGTTGGTAGAAAAACCGAAATTGCGGGCCAGTGTGATGTAGAAGCATTCTTCCCAATGCATGTGTGTGTCTTGCAGCAGCTGTTCAATGGACTTCGTCTTTTGTTCGAGCCGTTCGACAAGCAGTGCGTTCTTCCAGTTCTGGATAAATATGCCAGGCACGTCCGGAAGTTTGTCGGCACAGGCAACCGGAGTGGTGTTCTGAATCAGATGCTGGTAATTCTGTTCTATGTGTTCAGGATATCTCAGAACGAGTTGGGTGACTCTGTTGCCGTTTTGTGAATAAACATCTGTATCTGCGTCGGTAACAACGTGTAGGATTACCGAGTTATAGGCTTTGTCTGTTTGATGGTTGTGCCGGTTCCAGTCCGATGATTTTACATGTATCTCCACGTTGCCAGCCCACAGTGTGTTGCCTATTTTTATTTTGGCGTTAAAGAAGTCGGGTCCGGCATTGGTGTTGTGAAGGCCGACATCGATAATCTCGACCGGTTCGTTGTCCGTAGTGCTCTGCTGCTGGGCAGAGAAAAGTTTGTTTTGCCATATGTAGTGCAGAACAGCTTCTTTCATTCGTGATTAGCGTTTGGTGTTTTACTAATCGGTCCCATCATAATTTTTGGGATATCTGGTATAGGTTCCTTTCGGATGAGTTGCGTGAAATGATTTCGGCTATGAATCCGGTGAGGAAAAGTTGTGTGCCGAGAATCATGGCTACCAGCGCAATATAGAAATACGGGCTGGAAGTTACCAACGGAGCAGCTATGTGTGCGGAAAGGGCTATCAGCTTGTTGACTCCTACGATAATTATCATGATTAACCCGATGAAAAACATCAGACTGCCTATCAGTCCGAAGAAATGCATGGGTTTTTTCCCGAATTTGGCAAGAAACCAGGCCGTCATCAGGTCCAGATAGCCGTTTACGAAACGGTTCATACCGAATTTGCTGGTACCGAACTGCCTTTTGTGGTGTATCACCGCTTTTTCTCCTATTTTTGTAAAACCGGCATTCTTGGCCAGGTAGGGAATGTAACGATGCATGTCGCCGTACACCTCTATGTTTTTGACCACTTCATTTCGGTAGGCTTTCAATCCGCAGTTCATGTCGTGCAGTTTCAGTCCGGTTACCTTACGTGCTACGGCATTGTACAGTTTGGATGGCAGGTTTTTGGTCAGTTTGGAGTCGAGCCGTTTTTTCTTCCATCCCGAAACCAGGTCAAACCCATCGTTCTTTATCATGGAATAAAGTTCGGGTATTTCATCTGGACTGTCTTGCAGGTCAGCGTCCATGGTGATGACAACATCTCCCATTGCTTCCTGAAATCCGCAATGCAGGGCCGGCGATTTGCCGTAGTTATGGCGAAACCGGATACCTTTTACCGTGTCGGGAGACAAGGCTTTCAATTTTTCTATTTCATGCCAGGAACGGTCTGTACTCCCATCGTCAACGAAGATGACCTCATAACTGAACTTATGTTCGAGCATGACTTTCTGTATCCATTCAAAAAGTTTCGGAAGCGACTCTTCCTCGTTGTACAGGGGTACTACTATCGTTATGTCCATGTCTGTTAATCTTCAAAAATGCTTTTTTCTTTTTTTACGAATGCGGCCGTAACCAGTCCGACGAAACAGCCGGCCATCATGTTTATCCAGATGTACTGCAGGGAGAAAGCTGCCGGTTTGAGCATGGTGCTCAGGCTTTCTTCAACCGCACTGTCAGTGGCGAGTCCCATTTTTTCCAACAGCAGCATGCTTTGGTTGTACAGTTCTTCCAAATAACCCGGATTAATGAACTGGAAGTAAACGAACTTGACCAGCGAAGAAATGAGTGCGGCGTAGAAAAAGGAAAGGAGAATGAAAAGAAAAACCTTCCCGTAAGAAATATATCCTCCACATTCCCGGTCTCTGAACTGAACAGCCAGTCGGTATGTGACACTGACAATGGCAGCAATGACCAGGTAGGTGAGTATGCCGGTCACTGTGTTGGCAGGAACCGAAAGCAGAAAGTTGATGGAGAACAATACCCCTAATATGAGTCCGCTTTTCATGGCGGACTTTACAATGTTGTTTTGCATAAATAAGAATGTTACGTATAACTAACTGCACACAAAAGTACAAAAAAACATGCAACAGAGAAATGTTCGGGGAATATCTGTATCGGGAAAGTGTTTTAAACAAGGTTTTTTATGAATTTTTCAGCTTCGTCCAGCACATTCAGTTTACCTACATCCAGCATGCGGTAGTGAGGAGGCACATAACTGTTTATGCGTTGTGTGCCGACAAGTGACAGATAGAAGTCCATGATGGGAAACTTGTCTTCGCATGCGTTCATCAGTTCGAACACTTGTGGCGAAAGAACCTGTATGCCCGAAAAGGCCAGTTTGATCCAACAGTTCGTGTCAATTGTACCGGCCGGTTTGGTTTCGCCGGTTTTTTCGTTGATCCAGCCTTTCAGTTGTCCATCGGCGTCAAACAACAGATAGCGGAATGTATCCCTGCGGCTGACGACCAGTGTGGCAAGCGGGTTGTGCTGCATGTGTGTTCTGTATAAATCCTGCAGGTCTACATTGGAAAGAATGTCGACGTTGTGCACCAGAAAAGGGGTATGGTCATCGAAAAAAGGAGCGGCTTTACGAATGCCTCCTCCGGTGTCCAACAGTCTGTCACGTTCATCCGAAACCTCGATATGTATGTTGAAGTGGTTTTTCTTTTTCAGAAAGTCGATAATCATATCGGGAAAGTGGTGCACGTTTACGATGATTTCGTTGAAGCCGGCCGCTTTCAGCTTCAGAATGACGTGTTCCAGCAAGGGTTTCCCGCCTACGGGAACCAATGCTTTCGGCATGTTGTCGGTCAGCGGTTTTAAGCGTGTGCCTAAGCCGGCTGCAAATATCATTGCTTTCATACGTTGCTGTTTTAAGGTGGGTTCTATAAATCGTCAATAAAGCAATTTATAGAACCTGCAATATATAAAATTGTCATGAGAATGTATCAAAATGCACTCTTTTCCATATTTCGGTAAGGTGCATCAGAATGGGTGAGATGCAAGGCATTGAGGCTGAGGCTAGGGGAGCGTACTTCTGTACGTGACCGAAGCCGAATGCCGATAACAACGCTGCAGATTGCCCATTATGATACACCGTCTTTGTCTCTCTTTAAACCGATGTTGTTTTTGAAGGAACGAACCTTTGTTCTTTGTTTTGTTCCCGGTGAATCAGATGCACTTCTACATCGTGTTGCCGGAACAGGTGTTCCGCCGTTTTTTGTGCGGAATAAACCGACCTGTGTTGGCCTCCGGTGCAGCCGAAGCAGACCATCAGGCTGGTGAACCCTCTTTCCTTGTAACGTTTTACGGCAGCATCGACCAGCGACCAGGCATGTTTGAGGAACTGTTTTATTTCTCCATCTTCTTCCAGAAACTCAATGACCGGCAGGTCTTGTCCTGTGAGGCTCTTGTAGCGTTCATATTTTCCCGGATTGTGTATGGCGCGGCAGTCAAAAACAAAGCCGCCACCGTTGCCCGATTCGTCGTTGGGGATGCCTTTCTTGTAGGAAAAGCTGCAGACGGTCACGGTCAGACCTTGGGCCGCCGCAGGGTTTGGGCATGGGTTCGGACCGGTGGTTTGAAATTGTTTCAATCCGATCATTTGTTTGAGTAGGGTTGTCAGATACGGATACTCGACAAAATCATCGGCCAGCAATTCCCGAAGGTTCTCAAGTGCAAAGGGTATGCTTTGCAGGAAATGTGCTTTTTTTTCAAAATAGCCCCTGAAGCCATAAGCGCCCAATACCTGGAGGGTGCGGAACAGCACGAAGTGACGCAACTGACGGCCGAATTCTTCGTCGTTGACGGGCATGAAACGGTTTAACGAACGCAGGTAGGTATACAGCAGCTCTTTACGAAGCGTTTGGGGGTAGCGGGCTTTGGCCTGCCACAGAAATGATGCCACATCGTAATGTACAGGACCTTTGCGTCCGCCCTGGAAATCGATGAAACAGGGCTTTCCGTCTTTTATCATGATGTTCCGGCTTTGAAAGTCGCGGTACATGAACGTGTCGCTTTCCGATTGAAGCAATGTGCCAGAAAGTCTGTTGAAGTCATCTTCGAGCCGGTCTTCTTGAAACTCGATGCCGGTTGCCTTCAGAAAGCAGTATTTGAAATAGTTCAGGTCCCACATTACCGAACGGCGGTTAAATGCCGGTTGCGGATAACATACGGAAAAATCCAGGTCTTTGGCTCCCAATACCTGTATTTCGGGCAGTTTTTGCATGACTTCGTGCAGCATGTCCGTTTCCTGTTTATTGAAAGTGCCTGTTTCCCTTCCGTGGGAAATGAAGTCGAAAAGCAAGGTGTCTCCCAAATCTTCCTGCAGGTAAAAAAGCCCGTCGCAACTTTCCTCAAAAACTTGTGGAACGGGAAGTCCTGCCTGTTTGAAATGCTTTGACAGGACGATGAACGCACGGTTTTCTTCTATGCTTGTACCTTCAACACCGATGAACGACCGGTCTGGCCCTGTCAAACGGAAGTATTTGCGGTTGGAGCCCGCAGCCGACAATGCCTTTACATAAAGCGGTGGTTCGCCTGTGAGTCGGATGAATAAAGTTTCCAGTTCGTTGTCTTTTGACATATTTCCGAAGTATATATATGTTGTTCGCCGTGCAAAGATAGCGAAAGGTGAGTGCAATGGCAACAAACTTGTTTGATTGGCTTGTCCGAACCGTTTACTCCCGTTTTATTTTGTTTGTGAATCAATCTTTACTTTTCATTCATTGGCAAAAGCCGGCCGAAAGAAAACATGCACTAATAAATCTTTCGACCAGCTATGATTTGTAATCCGCCAACAAGGTATATGTTTTTCAACAACCACCAGTCATCAGTTTGCAAATCCTTATAATAAATTAGCGGACGGATTGTAAATCTGCTGCGACCGAGCTAGTCCCAAAATACAGCATAAGCTATGACTGTTATCGCAAATAATGCTACAGATATTATTGCATAAGGAAATGCTATATTCATTTTTTCCCCTTCATATTGAGAAATTATTTTTTTGTATTTATCTTTATGAAATATCAAGAAATAGTTTAATATTATGAATGGACTTGCAAATTCTATCATGTATATTAAAGCTTTGTCTAATAAATCACCAGGAAAGAAGTCTATTTTTAATACTGGTATTGTCAGTATATCTAAATACTTTAGCCATATTACAATAACACATAAATTTAATGAATTCAAAAATGTATTTAAATTGAACACCCGGATTTTCCAATCTTTCATTTGGGGGTTGTAATGTTTTATTCTAATAATGGAATCAGCCCACCAAGCATAATATAGATTTTTCATAACAACATTTAATAAAACCATTTTGTATCATCCGTACCATACCAATGACTCGGACCATAATTATAACCTAAATAAGAGAATATATCCCAAGTAGTTCTCTCTATCCCATACAAAGCGACAAATTCGCCAATAATTGGAATCTGTACCCCGTCAAGCCGGATTTGCAATTACAGCTGGTCGAAAGATTTTCAATCATTAAATTCTTTAAGAAAACACATCACTTGTGCCCTTTGTTTTGCTGAAAAATCAACTTTGAAAGGCTGTCTAATGCAAAAAATCCTTTCGTTTTTATTACAAATGCAAACAAAAAGAATCTTTCGACCAGCTATGATTACCAATCCGCCATGACCGGGAGATGGTACATGATACTACTTCATTGTATATCTTTACCTATTGTACTTTCAGCCAAACGTCCTGTTTTAATGCCATTAATTAAATCTCTTACAATAAAGACTTTTTTTACTTTAGGTTTTTTAAAACCCAAAAAGACTAAAAGATCACAACCTTCTGATTGAAAATAATCATATAGGAAAAAATTAGAAATGTCAACATCGAATTTTTTTTTATAATCAACAAAAAAATCCCATGCTTCGTCTCCCGTAATACCTAAGTCTTCTTCAAGTCTAGTATTTTCATCTATTACTTCAAAGCCATATTTGTCTTTTATAAAAGCAACGACTTCTTCCAATAATCTTTTATCTGTTTTCATTTTTTTAGTATTCAAATTTATTACCATACCATACCCCAAGAACCTACAACTTGATATTGTCCTGTAGTTGGATTATAGACATTTTCTAATGGTTGTTTGTTGTTAATAATATTAGATTGAATCTGTGTCATATTGGGTTTTGCAACCCCAGTATATAAAGCATCTATAGAAGTAATAGTCCAACCTAATCCAGGTATTGTTCTTCCTATAAGTCTGCCTAAATTAGTGGTACTTTTCCCTGTCAACACTTTAGAAAAATACGCCCCCGTCAAGCCGGATTTGCAATCTGGCTTTTCCTTTTATCAGGATTTGCAATCCGCTTAACAAGTTATATGTTTTTTTGACAAACACCAGTCAACGGATTACAAATCCTTACAATAAATTAGCGGACGGATTGCAAATCCGCCGCGACCGGGGGAAGTTGCATACTTCAACAATCATGCTATCACCAAATTTTACAAAAAAGAGGATGAAAATATAGATACCCCCAACAGTACGATTGTTAACACGCAGTAAATGATAGTCTGTTTGTTTTTTCTACGGATGGTTTCCTTTGGATATTGTTTGAATTCCTCCCAGTATTTCTTTATTTTCTTTTTGTTCAGAAGATATATCAATCCCATAATTGCTGCTAAAGGGATTAAATCCACTACAAAAATATAGGCCCGGTCCGCAAAATAGTCATTAAAATGAGAAAAGAAAATGACATCTGTTGTCTGTAGATCATTTATTGACAAGTAGAAAGCTATTATTGTTCCAAAATTGATTGTTATCAGTCCTAAAAAAACACACATCGCTTCCCAAAAATCACCATAATAATTTTTCATTGAATATATAATATAGATATAGAATTTCAGTGGTTTCATAAAATTTATCTTAATACTTATTTGTTAAATAATCAATACCTGTATATAGAACACTTGCTCCTAAAAAATCGGATTCGTAGTCCTTATAAGCATGAATGCTACGTCTAAAGCAACTTTACCACCATTTATGAACATACTCCCGTCAAGCTGGATTTGCAATCTGGCTTTTCCTTTTATCAGGATTTGTAATCCGCCAACAAGGAATATGTTTTTCAACAAATACCAGTCAACGGATTGCAAATCCGCCGCGACCGGGGGGCATTCATTACTTACAAGTCCCTTATCCAGTCCCTTATTCTACCTTCCAACGATTCTTTGCGCAAATGTTCCGGCAATGGTGGCTTTTCTGAATATACTTTTTGACGGTTTATGTTAGCGACGAATATTGTTAATGCAAAAGATAAAATCATGTAGGTAATAACCAAAAAATCTTTCTTCCTGCTTTTTTTGCAATTTAAAAAATGTTTGTCACGTATGAACAGAAAATAATTAATAATTGCAAATAAGAGCATGAAAGTTAAGTCAATGATAATATTGCTCGGAAATATGTCAAGTATTATAAATATTGTCTCTATGGCAAAAAAATTAAAGAATAAAAACAAAGTACTCACTGTAACTACCCCAAAAATAGCCTCTCCTTCGCTTTCCCCCCATCTTATTTTGTAATACCAATAGATACGGAACAAAAAATAATAATATGCTTTTTTCATATTTAATAAGGTTTGTTAAATAAATATTCACCAGATATTGTTTCATATAAAAATTTACCACCAAAATAAACTAAACTTAATGGTGCTCCCCAGCCTGTCATTCCAATAGCACTAAAAGCAAGGTCGAAACCGGCTTCGACACCAGAAATAGCTCCAATTCTTAATTGATATATGGTTACACCTGCTCCTAATATACCTGTTATATTCCCCGCAACCTTATACATTTTCGCCGCTTTCAAAGCCCCGGCTCTGCTGCCGGCCCATTGGTTTCCTCCCCAGTTTCTGCTGTAGTATTTTCCGTTTTTCCCCAACCAACGGTTCTTGTTTGCGGTGATATGTTCCAATCCGCTATAAGCATAGCCACCGAACCCCAGTACGGTATTTGTTCGGCCCAACCAGGCGTAGAAGTCACTGAAGTTGGCACCGTCAAAGCTTTCGGTGACCAGCGTAGTTCCTACTTCCCAGCCATGAGGTGATAGATAACGTCTTTGACGGGTTTCAAGATTATAATAGACTTTCCCCGATTCATAAAAATCATATGGATGCAATCCCCAAGCATTCCTTGAAGCATGATTTGTTCCAGCACCTCTACCACCGGAATAGCCAGGACCAGGTCCACCCCATCCGCAACTGCCAAAGTTGCCTCCGGAAGCGGGACTTCCGCCTCCACTGCCCGAAGATATGTTACCCCGCAGATATATCAACTGGTCGTTTTGCATTAACCATTCATATACTTGGTTCCAGGTGGCCAGATTCCCCCATAAGTTGTCTATGTATAGCCCCGTGTCCCAATCGTAAGTGTATCTTTCCCCGCTCGGGTCTGTATATTTCAACGGGTTGTTCAGCGCGTAGGCATAGCGGTTGTAGCTTTGGGTGTGTTCGGGGTTCTGCACGTAGGGGTCGGGTGCGAGGAATCGTCCGGTGAGCGGGTCGTACAGTCGGGCGTTCATGTTGATGAGCCCGAACGACGGCATGTGCTCGTGCCCCGTGTAGCCGCGGTCGAACAGCACGCTCTGGTCGGTCAGCAGTTCGTGAGTCTTCGGGTCGCGCAGGTTGCCCCAGGCATCGTAGCTGTATGCGGCCACCGGCTGCCCGTCGGCATCGGTTATGGCGCATACGCTGCCCAGGTAGTCGCGGCAAATATAGTGAATTTTCCACGAACCGTCCTCCTCTTTTCGGTATACGGCCGGTGCCGAGTAGGCATCGCCGCCGAGGTAGAGCAGTTCCTCGCCGTGTGTGTCGAGTTCGTAGCGTCCGCCCAGGTAGTATTTTTCGGCCAGGTCGCCGCCATACAGGTGGGTGAGCGTCATTTTCACCCGTCTGCCGTCGGTGTCGTAGGTGAAACCGGCCAGGAACTGGCGGTGCGAGGATATGTTCTTCACCAGTCCGTTCGCTCCGGACGAAATGAAGAGTTCGTCCGGCACGGGCGTTTCGGCGTGGGCCGTCTCCAGTCCGGTCTGCCAGTACGGGTGTGCCGCGTCTTCATAGAGCAGCCGGTAGTCGCCGCCCCGCTCCGTGCTGTTGCCGTTGTCCGCATAGCTGAAGGTCAGGGTGCGGCCGTGTGCAGGCGTGTGGGAGGCCAGCCGGTTCAGCGGGTCGTAGGTGAAGTGGTCCGTGGCCTGCTGCACCAGGTCGGTGCGGCTCAGCAGGTTGCCGGTGGCGGCATCGAAGTCGTATGCCTGTCCGAAAATCATTTGGCTTGTCGTATCCCTCACCTCACGGCGGGTCGGCATGCCATAGTCGTCATATTCGTACGTGCGGGTCAAGTTGCCGGTCGTGACTTGGGTCGGTTGGCCCAGGTCGTTTTCAGCCTTCAGTTCCCAAATGGTTGTAGTGCTTATAGGGTCGTCTGTTGGCAGAATGATGTTCGCTGGTGATTTAGCCGGGCCTTTCAGGCTATCAGGCCATGTGGCAGGTGGTATTTCCCAGTCGACAGGCCAGCCGGCATCACCGACAATCACTGGAATTCTCAACGATCTGCTCATTTTTATTTGGGTAAGACAACCGTTTTGATGCATATATTTTTCCATACCTATTTCTTCTCCTTGTACAGAATAAGTGACAGCCGTCAATTGTCCGGTCGAAGCATCATAACTCATGCTTTTTTCCAGCCATTTGCCGTCCGGTGCGTTTTCCCGTTCCTTGATGGTCCGTCCTATGGCATCGTATGTGAATGAACGGCCCGTGCCGTTGTCCGACACGATGGAGTCGGGCTGTCCGTAGGCATTGTAATAATAGTCGGTGGACAGTTCGGAGGTGAATTTCCGCAGCGGACGGTCGAACTCATCATATTCAAATCCGGTGACGTTTCCATCGGCATCGGTCTGTGTCGTCACCCGTCCCGCTTCGTCATATTCATATTGCACCACGCCGGCGCTGGGGTCGGTTATCGAGGTCTGCCGTCCGTACTCATCGTAGGCGAACGTGGTCACCGCCCCGTTGGCTTCGACGGAGGCCGGTTGTCCGTCGGGTCGGTAGGTGTAGCGTATGGTGCCGCCCCCGTCGGAGACTTCTGTCAGTTGGCCTGCCGCATTGTAGGTGCGGGTGGTGCTCATGCCCTCCGACGTGCTTGTCACCCGGTTGCCGCTGTAGCTCCAGGTGTCTTCCTTGCCCGAAGCGTAGGCTATGCGCGTGGGACGGTCGTAGATATCGTAGCTGTAGGTGTTCCAGCCGCCGGGTGTGTCGCCCTTGTAGGGCAGCGACACTTTCCATAGCCGTCCCCGGCTGTCATACTGTTTGTCCTGTTTCAGCCACGAGTCGTCAAAGCGCAGTTCGGCGGTGCGCACCTCACGTCCCCAGGCATCGTAGTAGCAGACAGAGCAGGAGTTTATGACCGAATCAACAATAAGAGTAATAATATCGCCGGCAGGAGACTTCAAATCGTGTGTGACAACACCGTAAGTCGTATTAAAAACCGCATACTGTGCTTCAGCGGGCGGTTCCGGCCCATCGGTTGTCTCTGCACTGTCGCCCGGCAGGTTGGTCCATCGGTACTTGGTTTCCATTACCAGCCCGTCCGGTGTGGTGGTCTTGACCGTCCGGTCAAATGCATCATACTCGTATGCTGTTTCTTTGCCGTATATGTCTGTCGAGCCGGTCAGCCGTCCGTCATCATCGTAGACATGGTGTGTGGTCAGTCCGGTCGGGCCAGTCTCTTGGATCAACCGTCCCGCCGCATCGTACTGGTAAACGGTTGTGTGTGTCTGCGTGGAACTGTAACGCCTGATGCCGGTAGAAAGCTGAAGCCCCTCTGCACTGTAAGGGGTGATTTCTTCCGACTGCAGCTGGCCGTTGTAGTATGTCTTTTTGTTTTCCACCAATCCTTTCCCGTTATAAGTGAATGAAATGGAGTTCGATGCGTATACGTTATTTTTGTACTGATAGTCGGTTTTTGAACTGAGTTCACCCAGCAGGTAAAGCGTGTCCGTATCGACGTTCCGGTAACGGTAGTCGGTGATTCGCATTACCCCTTCATCGAAGCGGACGGTTTCCTGTACCGGTTGTCCGTAATTGTCGTGTTGATAGAACAAGTTTACGCTTGTACCTTTCAGTTTGTCGGTTTGCACGGTACTTTTCAGGTCTGCTTTTGCCGTTTTGTCGTCGTTTATTCTGATGTCATACGTGTAAACCGTGCTTTGCGTGGGCGAGTCCGTCTTTGTCAGCACGCCGAAGTGTGTCGGGTCGAACGTGCTGACCGTGCTTTGGTTGCGCACGGAGTCGGTCACCGTTACTTTTTCGAATCCGCAAAAGCCGAGTCCCTGCTTGTGATAAACCCCGTTTTCATAACGGTAGTTTTTGACCTCCAGCACCTCACCCTTGAAATGTTTCCGCACACCGCTTACCACGACGGAATGGGGAGACAGGTTTTCATAGGGATATTCGGCCTCGGAAGTGAGGTCATACACCCCTTCGTCCAGCTTTTTGTATGAAAACTCGGTTGTTGCGCCCAGGCTCGACTTTACACCGGTTATCAGCAGGTCCTTGGACAGGTCCACACCGTAGGAAAGACGCACCAGTTCATTGTTCCCGACAATCACCAGTTCTCCTTTGCCCACATCCGCGCTCACCCCATTGTCGCTGGCCAATACGCGGCCGGCAGGAAGGCCCATCGGCACGGAAGCCTTGGCTATCATGTCCCCTGCCGCAAAGAAATAGGTCTCTCCTCCATTGCCGTACAGGATGGTCAGGTCGCCTTGTCCATCGCCGTTCATGTCTTCGGTGGAGAATGCCTGTCCGCCCACCAGATCGGCCCATTGCTGTCTTACGGTCTCTTTGCCGTTAGAGAGCAGGAAAACGCTTCTTTCCGCATACAAGTCGCTCCGTCCGTCTCCGTTGAAGTCGCCGGTCGGATAGTCATGGAGGAAGTTGTCCGGTTCGTTCATGTCGGTGTCTGCCCCCATTTTCATCCATGCCGAAGTGTCCGTATCGTATTTCATCAATGCCGCATATCGGTTGGTCTGGGGCCGGTAAAACAGCTCCGTTTGTCCGTCGCCATCAAAGTCGCCCGGCACAATGTACGTCTTGATGGTTCCCAACTTAAAGGGTCCCGGATACTTCTGTATGCGGACATTAATATCGGAAAATATATTGCCTGTATATGCAGTATGACTGTATATGAATACTTCAAATCCGTATTCGTCATAAAACGAACGTTCTTCTTTTAAAACGTAAATTTCGGCAAAGGGTTCAAATCGGTTGTCTGTCAGTGAAGAAATGGCTAAAATTTCCATGTCGCCATTCCCTGTAAAATTCCCGGTAAAGAACTCTTTCTCAACTAAAAAATCGGAAGTGCTGCCTGTAGGAAAGTAGGTTCCAAACGTTTTGTTGTACGACAGCTTGAGCACACCCTGCGCGTCGAAAGTATATACGGAAAAGTCCAGCACGTCATGCGCCCCCGACCGGTAATTGTTCACCCGGACGATTTCATATCCGGCCGTGTCGTTCAGATTGACACACAAGACGTCCGCCAGACCTTTCCCTGCCGGTATGGAATAGGTTTTCGGATGGTCCAAGTCGGGTCTTATCAGAATGGAATCCGTTTCGTTGCAGGGGCTTCCGTTGTAGGGGTCCGACTTGGGATAGACCACGATGCCGGTTGTCTCCGAAGGGCCGAACAGTCCTTTCTTTGCATGAAAGTCGGTGTATCCGACAGCCCATGTCTCCGTGGTTTGGTCGAAGGTCGGACGCGGTTGGTTGCTGCCATAACGGAAACGCAGGGGCATGACAAAGTCGGCCGTGTCGTTTTGCAGCACGAGAGGTCCATCTCCATCTGTTGGGAGGTCGGCCAGTTGCAATGTGTCTGATTCTGTTCCGTCCGATGGCTCGGTCGGTTGTGTAGAATCTGTCGGTTTGGGTCTGCTCATGTGGATTTCGCTCAGAAACAGATATTGTCCGTTGGAGCGGTAAACCAATGGATAGTTCCGGAAAATGTCGTCATTGTGCGTGATTTCAATGCGTTGCAACGCACAGTCTGTCGTAACAAACAGCGAATCATTCTCTACATATTCCGTTTCACCGCTAAGCCGGTTGGTCTTGTATCTTTCTCCTTTCCGAAAACAGACCTTTGTTTTCCCGTAAAAGAAGCGGACGCTCGCTTCCTGGTTTTTGCCGAATGTGATGCGGCTGATGCGGTAAGCTCCGAAGCTGAAGACATATTCATAGTGTATCGTATTCATCAACAGGTCTGTCAACCGGCTTATCGGGAAATGCAGGGCATCTTTGTTCTTTTCAGCCTCTTCGAATCCGAAGACGGCGGTTTTGCCGTTGGGATAGTACACCTTGAAATGACTGTACACATATCCGGATGCGTTGTCTTCCGAAGCCCGGAAGAAAGCTTTGGCCTTGATGTTGCCCGTTTCGCTGCGGTAGCTCACGGAGGAAGGGAAGTTGTTCTGCTCCACAATCAGCCTCCGGCCGTCAAGGTTGAAAGCCTCGTTTCCGTCCAGTTCTTGATGCTTGTCCACGGGGAGCATGATGTTGTCGTAATAAATGCTTTTGGCTGTGCGTCTGATTTCCGACAATCCGGACAACTGCCAGTCGTTGCCGAACATGCGTTCCGCCTCTGTACTGTTATACATGAGTGACAGATTCGGTTTCATGCCGGCTCCCACATCGGGCATGTCCAATGGCACGGTAATGATGGCGGCGCCGTATTCATTTACGGAAGCCTGCATCGGTATTTCCATGACACAGGCATTCTGAGGGGAGTATTCCCGGTCAAAACCATCTCCCATGTCTTCCCAATAGGTGTCGTATTGGTCTATCGGTGCTATAACCGTTGCGCATAAGTATCCCATCCAGTTCCATGCGGCCAGCATTGTCAAAATGAGTGTCTTTTTCATGATGTCATCGTTTTATTGTTTGACAATCTTGTAATTTCGGTTTTGCCCATCGACAGACACACAGAGTATATACGTCCCTTGCGGACAGACTGACAAATCAATTTCCGTCAACTTTTCCGTGCCTTGTTGCGCGAACAGGCGTTCCCCTTCGAGCGAATAGACGGCAAGTTGCAGGGTGGCATCGCTTTCTCCCGCCACTTCGACAAGCAGCATGCCCTGCGTGGGGTTGGGGTGGACGGTCACTTGCCACGTGCCCAGCCGGTCGGAAAACGGAACGGATTCGTTTTCTGAAGGCAGGGAAGGCTTTTCCGACTTTCCCGAGCGGCGTGACGATGCGGATGATGACAACACAATGGTGCGCATGGTGACCCGGCCGGATGCGTCATACGTGTAACTGAACCGGGCCGGAGATTCGCCGGTTGAACTTGACAGTTGGGGAGGACTGACGTGTGTCGTGTCCGGCACATGACCGGAAACCGGCAGGACAAAAGAAACAGACGCAAACAGAAGCGCCCAATGAAAACTTTTATTTTTCATGATTTACGGTAAAATTGGTTGTTGAAAAACGGAACTTGTTATCAGGGTAAACAGGCACGCAGGTGTCATGCGTGCAACGGAGAAACAGCCCTTGTGGGGGCTACGCGCCATGCCTGGCCGAGGACCCGGCCGGAAGCCATGCGGCCGAATGAAGGAGTCGATGTTTTCATGATGTTACAGTCTGTATCTAACCGAAAGCAAAGCTATGAAAAACAAAGCAGACCGACAACCGTTCGGATTGATTTTTTACTCCCGTCAAGCCGGATTTGCAATTAGGCTTTTTCATTCATCAGGATTTGTAATCCGCCAACAAGGTATATGTTTTTCAACAAACACCACTCATCGGTTTGCAAATCCTTACAATAAATTAGTGGACGGATTGCAAATCCGCCCCAACCGGGGGACTCTATAAAAAAGAGGATGAAAATATAGATACCCCCAACAGTACGATTGTTAACACGTAGTAAATGATAGTCTGTTTGTTTTTTCTACGGATGGTTTCTTTTGGATATTGTTTGAATTCCTCCCAGTATTTCTTTATTTTCTTTTTGTTCAGAAGATATATCAATCCCATAATTGCTGCTAAAGGGATTAAATCCACAACAAAAATATAGGCCCGGTCCGCAAAATAGTCATTAAAATGAGAAAAGAAAATGACATCAGTTGTTTGCAAGTTGTTTATGGATAAATAAAAAGCAACTATAGTTAAACAATTTATAAGTATTATTACAAAAAAAACACACAAGGCTTTTCCAAAATCATTGTAGTAATACTCTTTTAGTGAATATAACATGTAAATATAAAACTTTAACGGTTTCATGATTTGCGGTAAATTGGGAGATTGAAAAAACAGGTCTCACTGTCGGTAAACAGGCACGCAAGTGTCATGCGTGCAACGGAGAAACAGCCCTTGTGGGGGGCTACGCGCCATGCCTGGCCGAGGACCCGGCCGGAAGCCATGCGGCCGAATGAAGGAGTCGATGTTTTCATGATGTTACAGTCTGTATCTAACCGAAAGCAAAGCTATGAAAAACAAAGCAGAGTGCCAACCGCTCGATTGATTTTTTTACTGTTTTCTATAAAAAAAAGGATGTTCGGGAGACTCAAATAGAAAACCATGTTTTCATTTGCTTCTCCGCTCGCTTTTCACTATTTTTGTATACTTCATTCATGTATTCTTTTTCGGACGTTTTTCCTTGTGTTTTCCGCATCTTCCTGCAAGCGGAACGGGACACTTCCTATAGTTTCTTTCCCGACTTCCTATAGTACGTTTTTTAACACTCATTCTTTTGCTCTTGTTATGTGTTGGCTGTCAGCCGGTTGTTTGCTTGGCAAAGTGATAAAACTAACTATAGCACGTTGGGCTACTACCTATAGCACATTGAACAACTAACTATAGGTAGTTGGACGACTTCCTATAGGTGGATTCGAACCCGGCTGTAGTTGTTTGGGTGTTGTCAGGTCCTTCCATTTAAGGATACAATTTATGGAACCGGCCTTTTGAGAAGGTTTTTCCGACAGGCTGTGCATGCCCCTAATTCACATTAATTGCTTTAAAACATGTCAAGTTTCGTTTGCAGGGAAATAAAAATCCGTATATTTGTGCTTCGTAAAAAACCGGCATGACTGATTACGTTGTTCTTTTTTAAACGGTTATCGGTTTGACGGGAATGTTGATAGAACTTTTTAAACAGAAAATCGTATGAAACTTACTCACATTGAACATTTGGGAATTGCAGTCAAAAGCCTGGATGAAGCGATTCCTTTTTATGAAAACATTTTGGGGTTGAAGTGTTACGCCGTTGAAGAAGTGGCGGAACAAAAAGTGCGCACGGCCTTTTTCAAGATAGGACAGACGAAAATAGAATTGCTTGAAGCGACGGACCCCGAGAGTGCCATTGCCAAGTTCATTGACAAGAAGGGAGAAGGCATACAGCATGTGGCATTTGCGGTAGAAGGCTTGCAGGAAAACCTGGATGAACTGGCCGGCAAGGGCATCCGCCTGATTGATGCCAATCCTCGCAAAGGTGCGGAAGGACTGAACATTGCGTTTGTGCATCCGAAGTCGACTTTCGGCGTGCTGACCGAACTGTGCGAAAATCCGAACAAAGAGTAAGTCGGTGTGTCATAACGGGCATTTGCGGCATTGATTCCGACATTTGGCTTCGGCTGCGTACAAAGTGCGCTTCATTGTCAGCAAGTCTCTGCGTCTCTGCGCCTTGCAGCTTACCCGTTCTGATACGTCTTGTTGAAAAAAGAGAGTGTGTGTTGATACACCTCCAAGTCCGCTTTTCCGGGGGAAATGCAACAGGACCGTGCAGCCGGTTTCGTTTCTTTTTTGAAAAACCGAATGTGCTGCCGGTTCATCAAACAGATAAAAACCAAACTAAAAATCCAAATTGAAAAAGATGGAAAATAAAGAAAAAGTAAAGAAACTCATCGATTTACGCGTTGAGGCTAAATTGGGAGGAGGAGAAAAACGTATAGCTTCCCAACATGCAAAGGGGAAATATACAGCCCGTGAACGTATTGACATGCTGTTGGATGAAGGCAGCTTTGAAGAACTCGATATGTTTGTGACGCACCGCTGTCATAACTTCGGCATGGAAAAGGATAAGTTCTTGGGTGATGGGGTGGTTACCGGCCATGGTACGATTGATGGACGTACGGTGTTTGTGTACGCCCAGGACTTTACGGTTTTCGGCGGCTCGTTGTCGGAAACAATGGCTTTGAAAATCTGCAAGGTGATGGATATGGCCATGAAGATGGGTGCCCCGATAATCGGCATTAACGACTCGGGAGGTGCCCGCATTCAGGAAGGTGTGAACGCACTGGCCGGTTTTGCCGAAATTTTTGAACGCAATATTCTGGCGTCGGGTGTGGTTCCGCAGATTTCGGCCATTTACGGACCTTGTGCCGGAGGAGCCGTTTATTCTCCTGCACTTACCGACTTTATCTTGATGACCGAAAACACCAGCTACATGTTCGTTACCGGACCGAAGGTGGTGAAGTCGGTTACTGGCGAGGACATTTCGACCGAAGACCTGGGAGGTGCAAGCATGCACACCAAGAAATCGGGTGTGGCACAGTTCAAGGTAGAAACGGAAGAAGAAGGCATGATGCTTATCCGCAAGCTGCTTTCCTATCTGCCGCAGAACAACCTGGAAGAAGCTCCGCTTTTCAACACGAACGACCCGATTGACCGCATGGAGGATTCTTTGAACGAGATTATTCCCGACAACCCGAACAAGCCTTATGATGTGAAGGATGTGATACATGCCATTGTCGACAACGAAGAGTTCCTGGAAGTGCACCGTTTCTTTGCCAAGAACGTGGTGGTGGGCTTTGCCCGTTTCAACGGACAGTCTACGGGTATCATAGCCAACCAGCCCAACTTCATGGGGGGTGTGCTTGACTGCGACGCTTCGCGCAAGGCGGCACGTTTTGTGCGTTTCTGCGATGCGTTCAACATCCCGATTCTTACGCTGGTGGATGTTCCCGGATTCTTGCCCGGTTCTTCACAGGAATACCAGGGTATCATTACCCACGGAGCCAAACTGATGTTTGCTTATGGTGAAGCGACGGTGCCCAAGGTTACGGTGACTTTGCGCAAGTCATACGGAGGAGCTCACTGTGTGATGAGCAGCAAGCAGCTTCGCGGTGACTTCAACTATGCATGGCCGACGGCCGAAATTGCCGTGATGGGGGCTTCGGGTGCCATAGAAGTGCTTGAAGGACGTACCATTGTCAAAATGGAAAACGCCGAAGAAAAGGCTCAGTTCATAGCCGACAAGACCGCTGAATACAACACGGCATTTGCCAATCCGTACAATGCGGCTTCGTATGCTTACATTGATGACGTGATTGAACCGCGCAACACCCGTTTCCGCGTCATCCGTGCATTCCAGGCATTGCAGACGAAAAAACTGGCCAATCCGTTGAAGAAACATAGTAATATACCTTTATAGTTTTATGGTTATGAACGTATTGAATATGGTTTCAATGACAATGAGCGACATCCTTGTGGCGTCGTTGCTGGGTATTCTAATTGTGTTTGTGGCCTTGGTGCTGTTGGTGCTGGCGTTTAAGCTGACCGGTCATTTGAGCATGAAAACGACCAAGAAGCGCATAGTGAAGAACCCTGACATTCCGAACGATGCGATTGTGCCGACAGATATAGCCGGAGCGGAAATCGCCGCCATATCAATGGCTTTGCACTTGTTCCTGGACGATGTGCACGATAAGGAAAGCAACGTCATTACGATTAAGCGTATAGAAAGACGCTATTCTCCGTGGAATTCTAAAATTTATGGACTAACAAATTTGAACAGGTAAATGAAAAAAATCAATTTTGAAATAAACGGCTCGAAATACGAAGTGAACGTAAAGAAGGTCGAAGGCGACGTGGCAAAACTGGAGGTTAACGGCACGCCTTACTCTGTAAAGATACAGCAGGAAATAAAAACAACCAAGACTCCTATTCTGGTACGCAGCCAGGTGTCCAACGCCGATTCATCGCAGGTGGCGGGAGAAAAGATGACTCCGGTTGCGGCGGTGAAGAAGCCGAGCTCGAAAACAATCAAATCGCCCCTTCCTGGAAATGTGTTTAAAATACTGATCAAAGAGGGAGAAAACTTTAAAGAAGGCGATACGTTGATGGTGCTCGAGTCCATGAAGATGGAAAACAACATATTGGCCGAAACCAATGGTACGATAGTGAAAGTGAACGTATCGGCGGGTCAGGCTGTGTTGCAAGATGATGTTTTGTTTGAAATAGAATAATCCTGCCTCCCTATGAAACAGAGATTAAGTAAAACAACAATCATGCTCTTTCTGTTGCTCATGATCTTCCCCATTCAGATGATGGCACAGGAAGTGGCTGCCGAGGAACATTCTATCATGGATAGTTTGGTTTCGTTCTGGCAGAGTACGGGGTTTGCCAATTTCCATTGGACAAACCTGTTGATGATAGTCATTGGCGTTATCTTCATTTTGTTGGGTATAGTGAAACACTGGGAACCGCTTTTGCTCGTTCCCATAGGTTTCGGGATATTGATAGGGAACATTCCTTTCAAGGAAGGTTTCGGCATCGGCATTTATGAAACCGGTTCCGTGTACAACATATTGTACGGCGGTGTGATTTCCGGCTGGTATCCTCCGTTGATATTCCTGGGTATCGGAGCCATGACCGACTTCTCATCATTGATTTCGAATCCGAAATTGATGTTGCTCGGAGCAGCGGCACAATTGGGTATATTCGCTACATTCATCGGAGCGTATGCGCTTGGATTTACACCGGCCGAAGCCGGAGCGATAGGTATCATTGGCGGTGCCGATGGACCGACGGCCATTTTCCTTTCATCCAAGTTGGCTCCTCACTTGATTGGAGCGATTGCCATAGCCGCATATTCGTACATGGCATTGGTGCCGCTCATTCAGCCTCCGATCATGCGTTTGCTCACTACGAAGAAAGAACGTATGATACGTATGAAACCTCCCCGTCAGGTTTCGAAGACTGAAAAGATAGTGTTCCCTATAGTAGGTATGTTGCTGACAACTTTCATTGCTCCCAGCGCATTGCCTTTGTTGGGTATGCTTTTCTTCGGAAACTTGCTGAAGGAATCGGGTGTGACCGAACGTCTGGCCGATACGGCCCGCTATGCCCTGATGAATGTGATTACCATTTTGCTGGGTGTGACGGTCGGTGCTTCTACGCAGGCTGTTCGCTGGATGGAAGATCCTGCCACCGGTGAGTTGGTGAACAAAGGTTTCTTGAGTGCCGATTCGGTGCTGATATTTGCATTGGGTGCCTTGTCGTTCTGTGTGGCGACAGCCGGCGGAGTGCTTTTTGCCAAATTCATGAATCTTTTCTTGAAAGATGATAACAAGATTAATCCGTTGATTGGTGCGGCCGGTGTGTCGGCAGTGCCCGATTCGGCTCGTGTGGCACAAGAGCAGGGCTTGAAGGCCGACAAAAACAACCACTTGCTCATGCATGCTATGGCTCCGAACGTGTCGGGAGTTATCGGCTCGGCTGTTGCAGCCGGTATTTTGCTGAGTATATTGAGCTAGCTTCTTAACATTCCGTATCCATGTGTTTGGATATCGGGTCTTTTCTGAAACCCGGCTGTTGTTTTTTTACAACGGCCGGGTTTTGCTTTCATGACGAGGGGCTTGCTGTTCCGTCAGGAAACAAAAACCGGCAAAAAGAGAAGGTATTTGTAAAGGAGGGTTTTATAAATCACGTAAAAGCCAACCTGTAAAGTGTAAAAATGTTATGGCGGGGGATTTGTAGAACCTGCCTAAGCAGAAGCAGGGCCTGGACGTCCTGATGTGATTTGGGTTTAACCGAAAAAATATTTACCTTTGCGCTCCCCAAAACAAAATTAATAATCACACTTAAAACCGTATTTTTTTTCATGGCTTTTGTAAACAATGCACTTATCATTCGTCGTGAATTGATGTCGAATCTTATTACGTTGTACAAAGAAGGTCGTCTGTTAGATGAAATAGACCGTATACCCATCAAGATGTCTCCTCGTAACAATACCCCTCGCGGTCGTTGCTGTATCTATAAGGAGCGTGCTGTGTTGAAATACAAAATGCTTCCGTTGTTGGGCTACAGCATATCGGATGAAGAAGATGAACTGATACCTCTTTCGAAATATGCGGAAGATGCCTTGAACCGTACGGAATTGAACAAGAACATATTGACGGTGGTCGATGAAGCGTGTACGGCTTGCGTGAAAACGAATTATGTGGTGACAAATCTTTGCCGGGGCTGTGTGGGGCGTCCGTGTTATATGAATTGCCCGAAAGGTACCATTAGTTTCCAGCCAAACGGGCAGGCGCATATTGACCATAACAAATGTGTGAATTGCGGCATTTGCAAGCAGGCGTGTCCGTATCACTCTATTGTGTATATTCCTGTGCCTTGCGAAGAAGCTTGTCCGGTAAAGGCCATACAGAAAGATGAGAACGGCATTGAGCATATAGACGAATCGAAATGTATTTATTGCGGTAAATGCATCAATGCCTGTCCGTTCGGTTCTATTTTTGAAGTGTCACAGGTGTTTGACATTCTGTCGGCATTGTCAAGAGGCGAGAAGCTGGTTGCTATTTTGGCTCCTTCTATCCAATCGCAGTACGAGAATACGATAAATGATATTCATGAAGCTGTGAAAAGAATAGGTTTTGCCGACAGTATAGAGGTTGCTTATGGTGCGATGGAAACAACACGTCGTGAAGGGTTGGAATTGCAGGAAAAACTGGAATCGGGACAGCCTTTCATGACGACTTCGTGTTGTCCGTCGTATGTGGAATTGGTTCGGAAGCATATGCCTGAAATGAAATCTTTCGTGTCATCAACAGGTTCTCCTATGTATTATACGGCCGAAATGGTAAAAGAACAGTATCCGGATGCGAAGATTGTTTTTGTCGGTCCTTGTGTAGGCAAGCGTAAGGAAGTGGCCGATAACGAGAACGTGGACTATGTGATGACTTTTGAAGAACTGGATGCTGTTTTTGATGGCATGTCCATTGAGTTGTCGCCGGCCAAGGAAGAAAAGGAAACCGCACCCATGCCGGGACGTGGATTTGCCCGTGCCGGCGGAGTGATTTCGGCCATAGCCCAGTGTTATCCGCAATTGGGAATGAAGCCATTGCAGGTTTCCAATATAGACAAGAAAAACATTGGACTTTTGCGTGCTTATGCCAAAGGGAAGGCCCCCGGCAATTTTATAGAAGTCATGGCTTGTGAGGGTGGTTGCATTTCGGGTCCTTCAGCACGATTGGGCTATGTGCAATCGCAGAAGATATTTAAAAAGGCAATGGGCGAGAACTAAGTGTCTCGTCGGATAAAAAGAAAATGGGAAACCGCGAAGGCCGCTGGGGCAGAGTTGCAAAGGCAGACAGGCTCTTCGGCCTTGGCGGTTTCTTTTTGGTGATATGAAGGTTTTCTTTATAGTCATAGGGATTGTGAGTTTGTCATTAGGCATTTTGGGGATAGTCTTGCCCGTATTGCCCACCACTCCTTTTTTATTGCTGTCGGCAGCTTTGTTTGCCCGTAGCTCTGACCGCTTGTATTGCTGGCTGATTCATCATCGGGTGTTTGGGGAGTATGTCCGCAGTTTTCGTGAAGAAAAGGCAATCCCGTTGAAAATAAAGATTATATCAGTGTCCATGTTGTGGACTGTCATGCTTGTCTCCATTTTTACCGCGGCGGAAGGCCGGTTGTGGCTTCAGTTGCTGCTTGGTGGTATTGCGGTTGCTGTCACCATCCATATATTGTCATTCAAGACAAAATTGTAATGAAGGGGCTTTCTTTTGCAGGAATCGGTGACCAATATGTTGTGTTGTTTGATAGGAACTGGCTTATAATAGGTGTTGGTTGCTAAGTTTTGCAAATTTCCTCTTTTTAACCCAAATCGGTCATTAGGTTTTGCCCTATTTTTAGTTTCATGCCGAGGGATTTGACGTTCCGCATCGCAGGCGCATAGCGGGCTATGTGCCAAGACACGGGGCGGCAAAGCACCGGCAGGGAACCAAAAACAGGCAAAAAGAGAAGCCCCTCACAAGTGAAACAAGAACTGAACGTCCTAATGACCGATTTGGGTTGAATCCAATAATCCGGAACGTTTCAACAAACTGTATTCCCTGATAAATTTTTTACTGAAAATGCCGGCTTGCAGGTTGGCTTCTATTTGTGGTTGTGTCCACCATTTTGATTGGGCAATGTGCAGGGGATTAGGGGTTATTTCGCCGGAATAGCTGCAAATGATGAAAACAAATACATACTGATGTTCGTAAGGGGTGTCTTCTATGTATTTTGTCAAGAGAAACAGATTGATGTCTTTTATTCCAAAAAGTTCAGAAGCGGTTTTTTTGAGGCATTCTTCTGTCCTTTCTCCGATACCGACATGGTTGTTAATGAAAGAATCCCAGCTGGGTTTGTAAAAGAAGTCGTTGGTGTCGACGGGTTTTTGCAGCAGTAGGCGTCCATCTTTTATCAGAATGCCGCGTACGACAGGATGAGTGTATTTCCTCCGGTCGGACAAGCTGCTGAGACGCTGTATGGTTCCGATTATTTTCCCTTTTTTGTTGAGAATGGGCAGCCAGCGTTCTTTGGCAAGTTGCCGTCTGACAAATTCTATTTTGACCACATAGAAAACAATGAGCAAGACAATGAAAACGACCGATATGAAATTGATGACTTCAAAGTCGGCTGATACCTGCCCGCTGCCTATAAAAAAGAATAGCAAGTAAGCGATGATGTATAGTGATGTCAGGACTATGAAAACATGTACAATGTTGTAAAACTCGGTAATGTTGTTACTCATGGGCACGAGTGGGGAAACCAGTTTGTCGGATAACCTGACAATTTTTTTACGGAATACGGAAAGAACTGTCAGTGAAAGGAGAAATATGGTTTTGTCAATGATTTTATTGATTGCAGTTCCGTTGAACAGTTGAGCGGTGACGCACATGAATGACACGACAACAAAGAAAATGAGCATGTGGAACATGTACCATTTGAAAAGCCCTTTGTATGCTATGTTTACGTAGAAAGTCAGGGCTATTGTTACAATGACAGCGCACCACCAACCGGTTTCCCTTCCCCAAATATAGTTCGTTACAATGAAAGTCAGTGCAGGAAGGATTTGCAATATAGGATTGAAATATGATTCTCTTAACTGTGCCTTTAATTTTCCCATGTCGAACGTTGCTATTCATTGTTATACAACAAACAAAGGGGCCGATTGTTTTGTGTAGAGGTATAAAAAATAGGATACACAGATGGAAACGCTTGTCGTGGAGCAGGAAAGACATGCGATTACGGTGTTGCCTGGGCATTGGAGAGTAAACCATACAACATGCCGGCTTACCCCGGAGACGGCGGTCAATGGACCGCTTGGGGTAGGCCGGCATGTTGGTGACAGAAAAACCGGAGCGTTTGGACTCCGGAAACAGGGGAGTCTCGTTTGGAATCTTATTGTTCGTGGTTCATCATGCGGCTGATGTATTTGCCAATGATGTCAAACTCGATGTTTACCAACGTTCCTTCTTCTATTTGGTGAAAATTGGTATGCTCGTGGGTGTAGGGGATAATGGCGACTTGAAAGCTGTTGTCGGTCGGGTTGCATACGGTGAGGCTCACCCCATTGACGGTGACCGATCCCTTGTCTACGGTGAGATAGCCGCGTCGTGCCATTTCCGGGTCATATTTGTATTCGAACGTGTACCGCCAGCTTCCGTCTTCTTCTTCCACACGGGTACATACGGCAGTTTGGTCCACGTGTCCTTGCACGATGTGTCCGTCCAGTCGTCCGTTCATCAGCATGCTGCGTTCCAGGTTCACTTTGCTTCCTATTTTCAGGGCGCCGAGATTGGTGCGGTCAAGCGTTTCCTGAATGGCGGTGACGGTGTAGGTATTCTCGTCTTTCCTGACTACCGTGAGGCACACCCCGTTATGGGCAATGCTTTGGTCTATACTCAATTCGTTTACAAACGAGCAGGCCATGGTGATGTGGAGATTTTCCTGCTCTTTTTCCAGTGCGACAACTTGTGCCGCTTCTTCTACAATTCCAGAAAACATAATATCAATTGACAATTAATAATTAACAATAAGCGGTCAGACTCTCGATACGTTCTTCACACCCTTTATCAGTTTTATCTTTTTGCAGATGGCCTCAAGGGCTTTGGTGTCGTTGACCATGATGGTTATGTTGCCTTGAAACAATCCTGCATTTGAGTCGATGGATATGGAGCGTAGCAGTATATCTTTTTCTTTGGATATCAGCGAGGTGATGTTTGCCACAATGCCGATATCATCATGTCCCACAATGCGCAGCGTGATGGGGTAGAGCGAACCGGCCGACTTGCCGCTCCAGCGCGCTTTGATGATGCGGTAGCCGAAGCGTGAAATCATTTGTGGAGCGTTGGGGCAATCTTTGCGGTGAATTTTGATACCTCCATTGATGGATATGAAGCCGAACACCTCGTCACCGTAAATGGGGTTACAGCATTTGGCCAATTTGAAATCAACGTTTTTCAAGTCCTGCCCGATGATGAGCACATCTTCTTTCGCATCTACAAATTCAGGCTCTTTGGCGGTGAAGAGTTCTGCACTTTTCGCTTCCTGTTCCGTGTTTTGGTCGCGCTTGTCGATGGCCACGTAAGCATCGCGCACGGTGTGAATATCAAGTTTGCCGCTTGCTACATCCTGATACAGGTCGCTCACGGTTTTGTATCCTAATTTTTTGGCCATGCGGGACAGGTTCCCGTCGTCCAGTTCTATTTTCCAGTTTTTGAAGCGGCGTATAATTGTTTCGCGGCCTATTTCCGCATCTTTGTATTCTACCTCTTTCAATGCCTGCCGTATTTTGGTTTTGGCCTTGGAGGTGGATACGATTTGGAGCCACGATGGATTGGGCTTTTGTGTGGGTGATGTGAGTATTTCTACTTGGTCACCGTTGTTCAGTTCATGTTTTATCGGCACATTACGCCCGTTGACTTTGGCTCCTACGCATTTGCAGCCCAATTCGGAATGTATGGAAAAGGCAAAGTCGAGTACCGTGGCTCCTTTTGGAAGCTTGTGCAGGTCACCGTTGGGGGTGAATACGAATACTTCCTTGTCATACAGGTTCAGTTTGAACTCGTCCATGAAGTCAATGGCGTTCAGTTCCGGATTTTCAAGTATTTCACGAATGCTTTTCAGCCATTCATCCATACCTGTTTCACTTTTTATGCCTTTGTACTTCCAGTGGGCAGCCAGTCCTTTTTCTGCCACTTCGTCCATGCGGGCGGTGCGTATCTGCACTTCTACCCATTTCCCCTCGGGACCAATTACGGTAGTGTGCAGGCTTTCGTATCCGTTCGACTTGGGTATTGAAATCCAGTCTCTCAGCCGTTTCGGGTTGGGCTGATACATGTCTGTCACTATGGAATAGGCTTGCCAGCATACGGCTTTTTCCCGTTCCAGCGGTACGTTGAATATGATGCGGATAGCAAACAGGTCGTATATGTTTTCAAACGGTGTATTCTGTTTTTTTATTTTCGAGTAAATGGAATGAATGGACTTGGTGCGCCCCTTGATTTCAAAATCGGCTCCAATGACTTTCAGTTTTTCTTTCAAAGGTGCAATGAACTCGGCAATGTATTTGTCGCGCGACCGTTTGGTTTCGTTCAGTTTGTGGGCTATCTCCTTGTATATTTCGCGGTTGGTGTATTTGAGCGAAAGGTCTTCCAACTCGCTTTTAATGGCATATAGGCCCATGCGGTGGGCCAGCGGTGCGTATAGAAATGCGCATTCGCGGGCAATACCTTGGCGGGTTTCTTCATCGGCCCGGTCTAACTGGCGCATGATGTAGAGCCGTTCGGCTACGATGATAAGAATTACCCGCACGTCTTCAGCAAAGGAAAGCAATAGTTTGCGGAAGTTTTCCGTTTCAATGGCAGCATTGTGCCGGTATAATTTTTCAACTTGTGACAGCCCGTTGATGATGGATCCCACCGATGTGTTAAACCGCTGGTCTATTTCTTCGGTTGCTATTTTTCCTTGTTCCACCAAATCATGCAGCATCACACTCAATACGGCCGGTTTGCCCAGCCCAATCTCGTCCGTTACAATTCGTACGATTTGCAGACGGTCGTTTATGGAGTCACCGGGTAGGGTAGATGGCTGCACTTGGATGCTGTCGTAATGCTGTGCAAGCAATTTGCGCAACTCTTGCCGTTCTCCCGGAGTGAGCAGAGAGCCGTGCGAACGTATCAGTTCCCTGTATGTTTGTTTGACGGTAGAGTTCATAGTCTTCTTTTTTAGGAAATTCCTTATGCAAACTTAGATAAAAATCTTCGTTTTCCATACTGTAATAATGAGAAATCTTTTTGATGTAGTTCAACTTGGAGCGGAAACATTCAAGTTTTGTAACAAGGAAAACGTGAGTTCTGTATAAAGGTTTCGTGCAGCCGGCGGCACGATGTTTCCTTTTTATGCTGTCAAAGTTATCGTCCCACATATGTGGGACACGTGTATCACGTATATGGGACACGTGTACCACATACGTGGGACGTTCTTTTCACCTATGTGAAAAGATAACTTTAAAGGCATAAACACATGACATCATAAAGACGGACCGATGAAATTGCCTTTTTTCCGGAACTTGTTTCAGGTCCTATGTCAGGTTTCAGGTGACTTTCCTCAACCCGCATTCACAGGAATATGTTATGATGGCGAACGAAAAGTGAGTTTTTTTCATTACCTTTGCACCCGTTAAAAAAGATTGTGTAAAATGCAGAAGATTAGGAATATCGCTATTATAGCGCATGTCGACCACGGAAAAACTACGTTGGTTGATAAAATGTTGCATGCCGGATTGCTCTTTCGCGACAACGAAAACACCGGGGAGTTGATTATGGACAACAACGAACTGGAGCGCGAACGAGGTATAACCATTTTGGCCAAAAATGTTTCCATTAACTATAAAGGATATAAGATTAATATTATAGACACTCCGGGGCACGCGGACTTCGGAGGTGAAGTGGAACGTGTGCTGAATATGGCTGACGGGGTGCTGCTGCTGGTCGATGCATTTGAAGGTCCTATGCCGCAAACGCGCTTTGTGTTGCAGAAGGCTTTGCAGATGGGATTGATTCCGATTGTGGTGGTGAATAAGGTTGATAAGCCGAATTGCCGTCCCGATGAAGTGAACGAAGCCGTGTTTGATCTTATGTTCAACCTTGATGCTACGGAAGAGCAGTTGAACTTCCACACTATTTATGGGTCGGCCAAACAGAACTGGATGTCGGAAGACTGGCGGAAGCCGACGGATAATATTCTGCCGTTGCTCGATGCCATTATTGAATACATTCCCGAACCGGAATATCTGGAAGGAACTCCTCAATTGCTGATTACGTCATTGGATTATTCACCTTATGTGGGACGTATTGCCGTAGGGCGTGTGCATCGTGGAACTTTGCGTGAAAATATGGATGTCAGTCTGGTAAAACGCGACAAAACCATAATAAAAACCCGAATCAAGGAACTGCATACCTTTACCGGATTGGGACGTACCAAAACCAGTGAAGTGAAATCGGGTGATATTTGTGCGCTGGTGGGTATCGAAGGGTTTGAAATCGGCGATACGATAGCCGATGCGCTCAATCCAGAACCGCTCACCCCTATTGCTATTGATGAACCGACCATGAGCATGGTCTTTACTATCAACGATTCTCCTTTCTTTGGCAGGGAGGGCAAGTATGTCACCTCGCGTCACATTCATGAACGTCTGATCAGGGAACTGGACAAGAACCTGGCATTGCGTGTGGAAAGAAATCCGGAAACGGATATGTGGCATGTGTACGGACGTGGTGTGCTGCATTTGTCGGTACTTATCGAAACCATGCGTCGTGAGGGGTATGAACTTCAGGTGGGGCAGCCACAGGTCATTATCAAGGAAATTGATGGCGTGCGTTGCGAACCGATAGAACAGCTTACCATCAATTTGCCGGAAGAATGCTCAGGCAAAGTCATTGAACTGGTGGCCGCCCGTAAAGGGGAAATGCTGAGCATGGAAACGAAAAACGACCGTATTCAATTGGAATTTCTCATACCTTCGCGTGGTATCATTGGTTTGCGTAACAGTGTGCTCACTTTGTCGGCGGGCGAAGCCATTATGGCTCACCGGTTCTATGAATACCAACCCTACAAGGGCGATATAGAAAAGCGTACCAACGGGTCGCTCATTGCCATGGAAAGTGGTACGGCTTATGCCTATGCCATTGACAAACTACAGGACCGTGGGCGTTTTTTCATTTTCCCGCAAGATGAAGTATATGCCGGTCAGGTAGTAGGTGAAAGTTCGAAGGAAGGTGACATTGTGGTGAATGTGACCAAATCGAAAAAACTGACCAATGTGCGTGCTTCAGGCTCGGATGAAAAGGCCCGTATCATACCTCCAGTGGTATTTAGTCTGGAAGAAGCTTTGGAATATATCAAAGAAGATGAATATGTGGAAGTGACGCCTACCAAGTTGCGTCTGCGTAAGATTATTTTGGATGAAAACGAACGCAAACGGGCGGCACGGCGATAGTTTCCGGTTTTTGGTAAAAGGATGGATGAATTGTGTGTTCATCAAGGCTCTTTTCTCTACAGATGGGCATAGTGTGACAGCAAACAGGATTTTTCTGCTGTGTCTGTGTTTGTTGTCGGTTGGAAACATGCAGGCGAAGGTGGGGGTTCGTGTGGGATTGAATTTTGCCACGCAGCAATTGAAAAGCGATTATGGTCTTGAAGTGACAGAACTGACCGGTTTCCAGATAGGAGGGGTGTACCAGTATGCTTACATACCTCGCAGGATAGGAGTCGGTTGCGAGACCGGAGTGCTTTTTACCCAGCGGGGATGCGTGTTTGCTAACGAAGCGGAATTGATAAAAGGGTACAATGAACTGAATTATGCAGAACTTCCGTTGAATTTGCGCTTTCTTGCCACTTTCGGACCGGTGGGGGTATATGCCTATGCGGGATTGTACGGTTCTTGTCTGCTTCAGGCCAAGTCCATACGCGATGGGGAAAGCGAGGATGCCAAATTGCAGTTAGGAACTTTTGAAGAACGGCTTGATTATGGCTATTCCGCCGGAGCCGGCATTGAGGTGCTGCAACGTTTTCAGTTGGGGGTTAGTTGGAATGATGGATTGAAAGACATTGCCACGGTGTACAAGGATACCGGTTTGAAAGTCACTTCGGCTGAAAACCGTATGCTTTCGGTCAATCTGCTTCTGCTCTTTTAAGTGGCAGGCAACAAGTGTTTGAGTTGATTGCCGGATATCAATTATTTTTATATCTTTGCACGCTCGAATGCAGAAGGTTAGAAATCTGAAATATACATTATAATTATGAACATAGTTAAAAAAGACATCGATCAGAACAACGCGGTGGTGACAATCCGTGTGGAAAAGGCGGATTATGCAGAAAAAGTAGAGAAGACTTTGCGCGACTATCGCAAGAAAGCGAACATGCCGGGTTTCCGTCCGGGTATGGTGCCCATGAACCTGGTGAAGAAAATGTATGGTAAAGCAGTACAGGCGGACGAAATAAACAAACTCGTTTCAGAAAACCTGTATAATTATATTCACGACAACAATATCAATATTTTGGGAGAACCGCTTCCGAATGAAACGGAACAGCCGGAAATTGATTTTGATACACAGGAAGATTTCGACTTTGTATTCGATTTGGCTATAGCACCCGAATTTGAAGTCAGCCTCAACCAGAAGGACAAGGTTAACTATTACAACATTGCCGTGAGCGATGAAATGATAGATAATCAGGTTAAGTCTTACACCGGTCGTTATGGCAAATATGTACAGGAAGAAACTGTAGAAGAAAAAGACATGGTGAAGGGCGAACTTTTCGAACTGGATGGAACGGCCGTGAAAGAAGGTGGTGTGCATGTTGAGGGAGCTATCCTGACTCCGGGATATATGAAAGATGAAGAAACGAAGAATCGTTTTGTCGGTGCGAAAAAAGGCGATGTGATTGTCTTTAACCCGAAAAAGGCTTTTGAAAATGTAACGGAAGTGTCTTCTTTGTTGAAGATATCGAAGGATGCTGCCGAGTCGTTTGAAGCCGACTGTCAGATAACAGTAGATGGTATTACTCGTTATCATGAAGCGGAAGTCAATCAGGAACTGTTTGACAAGGTGTATGGCGAAGGAGTAGTGAAAAGTGAAGATGAATTCCGTGGCAAAATCAAGGAAAGCATTCAGGAATCTTTGAAAGCCGACAGCGACTACAAGTTTGCTCTCGATGCACGTGACATGTTGGTAAAGAAACTGGAAAAGGCTACTTTCCCCGATGCATTCCTGAAACGCTGGTTGCTTTCGGCCAACAAAGATTTGACTGAAGCAAAGTTGGATGAAGACTATTCCAAAATTATAGATGACCTGAAATGGCATTTGGTAAAAGATAAATTGATGAAGGCAAACAATGTGAAGGTTGAGCCGGATGAAGTGGAAGCTTATGCAAAGAAAGTGGCACGGGCGCAATTTGCACAATATGGCATGGTAGGGGTTGAAGATGACATCTTGGCTAACTACGCAAAAGACATGCTGAAGAAAGACGAAACGGTCAAGAATATTATTGACAAAGTGGCTGAAGACAAAGTTCTTGCGGCTGTTAAGTCGGCAGTGAAAGTGACTGAAAAAGAAGTGACCGTTGAAGAATTCAACAAGATGTTTGAAACGAAATAAAAGTCGTAGCTGACAATCGGAAATTGACGGAAGGCACAAGGGAATGTTTCTTTTGTGCCTTTCTTGTTGCATATTTTCTGAGTTTTCTCTTTTTGTCCCTTCGTGTAAAAACTTTATCTTTGTGTTGTCCTTTGCTTTGGTTTTTGTGAAGAACGGGAAATGAAATTATAAATTAATCAGATAAGAATATGGACAATAATGAATTTCGTAAATATGCGGTGAAGCATTTGGGGATGAACGGTCTTACGCTTGATCGCTATGCAAGGATTACAAGCGGCTACATAACCCCGAACATTATGGAGGAACGTCAGTTGAATGTCGCCCAAATGGATGTGTTTTCGCGTTTGATGATGGACCGCATTATCTTTCTTGGTACACAGGTTGACAGCGATGTGGCCAACATCATAGAGGCTCAGTTGCTTTTCTTGAACCAGGCCGATCCTACGAGGGACATTTCTATTTATATTAACTCGCCCGGCGGTTCGGTGTATGATGGTCTGGGCATTTACGATACCATGCAGTTCATCGAATCCGATGTTTCTACCATCTGTACGGGCATGGCAGCATCAATGGCGGCGGTGTTGCTGGTGGCGGGTGAAAAAGGAAAACGTTCGGCCTTGAAACATTCGCGGGTAATGATTCATCAGCCCATGGGAGGCGTGCAAGGACAGGCTTCGGATATAGAAATCACGGCACGTGAAATACAGAAACTGAAAAATGAACTTTACACCATTATTTCCGATCATTCGGGTAAACCGTTTGAACAGGTGGCAAAAGATTCCGACCGTGATTATTGGATGACTTCGCAGGAAGCCATGGAATATGGAATGATAGATCGGATATTAGTTCGGGATAAACATTGATGGTTCGTACTGTATTGACAGAGATAGATAAAGACAGGTTTGTGCCTGTCTTTATTTTTTATAATTTTCTTCGTACCTTTGCAGCCTTGAATAATGATATGGAACAAAGCAGTATATGGCTAAAAAAATAAATACATGCAGTTTTTGTGGCCGTCCTGAGTCTCAGATTGAGTTCTTCATTATGGGTATGGATGGGGTGCAGATATGTAATGAGTGTGCCTTGCAGGCTGCCGAAATTGTAAAGGAAAATACGGTTGCGGCGAGCCGTCATGATAGTTTTGACCGCAACGAGATACCGAAACCGGCTGAAATAAAGGAGTATCTTGATCAATATGTCATTGGACAGGACGAGGCCAAGAAGCATTTGTCGGTAGCGGTCTACAACCATTATAAGCGGTTGATGCAAGTGCGGACGGATGATGATGTAGAGATAGAAAAATCAAACATCATTATGGTAGGATACACTGGCACGGGGAAAACCCTCTTGGCACGTACTATAGCCAAGAAACTGCATGTGCCATTCACCATTGTCGACGCTACGGTTCTGACCGAGGCTGGTTATGTGGGCGAAGACATAGAAAGCATTCTCACCCGTTTGCTACAGGTGGCTGACTACAATGTGCAGGAGGCTGAACGGGGCATTGTGTTTATTGATGAGATAGACAAAATTGCCCGTAAGGGCGATAATCCGAGCATTACGCGCGACGTGAGTGGAGAAGGGGTGCAGCAAGGATTGCTGAAACTGTTGGAAGGATCGGTTGTCAATGTACCGCCACAGGGTGGACGAAAGCATCCTGAACAAAAATTGATACCCGTTAATACGCAGAATATTCTCTTTATCTGTGGAGGAGCGTTTGATGGAATTGAAAAGAAAATAGCCTCACGTCTTAATACGCGTACGGTGGGATATGGAGCCATTGCCAATGCAGAGAAAATAGACAAAAACAACATGTTGCAATATATAGCTCCGCAGGATTTGAAAGCTTTTGGACTGATTCCGGAAATTATCGGACGATTGCCAGTGCTGACCTATCTTGAACCGTTGGACCGGGCAGCGCTCCGCCGTATATTGACCGAGCCGAAGAACTCCATTATCAAACAATATGTCAAGCTCTTTAAAATGGATGATGTTGATTTGGTATTTAACGAAGATGTTCTTGATTATATTGTCGATAAGGCAATTGAATACAAATTGGGTGCTCGTGGACTCCGTTCTATCACGGAGATGATTATGACCGACAAAATGTATGAGACTCCTTCGAAGAAAGTGAAAAAAGTCACCATAACATTGGCTTACGCTCAGTCCAAACTGGAAAAGGCTAATATCAATCGCTTGAAAAGTGTGTAAATGTGAAATCGTTTCCGTTCCTCCACATTGGTTTTTCAAGGGGTGGAGAAAAACTTGAAAACAAACAGATATGGGAAATATAGTAGCAATTGTAGGACGCCCGAATGTGGGTAAATCAACCTTTTTCAACCGGCTTACTAAAAGCCGCAGGGCCATTGTGAATGAAGAAGCCGGCACTACGCGCGACCGTCAGTATGGTAAAAGCGAATGGAACGGGCGTGAGTTTTCGGTTATTGATACTGGAGGTTGGGTGGTCAATTCGACCGATGTGTTTGAAGATGAAATCAAGCGACAGGTTATGTTGGCCATTGAGGAAGCAGATGTTATCATGTTCCTTGTCGACATTCAGGGAGGAGTAACCGATTTGGATATTGAAGTCGCACAAATACTTCGTCGTAGTACCAAACCGGTGATGCTTGTGTGCAACAAGTCCGATACGTTTGACTTGCAATATCAGGCGGCCGAATTCTATAAATTGGGTTTGGACGAACCTTTCATCATTTCGGCCATTAACGGATTGGGTACGGGTGACTTGCTCGATGAACTAGTAGCGCGTTTCCCGGTGGATGAAGCAGAAGAAGATGCTGATTTGGAGGAATTGCCACGTTTGGCTGTCGTAGGACGTCCGAATGCAGGTAAGTCATCTTTTATCAATGCTTTGATAGGAGAGGACCGTACCATAGTTACCGACATAGCCGGTACTACGCGCGATTCTATTTACATGCGTTTTAACAAGTTCAATTATGACTTCTATTTGGTTGACACGGCCGGTATCCGCAAGAAAGCAAAGGTAAACGAGGATTTGGAATATTATTCGGTGGTGCGTTCCATTCGTGCCATAGAACATTCGGATGTGTGTATCTTGATGCTTGATGCGACCCGCGGTCTTGAAAGTCAGGACCTGAACATATTTTCACTTATTCAGAAGAACAAGAAAGGACTTGTCGTTTGTGTCAACAAATGGGACCTCGTAGAAAACAAGACTTCTACTGACATTAAAGCGTGGGAAAAATCCATTCGTGAACGTTTGTCGCCTTTTGTTGACTTCCCTATAATATTTGCTTCGGCACTGACCAAACAGCGAGTGTTGAAGGTATTGGAGATGGCTGCAAGGGTCTATGAAAACAAACGACGCAAGGTGCCAACTGCCAAACTCAACGAATATCTTCTCCCTATTATTGGTGCCTATCCGCCTCCAGCGTTGAAGGGAAAATATATCAAGATAAAATATGTTACGCAGTTGCCCAACACACAGGTTCCAACATTTGTGTTCTTTGCCAATTTGCCACAGTATGTTAAGGAGCCCTACCGGCGTTTTCTGGAGAACAAAATACGTTCGAAATGGGATTTTCATGGCACTCCTGTTCAAATTTTTATTCGTAATAAATGACACCGCTCCTTATGGGAAAGGTTGGTGGATGAGCGGTCCGGATTCCGGACCGCTTTTTTGTTTCAAATAATTGTAATCAGGAGAATACGTGAATTCGGTATAAGGATAAAATAATTTATTGTATATTAGTGGTATAACGACAACTATCTGTTGTATGGTGATATATTCCTGTGAATGCAGATTGAGAAAAATCACCTGAAACCTGACACTTGGCCGGGAACAAGTTCCGGGAAAAGGGGAATGTCATCGGCCCGTCTTCATGATGTCGTGTGTTTATGCTGTCAATGTCTTTTTTTAAAAAAGGTTGACTCCTAAAGAGTCAAAAGCATGAAACAAAAAGATTATGAACAGTCACAGCGTAGTCTGTGTGAAATTTCGGAGATTTACCGGAAAGTCACCTTGGA